>CAYHAJ010000430.1:0-3607 GCA_964354535.1 uncultured Pirellulales bacterium
TGGGTGAAGAACACCTTTCTCTCCCGACGCAGCGCCGACCCGGAAATCCCGGCTCTCAGGGTCCTGCACGCGCGCCTCTCGGTGCCAAGGATTGTGCAGGCGGTGACCGCGCACTACAACGTGGCGCCGGAGACGATTCTCTCGCCGGGCGGCAAGCGCAATCACCCCCGGGATGTGGCGATTTGTCTGGCTCGGGAGTTCAGCGGCCTGCGCTGCCGGGACGTCGGACACGGTTTCGGCGGCATCGGCGGCCCGGCGGTGACGATGCGCTGCCGCGCGATCCTGCGTCACGCGGCCAAGGATCGCCAACTCGCCAAGGACTTGGACCGCCTGCGACATACGCTGCAGAATAATGAATAATGAAGACGTGACCCCCAATTCTTGTGACCCCCAATTCTTGGTGCAAATGGCGGCATACTTGTACATGAGGACGACGGCGCTGGCGCCGGGTGCAGGTCCTATGGGAAATGTCGGCTACACATTGTTCGGTGATACGACTCTATGAAATTAAGTGATTTGGGTTTCGACCAATGGTTGGAAGCGCATACCCCGGAGTTACGCCTGGAGGGTTGCGGCTTGGCGCGCATATCCGCCGTGGATCGCGGTTCCTACCTCATCAAAGATGAATTGAGAGAAGTCCCCGCGGAGCTGTCAGGGAAGCTTACTTACCAGATTGAGAGTCCCGTCGACCTGCCCTGTGTCGGAGATTGGGTGACCGCGCACTATTACAACCATGACACCGCCGCGATCATCCACCAGGTGTTTCCGCGCAAGACGTTCTTGCGGCGCAAGACCCCGGGCAAAAACATCGATTTCCAGATGATTGCCGCCAACATCGATACCGCTTTCATTGTTCAATCCTGCCCTTTTGACTTCAATCCCAGTCGGTTGGATCGATACCTGATCATGGCCCTGGACGGACAGGTGGAACCGAGGGTCCTCCTCACGAAGACGGACTTGATCCCCCCGGAGGAATTGGAGCAGAAGCTGGCGCTCATCCGCGCTGTCACCAAAGCCAGAGTGATGGCACTCAGCAATGTCACGGGCATCGGGTTGGAGGAGTTTCAACAGACGCTCTCTGCGGGAAAGACCTACTGTCTACTGGGTTCCTCGGGGGTAGGGAAGACGACTCTCATCAACCGTCTCATCGGCCAGGAGGCCTTTGAAACCAAGGCCGTCAGCAGCACCGGAGAAGGCACCCATACGACCTCACGCCGACAACTCATCGTTCTGAGCCAAGGGGCACTGTTGATTGATACACCAGGTATGCGCGAACTGGGCCTTGTAGGTGCCGGCGCGGGGGTCACCATAGGTTTCGAGGAATTTGCCGTGCTTTCCGCCCAATGTCGCTACGCCGATTGCAGTCACGAACACGAGCCCGGCTGTGCCGTCCGAGCCGCCGTGGAAAAAGGGGAATTGCCTCAAGATCGTTATGCCAACTATCTCAAGCTCAAGAAGGAGTCAGAGTACTACGAGATGTCCTATCTGGACAGACGAAAAAAGGACAAAGCCTTCGGTCGATTCATCAAATCGGCAAAGAAACGTGGGAAGGACGGAAAACCTCACACCTGAAAACGGACACAGAAGGCAGAAAGAAACATTCTCCTTTTCATCCATTTGCCAGCCGAATTTCCTCGTCAGTCGCGGGATCTGCGGATCTTCGATTCGAAAGGCTGCTGGGTAAGAATTCCGCGGGCAGCTTACTTATGTCGGCCCCGAATGGAGGATGATGTCCCCAGATTCCCCCCTTAGGTCGGTAACTATCAAGAAACCGAACCCTCCGAGCGTTCCGATAAATGCAAAGAGAACGGTCAGCACCAAACGCATGAGGATCTTCTTGAGCATGACGGTATCACCTCTGCTGTACGTCTTCGCCGTTGCACGATCTCTCGGGACTATCTATATGGCGGCTGTCACATGCCGGATCGTTTGTGCCGCCTGTGTTCGCCGCTCTTATATCGGCCGAATCACCGAAGACCATTACTGGGCTTCCATCGCATGGCGCAGGGCCCGCTCGAGGATGTTGTCATGGCTCTTTCTATCGTCGGGCACGGCAATATCCGGGGTGACTCCTCCAGGTACGTAATTCTTGCCGACAGGGGAGAGAATCACGGGTGCTATTCGAATCACCAGCATCCGACCATCCTGCAGGGGCTCGAAGTGTTTTCCAAAGAGCATGCCCGCCGTCGGCTCTCCCACAATCACCGCGGCGCCATTGTCCCGCAAGGCCATGGCCAGCACCTCCGCGCTGCTGCCCGTATGGCGGTTGACCAGCGCCAACACCCGCACCCCAAGCCTGCCGGCCGCGGCCCGGAAAGCAACGCGTCTGCCCTCTCGAAGCTCGAGAATCTCCAGCAGTTTGGCGTCCAGAAAGAGATCGGCAATCGCGTTCGCCTCCTCGAGGCGACCGCCTTGATTGTCCCTCAGGTCCAGCAGGAGAGCCCGGTTCGCCGCCTGGGAATCGGCCAGCAGGCGCTCCACACGACGGGCAATCCCCGAACCTTCCAGCCTGGGAATGCAAATGCGCAGGATGCCCGGCTGCAGCGTTTCGGCGCGAACCGACATCGCGCCCAGGCCGGCTCGCTGGAGACGAAACTCCATTTCCTGGTTCCCGCGCCGGACCGTGAGGGCCACCGTGCCGCCCACGGGGCCGGCCAATAGCTTCCTCACTTCCGCCGGGGATCGCACGCTGTTCGCGTCCGTGCCATCGACCCGCACCATCACATCGCCGTTCTGTAATCCTGCTTCCCGCGCCGGCCCATCCGGCGAGACGTTTACCGTCGGCCAGTTCGTTGGGTCCAGCCCCACGAACCCTTGCTCCAGCGTAGGCTCCTTACGAGCCAGGATCATTTCCTTGAGTTGGGCCGCCTCGTCCTTGCCTACCAGCCATGCCGGGGGCTGCGGGCCGGATAACATGCCCGCCAGGCCCGCCTCGACCAGATGGTCCCTGTCAAGCTCATGCGGGCTCTGGGTCTGCAAATCGCGAAGGACATTCTCGAACCGCCCAGTGCGTGCGGCCGCCGCGCTCAGCGATTGGCCGCGGGCCGCAGGCAATTCCTTCCCCGTCTGGCGTCGGAATTCTTCACAGACAGCGGCCACCGTTTTGGCGGCCAACATCGATGCGTCCGGTTTAGGATAGGCCTTTGCCATCACGGCCGCGTAAGCGGAATCGATGATAGTGAGACCGGAGGGCCCCGAGACATCCGGTGTCGAGGCCTCGAGAGAGTCCAGGACTCGCTGTTCGCTGCCGATTGCGTAGACTTCCAACGCCCCGTCTGCAAGTGACCGCGTGCAGCCAAGACCTGCTACGGCCAAGAACGAGACAGCCACGATCCTCTGGATATGCACCGTCATCATGAACTCCTGACTGCGGTCCGATGGCGATGATAACATCTGCCGGTGGACGTGTGAATCCCGAATTCTATGGACCCTCCTTTGGAGCGTTCAACAGAATCACGGTCCGCGGGAAGGCTGCCGTTTCTTGTCATTCCCGCGCAGGCGGGAATCCATTGGCGCCACGGCTTCTCTGGACCCCCGCCTGCGCGGGGGTGACGGAAGGGGACCGGGCGTCCATTCTGTCAGACGCTCTTCCGAGCTTCTCCTCGAT
>CAYHAJ010000431.1:0-36661 GCA_964354535.1 uncultured Pirellulales bacterium
TTCTCGTACTGCGCGCGCAGTTGGGAGGCGTGGGGAGCGTTGTAGTACGTCACGATCACGGTGTCTTTCTGCACCCGCACGTCGCCCTCGAGCCCGCGGAAGAAGTCCTTCGCCAGATGGTTCGCATCCCAGCCACAGACCAGCTCTCCCAGCCGCAAATGCTCCGGCACCAACAGCCACAGCCCCAACAGGTTGCCCTGCACTTGGTCCGCCAACCCTTGTCGCACGCCCCGTTCCAGGCTGGCCGGATCGCACGGACGTTTCTGCGTACACTGCCACGTGGCTTGGGTTTCGATCTCCCCAGCGCCCGCCGGACGCGGGCGGCACTCATAGAGTTTTTTTTGCAGGCCATAGTCGGTGATGACCCGCTCCACACTGCGGGTGCTGACCGGCTGGCCGGCTTGCCGCAGCTTTTGCCCGATCACCGGCGCGGAAGCTTCGGGATCCAGAAAGCGGTGTCGAATCACTTGGCGAACCACCTCCTCGGTCCGCCGGTAGTGGCTCTTGGGCCCCCGCCGTTGGCTCTGGAGCGCTGCGGCCCCGTGCTCCTGGAAGGCTTGGCGAAGCTGAAAGTAGCGTTGCTTGCTGAACCCGAATTTCTCGGCGGCCCGCACCGGGCCCAGTCCTTCGCATTCGCCCGCGATGAGCATGGCGAGTTTGCGGGTGATTTCGTCCTCCGGGCGGACGGGCAGGGATCCTCCCGGCCCCACGAGCGTTTGCTTCTGGTCGTCCCACTGCATCCGCGTGTCTCCTACAAACCGTGGCTATCGATATCCGTACCGACGCTTCGAGGATAGCACGCCAGCCCAAGAAAGTCTGATTAAATATGGCGGATAATTTTCCTCTGCCTCCCGACGCCTGGATGAAATACCTTGCTTCCGACCATGTATCGTTTTCGCTTGGGCCAGTATACCGCCGCATTTTATTAGACCAATCTCCCGTCTCCAGATCGTATAGCCACGGATAGGGTCTCGGCAGGAGAAAATAAACAGGGCCTCAAAAATGGCTGATTCATCCCTGGGAGACGGCTATTGGCGAAAGAAGGTGCAGCCCGGCCGTCCTCATAAGAGGTGAGTTCTACCCAGCCAACCACGTGTGTGCCTGTTGGAGTTGGTCCGAAGGGAAGAACCTGACGGGTGCCCGGCGAAATCCCGCCCCCGTGAACATCTGGAATTCCGTTTCCCATTTCGGATCGCCCACGATGGCAAGTTTCGTGATCTTATCGCCATGCTCGATATAGAAGCTCATATCGCCCCAATCGGGGTGGCGTTCCCATCCTTCAAACTTCTCCAAAAGGATCAACAGTTTGACGCGTAACAGAGGATCACCCTCCAGTACCTTGGCCGCCGAAACCTGCAAGGCCTCGAACTCGGATTTCCGGAGCAACCCCGTAATCCGCATCACATACACGTCACCTTGTTGTTGTCTAATCGTTGCTCCCATGATTTCGTATCTCCTACCCTGCGACCAGCGGTCGACAGGCGATTCACAACGGAAGACACGATCCCTCGGCTCTTTCCTGTCTCCCCGATTCTCGTACGGCCGTCGGCCCGCCACAAGGGAGTTAACTACGCATTTCTCGGGGGAATAGAGTCCCCAACTATGTCGCGCAGGTACGCACTTCCGTCGGCAGATTGCCGCTTCCCGCCTGCGCGGGAACGACAATGCTGCGCTCGCACTTGTCTGATCTGCGGCGGAAAGAATGGTGGTCGGTAGTCTGTAGGCGGTAGTCGGTAGGCGGTAGTCGGTCGTTTTCACAGCCGAGGGCGACTGTGCTACATGTTCCTTTTCGGTGGTCCGCTCACGAGCAAGCCACGTTCTTTCGTCCCGGGCGGGACTGGTTTGATTTTGTCCCTGTTCCCCAGCCATGAACGGCTGGGCTATGGTCTTTCGCCCTCCGGGCTTGGGCTGCGGGGCTGGTGCTCGTCCGTTTGCAGTGTGCTGCGTCCCCAAATTACAGATCATAATTCATGATTCATAAATCTGAGAGCTTCCAGCCGTCGCGATAGGGCTCTTTGACGTACTGGTTGGCTTCCTCGTCGTTGGTGAACTTCAGGTTGGCGGCGTCCCAGGTGAGCTTCTTGCCCCGGCGGATGGCGATGTTGCCGAGCAGGACGACCTCGGCCAGCAGGCCGCCGACGTCGAAGTTGCAGCTCGCCCGCTCGCCGCCGGCACAGGCCCGGACCCACTCGCCGGTGGCAATGTTCTTGAAACTCGACCGCGGCAGGGTCTTGGGCGGGAGTTTGTAACTTTGCATCTTCGACTGGGGGATGATCCGCCCATCGTTGGTGTTGCCCAGGATCTTGCCCTTGCTGCCCACGTAGAGATTGCCTTCATTGGGCCAGGGGCGGGCGTCCTCCAGCTCGCTCGGGCGCGGCGGCTGGATCCCGCCGTCGTACCAGTAGACCGTCACCGGGGGCATTCCTTCCCGGGCCGGGAACTCCCAGGCGACCGTCGAGGCCAGCGGCGTCGCTTCCGGCATGGCCTTGGTCGAACTGGCCCAGACGCTGGTCGGATGGCCCAACTTGAGGGCCCGGAACAGCGTATTGAGATGGTGACAGCCCATGTCGCCGAGCGCGCCCGTCCCGAAGTCCCACCAGCCGCGGAAATTCCAGGGATGGTAGACGGCGTCAAACGGGTAGTCGGACTTTGCCTGCTTCATGACGAGGTGCTCTTTGCCCCACTTGTCTTTGAAGGGTCGCAGCGGGGCGGGACCGAGCCACAGGTCCCAGTCGAAGTGGGTCGGCACAGGGTCGGAGCCTTCGGGCCGGAGCATGCCCTGCGGCCACAAGGGCCGGTTCGACCAGCAGTGGACCTCCCGGACTTCGCCGATGGCACCGTCCTGGATCATCTCGCACAGTGTGGCGGCGCTGTCGCTGGTGGAAGAGGAGGCGGTGACCTGCGTGGCCACGCCCGCCTTGCGGGCGGCTTCCATAACCGTGCGGGCCTCGTGGATTGTGCGGGTCAGCGGCTTGACGCATAACACGTGCTTGCCGCGCCGAATCGCCTCCATCGCGATTGTGGCGTGCGTGTGGTCCGGCGTCGCCACTAAGACCGCATCGATGTTCTTGTCTTCCTTGTCGAGCATCTCGCGATAGTCGCGGTAACGTTTGGCCTGCGGGTGCTCGTCGAAAGTGGGCTTGGCGTACTGGTGGTCCACGTCGCACAGGAAGGCGATGCGTGCCGCTTGCTCCTGGGCGCAGCCCTGGAGAAAAGGCCTGCCGACCCCGCCGATGCCCACGCCGGCGATGTTGATCTTGCCATTCGGAGCGGCGTAAGCGCGGCTGCCGAGGACGTGGTGGGGCACCACGGTAAACGCTGCCGCGGCGGTGGCTTGCCGCAGGAGTCCCCGGCGGGAAATGGTCGCGGACGATTGGCGGTCTCTTCTCGTGTCGGTCATAAACCCCATCCTTTCAAAAGCTGACCTACGGATATAAGCAATTTGCACTCGGTTCTCAAGGACAAAACCCCTTGATCGTCTTTGCATCTTGCCCAGCCCTCGCTATAATAAAGCTGCCGTTATGGTCGTCGTAGGGACGCCGCGTGGGTCAAGACCCCACCCTACGGAGCACAAGAAAACGCCTTGGGGATTCAGCAAGGATGCGGCCGCCATGATAGGGGTAATCTCCAAGCCGGACACCCATCAGAAGCTGGAAATCCTCAGCGATGACGCCAAGTACGACTTGGCCTGTGCGTGCGGCACCAATCGCGAGGATACCCGCCGACGCGGCGGCGACGGCCGCTGGATCTACCCGGTCGCTTTGCCCAATGGCGGCAAGAGCGTTCTGTTCAAAACGCTGATCTCCAACGTTTGCACCAACGACTGCAAGTATTGCCCGTTGCGGCAGCAGCAGGACATCCGCCGGTGCAGCCTCGACCCGGAAGAGACGGTCGCGACATTTCTGGACTACTACCGGCAGCGGAAGGTTTTCGGACTGTTCCTGAGCTCAGGCGTGATCGGTACGCCCGACGCTACGATGGAGCGGCTCAACACCACCGCGCGGCTCCTGCGCCGGCGGCACCAGTTCAAGGGCTACATTCATCTGAAGGTCATTCCCGGCGCCGGCCGGGCGGCGGTCGAAGATGCGGTGTCCCTCGCCAGCGCCGTCTCGCTCAATATCGAAACGCCGGGCGCCGAGAACCTCGCCAAGCTGTCGAGCAAGAAGGACTATCTGCGCGATATCATCGACCCGATCAAGCACATCAGCCAACTGACGGCGCGCGGGTCGCGGTTCGAAAGAGTGAAACAGACCACGCAGTTCATTGTCGGACCGGCCGGCGAATCTGACAGCGAAATCGTGAAATACATGTGGGGCCTGTACGATCGGCTCCGACTGCACCGCATCTATTTCAGCGCCTACCAGAAGGGCCTGGGGGATGCTTCCCTGCCGGCGGAACAGTCCGGCGACGGTGGCGAGGGCGTCCCGCCCTTGCGTCTCGCCGGCGTCTTGCCGGCAATGAAAGAGCAAGGGCAAGATGCCCTCGCCACGTCTTTCGTGCGGGAGCATCGCCTCTACCAGGTTGACTTTCTGATGCGGAAGTATGGCTTCCGGGATACCGATATCACGTTCGACAAGCGCGGCCATCTTTCTCTGGAGTCGGACCCCAAAGAGATCTGGGCCGCGAACCATCCGGAGTTCTTTCCGGTAGAGGTGAATAGCGGAACCCGGATGGAACTCTTGCGCGTGCCCGGCCTGGGGCCGGTGACCGTCAATCGCCTTTTGCAGTTGCGCCGCGCGCAGCGGATCGGGCGCCTCGAAGAGATCGGGTATGTTGGTGTTCGCCTTCGACAGGCACAGCCTTACCTGAGCTTTTGAATATTTTGGTTGCCAAGGGACCGCCGCGTTCTATAATTCGCAGGCTGGATTTGGGCCTCCCACGCCGAGGCGTGCGTAGGGGACTCTCCTGAGGCAGGGTCGCCGTAACGACAACTTGTTGGGTTCCCGAACGCAGGGTAACGCGTTGGGGGGCCCGGCAGAATTTGGGAGGTAAGAAATGCTCAACCTGGTTCCCACACGGGTCTTCCTGACCAAGGGTGTCGGCCGGCACAAGTACCAACTCAAGTCGTTTGAGGAGGCGTTGCGCAAGGCCGGCGTGGCCCAGCAGAACCTGGTGCAGGTCTCGTCGATTCTTCCGCCGCATTGTAAGATCATCAGCAAGGAGCGGGGTCTTAAGCTGCTGACGCCGGGCGGCATCTGTCACTGCGTCATGGCGCGGGCCGACACGGACGAGCACGGCCGGCTGGTCGCCTCTTCCGTGGGCATCGCCGTGCCGAAGGATGAGAGCAAGTGGGGATACCTCAGCGAAGTCCACGGCCATGGCATGAATGAGAAAGAAGCGTCCGACCTGGCGGAAGACCTGGCCGCCGGGATGCTGGGAACCACCCTGGGCCTTGAGGTGGACCCGAATAAAGCGTGGTCCGAGAAGGAGCAGGTCTACAAGTCCAGCGGCCTGATCATTCGCACCTCCAATATCACGCAGACCGCCCGTGGCCATAAAGATCTGTGGACCACCACGGTGGCGATCGCGATGTTCCTGTTCGATTCCGAGCAGGACCTGCCGGTGAACCACGTACAGCAATGAGCACGAGCCCAACCGGCAACTTTGGGGGTCTGCCGCCCGAGTACTCGGGGGCACGCGATTCCCGCGTCGTCATTGTTCCCGTGCCTTATGACGGGACGAGCACCTGGGTCAAGGGGGCCGACAAAGGTCCCGGCGCGATCCTCAGTGCCTCGGCCAACATGGAACTGTATGACATCGAAACCGACTCCCAGCCATACCTCGATGGCATCTTTACGGACGAAGCGGTGACGGAGGATCGTTCTCCCGCAGCGATGGTCGAAGCGGTCCGGCGTCGCGTGCAAGGTCATCTGGCGAACCGGAAGCTCACGGTGGTCGTAGGAGGGGAGCATTCGGTGAGTGTGGGCGCTGTGCAGGCGTATGTAGACCGCTATCCCGGCCTGAGCGTCCTGCAGCTCGACGCCCATGCGGATTTGAGAGATGAATACGAGGGTTCCAGGTACAACCACGCCTGCGTCATGGCCAGAATCCGGGAGCTTTGCCCGATGGTCCAGGTGGGCATCCGGAGCATGGATATCAGTGAGAAGCCCGCTCTGGTCGAGGATCGGGTCTTTTTCGCTCACGAGATCCACGACAGTCTCACCTGGATTGACCAGGTCGTGGCCAAGCTGACGGAGCAGGTGTATCTCACGATCGATCTGGATGCCTTCGATCCGTCGATCATGTCCTCCACGGGAACGCCGGAGCCTGGGGGGCTGAGGTGGTACGAGGTCTTGACCCTCCTCAAAACGGTGTGCCGCCGGAGAACGGTCGTCGGTTTCGATGTCGTCGAGCTGTGCCCGGTCGAGACGAACTGGGCCCCGGATTTCCTGGTGGCGAAGTTGATCTATAAGATACTGAGCTATCGACACAGGTGAGCCTCGGCGAAGAGGGTGTTGGGCCTACCTCCCTCGGGCCGAGGCCCACCCCAGAACTGCGAGGCGAACATGGACAAGCGAGACCTTCTGAGGGACCCGGTTGAGCACATCGATATCAAGTCCTTCGATTCCACACCCATTATCGAGGGTATGAGAGAGATGTCGTTCACCGCCCGGGAGACCGCTCGGGCTGCCGACATCCTCAACCGGATGCTCGAAGACAAGGATTGCACGATCGTTCTGTGCATCGCGGGCAGCACGAGTGCCGCCGGATGCATGCACATCTACGTCGATATGGTCCGCCACAACATGGTAGATGCGATTGTCGCGACAGGCGCTACCATTGTCGATATGGACTTTTTTGAGGCCCTGGGCTTTCGGCACTATAGAGGCAGCCCTATATCGGACGATAAAAGGCTTAGAGAACTGTATATCGACCGGATTTATGACACGTATATCGACGAGGAGCAGTTCCAGGTCTGCGACAATACGGTCAAGGAGATCGCCGACGGCCTGGAGAAACGACCTTATTCTTCCCGGGAGTTCATCCAGGAAATGGGCAGGTACCTGAAGACCCACGCCAAGAAGAAAGACTCGCTGGTCCTGGTGGCCTACGAGCGGGAGGTACCCATTTTCTGCCCGGCGTTTTCCGACTCCAGCGCCGGTTTCGGCCTGGTCAAACACCAGGTCGAGAACCCGGCTACCCACGTGTCTATCGATTCCGTGAAGGACTTCCGGGAGCTGACGGAGATCAAGATCCAGGCGCCGGTCTCGGGCCTTTTCATGATCGGCGGCGGCGTGCCCAAGAATTTCGCCCAAGACACGGTGATTTGTGCCGAGGTCCTGGGCCATGAGGTCGATAGGCACAAGTACGCCGTCCAGATCACCGTGGCCGATGTCCGGGACGGCGCCTGCTCCAGCTCGACGCTGAAAGAGGCCTCCTCCTGGGGCAAGGTGGACACGACCTACGAGCAAATGGTTTTTGCCGAGGCGACTTCGGTGCTGCCTTTGATCGCCAGTTGTGCGTACCATCGGCGTCTGTGGCAAGACCGGCCCGAGAGGCGGTGGAGCAGACTTTTCAAACCCGTGTTGGCGGGAGAACGCGAATGACAGGAACGGATGACAGAGGACGGATGCCGGAAGACGGACGGATGCCGCGGTTATTCTCCGTTGTCTGTCGTCTGTCGTCTGCCTTCTGATTCTGCCGGTGGGGTGCAGAAATCGCGCGTTGGAGCAGGCCCAACAGGAGGTTCGAGAAGCCAGGGCCACCCTGAACAAGCTCAACTACCAACGGAAGACCCAGGAAGAGAAGATTGCCACCAAAGAGGCGGAGCTCTTCGCCGTCCAACAGAGCCGTGATGAGCTGGAGAAGCGAGTGAACCAGTTGCAGCAGGAGCGGGACCAGGTTGCGACTTTTGCCCAGCAGGCCCAGGAAGCGATCAACCGCCTGACCTCGCAAGGCAATAGCCGCAACCACCTGACGGCGGCTCTCGAAAAGCAGGTGGCGGAGTTGAAATCCCTGGTCGACGCGCAACAGAAACACATCGAGCAACTGGAGAAAGAGACAGCCGCCGGGTCTGCCGGGGGGGCCCAAGCGTCGCCGCCCGCGGAACCGAATCAACCCGAGCCTGGGACCGGACGACCCTCTTCTCCTCCCAGCGTCCCGGATCTGGCTGCCCCAGCGTTGCCGTGAAAATCACCTCTTCGTCCCAAGGGCCCTATCGTGGGCCGGGGCGTGTCGGACCCGAGCCTGCGGGGATTCCCCTTGCCAGTCCCATACAGGGCAGTAACATGAACGGGTGTTGCGCCCGACGAAGGGACGGTAAATGAAAAGGAGACCCGGGTAATCCGAGGCACCGCGGGGAGTATGGACATGTGGAAAGTCAAACTGATTGCCATTGTCGTGGTTTCGATCCTCACGATCATCATTCTCGTGCAGAATACCGAGCCAGTCCAAGCCCGGATTGTCGTCGCGAGAGTCCAGATGTCTCTGGCCCTGCTGATGATGCTGACCTTTTTCCTGGGCTTTGTCGTGGGCATCCTCGTACCCACCTACTTCCTGAGAAAACCGAGTGCAAAACCAAAGCCGGGACCGGGCCCGAGCCGATGAGTACTCGATTGTCTCACGTCCATGGGTGGCCGTCATCCGGGAACAAGAAAGAAGGCCGCGTTCTGAATGATCTGAGGAGTCTGGCCCAGGAATGATCGATCCAACCCCTGCTCATCCGTACCTGTTTGCCTGGGTCATTTTGCCCGTTCTGATCTTCCTGTCGCGGATCGCGGATGTCTCGATCGGCACGGTCCGGGTGATTTTCGTCTCGATGCGGCTCAAGTATCTGGCGCCGGTAGCCGGGTTCTTCGAGGTGCTGATCTGGATTCTGGTCATGAGCCAGATCATGAAGAATTTGACCAGCCCCATGTGTTATTTAGCCTATGCCGGCGGCTTTGCCGCGGGCAATTTCGTTGGCATCCTGATCGCCGACAAACTCTCGATCGGTATGGCCTTGGTCCGCGTCATCCTCCCGGTGCGGGCCAACGGTCTCATCGATCGCCTCCGCGAGAGGCGCTATGGCGTGACCTGCTTGGACGGCCAGGGCGCCAACGGCCCGGTGCAGGTGGTCTTCACGATTGTGCCACGATGTGAAATCCAGGCGGTGGTCGATCTCGTGAAGGAATCCCATCCGGATGCCTTTTACTCCGTCGAGGATGTCGATTTTGTGGAGCGCGGGGTTTTTCCCCTGCGCCGACGCTGGAACGGGGTGTTCTTCCTGGAACTCCTAAGGCCTTTTCGCAAGAGCAAATAGGACAATTGATGATTGAAGTTGAGGCATTGACAACGGATCGTTGAGGGCAGTCATCTTCCCGGGTGAGCGTCCGTGAAAATAATGATGAAGGCGGCGGAAAGAACCAGTTCCAAGCTTCAGAAGCTGACCGAGCTTCTCACGGGCAAGGCCTATTTACTGGTCGTGGTGCAGGATAGTCCTGATCCGGACAGTCTCGCGGCCGCGGTGGCGTTGCGTCGCTTGGCCAAGAGTCTGGCCAACCAGCAGTGCTCCATCGCGTATGGCGGGACCGTCGGCCGGGGCGAAAACCGTGCCCTCGTCGAGTACCTCAGTCTCAACCTGCGGCCCTGCAGTGAAATCGACTACAGCAAATTCGACCTGATTGCGCTGGTGGATACGCAGCCGGGCACGGGCAACAATTCCCTACCCGATACGGTCCTGCCCCATATCGTGATCGACCACCACCCGATCCGTCGCCAGACGCGGATGGTCCCTTTCACCGATATCCGCAGCAGTTATGGCGCCACTTCGACGATTCTGGTCGAATACCTGATCGAGGCGGGGATCACGCCGGATACGCCGCTCGCCACCGCCTTGCTGTACGGCATTCGCTCGGACACCCAGGATCTGGGCCGGGAGGCGTCCCGGCTCGACGTCGAAGCCATCGAATTTCTCTACCCGTTCGCCAACAAGCGCATGCTCAGCATCATCCAACGGGGGAAAGTACCGCGGGTGTACTACCAGATGCTGGCCGACGCCTTGCGGAACGCCCGGGTCCAGGGACGGGCCATCATCACGGACCTCGGCGAGATTGACAATCCCGACATGATTGCGGAAGTGGCGGACTTGCTGCTGCGCGAAGACGAGACCACCTGGACCATGTGCACCGGCTACTGGAACGACAAACTGCTGATCTCGATCCGGACCTCGGAGGAAAGTAATCTGGCCGAGAAGGTGATCAAACACATGGTCGCGCGCAAGGGCACCGGCGGAGGCCATCTGACCTACGCCGGCGGGCAGATTCCCCTGATCAAAGGCACCAAGAAGGAGCGGGAGGAATTGGAAAAGCACGTGCAGCGGAAGTTCCTCGAGGCCGTCGGGGGTGTGGACGGGCAAGGTACGCCGCTGGTCCGGGCCTGAGCCGGTGCCGTGGACTTCTTTTGTTTTCTTTCACTTCCCGGGGGGCAGGCGGGAATGGAATCGCCAACAGAGCCAGTCGTCGCGGCGAGGACGCCCCACACCGCTCTTCGGGGCGAGCACGTCAACGGCGTCGTCCTTGTAGCCCATCCGGACGATGAGACTCTCTGGGCGGGCGGCACCCTCTTCATGCACGCGGCTTGCTGTTGGACGGTGGTGACCCTGACCCGCCGGAGTGACACCGACCGAGCGCCGAAGTTCGCAACGGCGGTGGGGCACTACGGCGCGGCCGGAATCATGGGCGACCTCGATGATGGACCGGAGCAGAGACCGTTGCGAACGGTCGAGGTCGAGGACGTGCTGCTGGACCTGTTACCGTCCCATCACTACGACTGGGTTCTTACCCATGGCCTATGGGGGGAATACACCCGGCACCGAAGGCACCAGGAGGTGGCCAAAGCGGTCATGGCCCTGCGGGAGAGCGGTCGGCTTTCAGTCGGGGAGATTTGGATGTTCGCCTATCAGGACGAGGCGGGTAGGCATCTGCCTCGTCCTATCGAGAATGCCGATGTCTACACTCGCTTGCCGCCGGAGATCTGGGAGCGCAAGTACCGGGTCATCACGGACGTCTACGGCTTTGGGCCGGACAGTTTCGAGGCCCGGACCACCCCGAGAGACGAGGCATTCTGGATCATAGGGAAAGGGAAATAGAGCAAGGAAGACTGGTCCTATTGGTCCTACCCGTCCCATAGGTCCTATTTGGGGGGAACACGGGGATGAAGATTCTGCTGCTGTACTACTACCCGCCCTGTCCTTCCGGTCTGGCGACGCAGGGACAATTGCTGCACAAGGGCCTCGTCCAGGTCGGCGTGGATGCCCACGCGGCTCACTACGAATCGGAGCAGGAGAAGGAATGGTACTATCGCTGGTTCCGGCCCGATGCGGTGGTCGGCGTCGGTTACTGGGGCCATGTGCCGCACCTGGTGCTGCATCCGCAGCGTCACGGTGTGCGGCCGGTGCCGTGGCTGGTCGCGGATGGGTACCTGGTCGAGTACCAGGAGGTGCGCAACGGCCTGCCGCTGATCCTCGTGACTTCCCGCTGGGTGCGCAGCGTCTACGCCCGCGATGGATTGACCGGCGGAAATATCGAGGTTCTGCCCGTGGGCTGTGACACCGACGACTTCCTGCCGCGCGAGCCCGGAGACCCCAAAGTGAGCGCCGTGCGCGAGGCGCTGGGCGTGCGTGCCGACGAGATCATGATTCTGACGGTCGGAGGCGATGCCACGAGCAAGGGGGCGCAGGAAGTCATGCGGGCGTTGGCCCAGATCAAGGCGGAAGTCCCCCGCTGGAAGTACGTGTGCAAAGTCTGGCCCCAGGCGCGCACGGAGCAGCAGAACTCCCTCGACTTGCAGTTGGCCGCCCAGTTGGGGATTGAGAAGGAGGTGATCTACGCCACCAATATCACCTCGCGGGATTTCATGCCGTATCTGTTGGCGGCGTGTGACATCTACGCCGCACCCTCGCGTCTGGAGGGTTTCGGAATGCTCCAGGTGGAGGCCAACGCCTGTGGCAAACCGGTGATTGGCATCAACGCCATGGGCCTGCTCGACACCATGGTGCACGGCGAAACCGCTTTTCTCGCCGGCGTCGCCCAGGAGATTCGACTGGAGGAGACGGTGATTGCCGGCCCCGCGGGCGAAGCGGGCCGCCGGGTGGTCTTTGCCAATCCCCGAGTGGTCGACTACCGTGCCAGTGTGGACGATATCGCCGGGTACCTGACGGACCTGATGCGCAACGCCGATCTTCGCCGCACGATGGGGGAGGCCGGCCGCCGCCGGGTCGTTGAGCACTACGATTATCGTGTGGTCGCCGAGCAGTTCGTCCGGACGGTCGGCGCAAAGCTGGGAATCTCATGAATTGGGTTGAACCGTAGGGTCCCGGGGCGGATAATAGAGTTTGGTAGGTCCTTGATTCGTACGCTGTCCGCCCGCGGGTGGACGGGCGGCGGAGGGTGGGCCACCAGCGCAAACAGAAGAATGGATGTTGGAAAGGCGAAAGAATGTACGTGGCACCGCAATTCTCAGTCTTTATGGTCAATCGGCCGGGCGTGCTGGCCCGAGTCTTGACGGAGTTTGCGAAGGAGCGGGTCAATATCGTGGCCATTACCATGATGGACTCGGCGGAGCACGGCGTGATGCGGGTGGTCTTCGAAGCGCCGAATCGAGCCCGAGAGATCCTGACGAAGCTGAACATGCCGTACAACGAGACAGAGGTCCTCTGCGTGAATCTGGCCAACAAAGCCGGGGCGTTGGCCACGGTCGCCGAAAAACTGGCCAAGGGCCACATCAATATCTCGTATGCGTATTGTACCGCCGGCGCCAAGGGCGGGCGCACCACCGGCGTGCTGAAGGTCTCGGACGTGAAGAAGGCCATGAAACTGCTGGAGGACCACAACAAAGAGAGCCGGGACACCTCCGGCGTGCGGCAATCCAGAGCGACGCGGGCGTGATCCTCCGGCGTCGGGACGCTCCAGGCCCCCCGGGGGACGGTCCTCAATGATCCCCGGTGGGGACTTGCTGGAGGGCGGCGGCCCGGTCCGGGTAAAAGCAGAAAAGCTTGTCGAGATTGGTGATCTTGAAGACCCGCTCCAATTGCGGGCTCAGCGACGTGATCGCCATCTGGCCGCGCTGAGATTCCAGCCGGGCGCGGGCCTCCAACAGGAGCCCTAACACCTGCGAGGAAAAAAACTTCACGCCAGCGAAGTCGAAGACCATTTTCCGTGGCTGGTTGGTATCGATGAACTGCTTGACCTGGGCCGAGGCGCTCGTAATCTCCGCCACGTCACTGAGGCAGGGGCCCTTGAACGAGGCCACCGCGGCGTTTCCTTCCGTCGCGATGTCCAAACCTGCTTTTGTGTCCATGTTACTCAATCTGCTCAACTCCCAGTCACACGGTATTCTCCCATCCCTATAGTCGGATGTCCAGACTTTTGTTCGTGAGTGCGCGTTTCACCCTCCGGAGTCCGGCCTGTACCTCATGCGGGAAGCCCGATCTGAAGCTGGTAGGTGCCCTGCAACGCCTGACCGGAAACCTGCCTGTATCCCGCCAGGTCGTGCGTAATCATCGCCATCTGCCGGTGTCCCCGCCCGGCGGCGGTTCCAGACGGAGTGCTTTAGCGTCCGGCGATGGCGCCTTGGGAGAACTTCTGGGTGTGCATGCCCTGCGGGACGCGATCGGGCGTGAGCTTCATATAGCCTTGGGCCCTCATGCAGTCCGCCACGACGCTCTGCTCGTAGCGGTCGCGCCAGGCACCTTGCGCGTCGTCCGGCGCGGCCGGGATGCGGTCGCGCGGCGAGGTGGCTGCGGTGGAGGGACTACCGGGAGGGGGAAGACGGTCGTAGTGCTTACCGCTGATCACGTCCGCGGCCTTCCGGCGGGCTTCCTCCACGCACGCGGTGTAGTCGGCCTTGGCCTCATCAAGGGTCCGCTCGGGGTGATACCAATAGAACGTGGAATTGGCGCATCCGCTCGCCAGAAAGAGCACCGCCAAGGACACCAGCACGAAGACTCTCATGGTGCAATTCCCCCAGATTATGGCTCGAGTCAGGATCGGTTCCACCAGGGTCACCAGGGCGCACACCGGTCACGGCTTGGTCGGCGGCTTGGGCTCTGGCGGCTTCGCCTCCACGGGTTTGGCCGGCAGCTTGACCTCTGCGGCGGGCTTGCGTCCCGGCGGCTCCGGCAGGGCCAGCAGCGCCGTGCGCTTTTCCTGGGCCGACCCGTACGTGAAGTTGAACTTCGAAGACAGAACTCCGGCCTGATTGGCGCTGCCGAGGAGCCTGTCGTGCTCGGTCTGCAAGGCGTTCAAATCCCCCGCCTCGACGGCACGCTGAATGGTCGTCTGCGGCCCGCCCAGCAGTTTGCCGAGGCATTGCTGTTCCGTCTCGATCAGCACCGAAGCGAGAGAGGTTCCCGAAAGCTCCCGAAGATTGTTGT
This sequence comes from uncultured Pirellulales bacterium, assembly GCA_964354535.1. GTDB lineage: Bacteria > Planctomycetota > Phycisphaerae > Sedimentisphaerales > Anaerobacaceae > PLanc-01. The sequence continues at coordinate 14,354 of CAYHAJ010000431.1, forward strand.
CCCGCAAGGCCCGCAGGTAACGCTGCAGGGCGTAGGAGTAGAGTTGGGCGAACTGCCTGGCGAGCTGCTGATTGGCCGTGCCGCCGGCGGCGATCTTGGCGGCGAGCAGCTTCAGGATCCCCGTATCCACGAGCTCGTACTTGACGGTCCAGTCGGCGTAGCGCTTTATGCGGACGTCCGCGATACGGATGAGCAAATCCTGAGCGGGTGCAGTGCCCGATCGACCGGCGAACTGGGCCATCAGGTACAGGACCTCCGGGCTGCTGGTCTCGACGACCTGGCTGCAGGCATCGATAATCTTGCCGGAAAGCGGGCCGGCGGTGGCCTGGTTCTGGCTGAGCTTATCCCAGACACTGGCATTCGTGGCCACGCGGATCGCCCAATAGCGGACCGCGTTGTTCTCATGCGGGATCGAACGGATACCCAAGTCGAGCAGCCCCGGATCATTCAACTCGCTGGCGAGGATCAGCAGATTGGTGAAGACCTTGAACCGTCGGCCGGGGTCGGTAATCTCATTGGTCGCGTAGTCAAAACCCTTGCCAATCTCGCGAAAGACCGCATCCGAGAACCGCTGGGCGTACTGAGCTTGCGCGATCTGGCGACTGACAATGACGGCACGTGTCTTCGCCACTTCGGTGAAATCCGTGGTCCGAACGAGGCGTCCGACCTCGTCCGTGACGAACGCGTCGATAATCTCCATGTCCTCCTGGGTCAGGACGCTCTTCTTGACGACCTCCTCAATCCGGCGGCTATCCACCTGGGCACGGGAGATCAGCGACAACGTCAAGACCAGACCCCCAATGAGAATGGCAAAAAACGCGCGTTGTACTCTCATTTCGTTAGCATTCCTTTCAACGGTCCCCGGTCATCTTAGCCAATTTAACGCATTGGGTCGCTTCTGTCAAGCGAAACTGGACTTTCGCGTCGCCTGGAAATCCCAACCAGACGGTTGCATTCATGGTCTGATCGCTTATCTTAAGGCGTTACTATGGCTGGATTGATGCAGTTTTTCGCGTAGGAATGCTTGATGATGAGGTCTCTGGGGGCCGCTCTGGTGGCTGGGGTCGCGCTGCTGGCGGGCTGCGGACACGTGGCGACACAGCCGCAAGCCGGGCCGCAGACGCTCGTCCAGTCACCTGGGTCGCCCACGGAATCCGCCGCCTTGCGACAGGAACAGACGCACCGTGGCCCGGGGGACCCCAACGCTAATCAAGCGCGTGCCCTGCCCGTCCCGGGGAAAGGGAGCGAGGCAGCCACCCTGCACGTTCCTGGAACCGATCCTGAGACCGCAGGTCATGAGGCACAGACCGAGAATGTCGACCGTACGGAGGCTGCTGCTCCGGTCCCGGTGCCGCCGGCCTGCATCAATAGCCCTGTGCCCGTTAAGACACCTGAGCCCGGCGGTGTCAAAACATCGGAGCCGAACACCGTCACGCCTGTGCCGGTCCCAGCCAATGACATCGCGGTCCCCGTTTTCCAGGAGTACGCCGAGATTCTCAGGACGTACCTGCGCGAGGATGGGTTGGTGGATTACGGTGCCCTGCGCCGGCGGCGGCTCGATCTCAAGCCGCTGCTGATGGCTCTCAGCGAGCTGGACCCCAATACCTACCGACAGGGGTCGCAGCAGGAGAAGCTGGCCTTCTGGATCAACGCCTACAACCTCAAAATGCTGGATGTCGTCACTAAGAACTACCCGATCCAGTCGTCTTGGTGGCTGCGATTGACCTGGCCCCCGGACGATCTGCGGCATATCCAGGGAATCTGGACGGATTACAAGCTGGTCGTGATGGGTGAGGAGTTCACGCTGACCGCGGTGGAGCAGCGTTTCTTCCGGAAGACCTTCGACGACCCCCGCGTGTATCTGGCCCTGACCTATGCTTGCCAGTCGAGCCCGATCCTGGGCCGCCGGCCGTATCAGGGCGACAATCTCGACTGGCAGCTCGATGAACAGGTGCGGAAATTCCTATTCAGCCCCCGGGGATTGCAGCTCGACCGCCGCAATAGGGTGGTCCGCCTCTCCGCACTGTTCAAGCCGGCGTGGCGGGGCAAAGAATTTGTCAACCGCTACGGCACCGACAAGAAGTTCAAAGCCTGTGACCCGGAAACACGGGCGGTGCTCAGTTTCATCAGCGGTTATCTCTCCCGTGAGGACGTGTACTTTCTCGAAACGGAGAACTACGCGGTCGAGTACATGAATTTCGACTGGCGGCTCAACGATACGTCCCGAGGCTACTGAAGCCGCTTGTGCCGTCTCACCGATGCCTGATTTCTCTACGAACAAGGACCTTGAAACACGGCGGTCAGAGCGTCTTGCGTCTACATAGCCAGGTGACAGCGCTCACGCCGATGCCGCCAAGGACAACAGCCGCTGGGGCAGGGATGACAGGCTGCCACATGACGGCGCGGTATATGTTGCGATCCACCATTGCCGAGCCGACAATGTTCCCGGCCGAATCGATTCCGTTGGCCCACGAACTCACATACATGGCCGGGAGATAGCTGTGCAGGTCCACATGACTGTCGGCCGTGCCCGACCACAGCAGGGCGTGCTCGCGACCTCCTGTGGCGGTTCCCCTGCCCCACCGACCTGCTGTCCGCCGGAAACACCACGGGCCAATGAAAAGTCAAACCCACTGGGATCGAGGTCCACGGGATTGGCGGCCGCACTGGGCCAAAACGGCTGATTTTTTGATTGACGGCGGGGGTTGTCGACCTATGATAGGGGGCTTTGGCAAAGCCGCGGGCCGGGGTCCCACGACACCATGGTTGAGGCTGGAAACGGGTAGTTTCGAGCGCTGGGTGACGATTTCGCGGGTTTCTAATGAGGGTCATAGACGATGGCGCAGAAGACGAATGTTCTCAATGCCAACTGCGATATGCGCAGTTATCTGTTCACCAGCGAGTCCGTGACGACGGGGCACCCCGACAAAGTCGCGGATCGTATCTCGGATTCTGTTCTCGATGCGATGCTCGCCCAGGACCCGTTCAGCCGGGTGGCCTGCGAGACGCTGGTCAAGAATGACATGGTTGTAATCGCCGGCGAGATCACCTCGAAGGCGAACGTCAATATCGCCGAGGTGGCCCGGCAGACGATCAAGGACATTGGCTATGATGATCCCGAGCTGGGCTTCCACTACGACAACTGTGCCGTACTGGTGGCGGTCTCCAAGCAGAGCCCGCACATCTCCCAGGGCGTCACGGAAGGCCAGGGGCTGCACAAGGAAATGGGCGCGGGCGACCAGGGCCTGATGTTTGGCTATGCGTGCAATGAGACGAAAGAACTGATGCCCATGCCGATTCTGCTGGCTCACAAGCTGACCACGCGGCTCGAAAAGATGCGGCAGACGAAGAAGCTGCCTTGGCTGCGGCCCGACGGCAAGAGCCAGGTGACGGTCGAATATGCGGACGGCAAGCCCAAGCGCATCCACACCGTGCTGATCGCGGCGCAACATGACTGCGGCATCAAGTACCGGGAGCTGCGCGACCAGATCATCGAGCAGGTCATCAAACCTGTGATGCCCGCTCGCTTGCTGGACAAGAACACGAAGTACCACGTCAACGCCACAGGCTGCTTCGAGCTGGGCGGGCCCAAGGCCGATTGCGGCCTGACCGGGCGCAAGATCATCGTGGACACCTACGGCGGGTGGGGTCGTCACGGCGGCGGCTGCTTCAGCGGCAAGGACCCGACCAAGGTGGACCGCACGGCCTGCTACATGGCCCGGTATGTCGCCAAGAACGTGGTGGCGGCGGGTCTGGCCGATTGCTGTGAGATCCAGGTTTCCTATGCCATCGGCGTCGCCCAGCCGCTTTCGGTGCTGGTGAACACGTTGGGCACCGCCAAGATCAGCGAAACGAAGATCAGCCAGATCGTCCGCGATCTGTTCCCGCTGGCGCCCAAGGGCATGATCGAGCACCTGAACCTGCGCCGGCCGATCTTCGCCCAGACCTCCTACGGCGGTCACTTCGGCCGCGATCTCCCCGACTTCACCTGGGAGAAAACCGACATGGTCGACGCCCTGCGCAGGGCCGCCGGCCTCTGATAGCAGTAAGCCAAGTCCCTCCGATCCCCAAGCCCGGCCCGTGCCGGGCTTTTTCATTTCCTTTTCTTGTCCGGGTCATTTTTCTGTAAGTTGGAGGCGGTGGGCGAATCTAATATGTCAGCCCTGGTGAACGTGACCGGGGAACAGCAGTCTGATCGTGACAGAGGAGAGTCGCAATGAGAGCTTCGAAACAGGCAGTCGTCCTTCTCATGGTAGCCTTGGCTGGCATCGTCATGGCAGGGCAAAACCAACCGGCGCCATCCTCCCAGACCGGCCGGCGAGGGTCATCAGGAAGCCGGCCACGCACGGACCAGGAGGCAGTGAATCTGCGCGGACAAGAGAGCGAGATGACTCGCGCGGCCCACGTTCGGGAACTGGACTTGGCGGGCATTGACGCACGACGCAGGGCCCTGCAAGAGCAGATCGCCCTGATTCGAAAGGACGCCAGCCCGCCGTCGGCCGGCGGTGGGCAGCTTGATGAATTCACCAGGGAGCTCAGCCGTCTGGCGCTCGACAAGGCCCAGAAAGAGGCACAACTGCAGACTCTTCGCCAGCAGCTTGAGGAGGTGCAAAAGCAGTTGGCACAAGTCGCGCCGGCCGCCCCGCGCACAGACCAGGAGGCGGTGAATCTGGGTGGACAGAAAAGCGAACTGGCCTGCAGGGCGCAGGTTCTGGAGTTGGACCTGGCGGGCATTGATGCGCGACGCAAGGCTTTGCAGGAGCAGATCGCCCTTAGCCAAGCCGACGCCGGCAAAAGACCGGCCGGCGGGGGGCAGTCTGAAGAATTCACAAAGGAATTGAGCCGTCTGGCGGTCGACAAGGCCGGCAAAGAGGCTCAACGGCAGACCGTCCGCCGGCAACTGGAGGACGTGCAGAAGCGGTTGTCGCAGGTCGCGCCCTCCGCCCCGCGCACGGACCAGGAGGCGGTCAACCTGGGCGGGCAAAAGAGCGCGCTGGCCCGCAGGACGCAGGTTCTGGAGTTGGAACTGGCCGGTATCGAGGCACGGCTCAAGGCCCTGCAAGAGCAGATCGCCGGCAAGGACTCGGCTGGCGGGGGGCAGCTTGCAGAATTCGCCAAAGAGCTGAGCCGCCTGACGGTCGATAGGGCCGGGAAAGAGGCCCAACTGCAGACCGTCCGTCGGCAGCTTGAGGACGTGCGGAAGCAGTTGGCACGTGTTGTGGGGTCCGACCGGTAGGCGGCGCAGGGCAGATAGCCATTTTTCTGTAAGTCTGACACGCCGGGCGCGTCTAATATAGCAGCCATGGCGAAGGTGACCGAGGAACTGGCCCTGGTGGAACGGTTTCGCCGGGGAGATGACTCCGCGTTCGAGGCGATCGTGGAGCAGCATGCGGCCGAAGTCGCGGCCCTGGCCAATCGTCTGCTCGGCTGGCCGGGGGGCGTGGATGATGTCGTCCAGGACGTCTTCGTCGCGGCATTGGTAGGATTGAAGAAGTTCCGGGGTGAAAGCAGCCTGCGGACGTGGCTCTTTACCATCACGGTCAACGAGTCCCGCCGCTACCGGTTCCGCCGGCTGCGTCGCCTTCGGCTTATGACGATGGAAGACGCGGCAACGGTGGAAGGCCGGGATCGCGGTGGTGACCGGCAGGCGATGGACCAGGAGACCTTTGCCCGCGTCCGCCGGGCCGTGCAGGTGCTGCCGCGGAAGTACCGGGAAATTGTGGTCCTGCGGTATCTGCAGGGGCTTGAGGGAAGTGAAATCTGCGCGCTGCTGAGGATTTCGGCCAACGTTATGCAGGTCCGTCTGAATCGGGCCCGGAAGCGGCTCAGAGAGCAATTGGGTGACCTGCTCGAGGAAGAATGGTGAACGAAGAACAAATCGAAAGACTGCTGGCAAAGGCTGATGAAGCGGCGGGCGCGCCCACGTTCGGCCCGCTCACGGCCGCGCGGATTCGACGGCACGCGCACCAGAGCCGTCTGGTGCGGATTGCTGTGCCGACGGCGGTCGCGGCGGCGATTACCATCGCCGCGGTGTTGGGGACGCTCTCCCTGCCGACGCGAAGGTCCCAACCGCAGCCGGAGCGGATCGCCTCGCTGGAGGAGCAGGTCCGGCAGTTGCAGGCCCAGACGGAGACAACCTTGAAACTGGTTCAGGACGTGCTGGAGAGGGACCGGCAGAAGCGACACCTTGCGTCCTTAGAGGCGGAGCTGGCGAGCATTCCCGACCCGGTACAGGAGATCGACCGGCAGGTGGACAAGACGGCCTTCATCCTCGTCTACCAGGCGGACAAGCTGTACAAGGAGCTGAACCAGACCGAATCGGCGGTACAGGCGTACAAAGAGGTGATTCAACTCTTCCCGACCAACCAATGGGCCCAGGTCGCGCGGGAGCGGCTGTCCCAGATCGAACAACGACGAATCAACAAATCCGAGACGCAAAAAGGAGAACCAAAATGGGGACCTCGAAACACGTAGCCATCCTTCTGACCGTAGCCCTGACCGGCCTCCTGACAGCAGGGCAAAACCAACCAACCACCTCCTCCCAGGCGGCCCCGCGCGCACCATCGAACACGCAGTCCGCAAGCTGCATCGTACGGATCACCGTGGACCCGGCCATCCTGCCGCTAAGCCCGGAGACTGTCAGCAGCCTGATCCATAGTCCGGCTGTGCTCCTCAAAGCGGGCCGCAATGTCCTGTCGCTCAACACGCCGGATGCCTTCAACAAGCTCATGGAGTCACAGGACGCCGGGCGTCCACTGCTCACGATCAAATGGCTAAACGTCTCTTCGGCTCCGAGAAGTCCCGCGGCAAAGCTCTCGGACATGGAGGCCTTCCGGCGCCAGATGGAAGAAGTCTACGGCCCTGCTTATGCGCAGCAGATGATGGGATCGCCCAGCGCGGAGAAGAGAGGCGAGGCCAAGGACAGCGAAGCGAGTGGCCCATCGCAAAAAGGTGGTCCCTCTGATCGCGAAGGCCGCTCCGACGCGCCCGGCATGGAGACCGGTGGCCGTGTGAGTGGCGTGGGCAGTCGGACGGCGCAGGCACGAGGACAATCGGTGGAGGTGCGCCGACAGCCCGGTGAGAGCGACGTGGCTTTTCGCACTCGGGTGGCGCAAGTCCGCAGCCAGCAAAAAGCTCTGCAGGAGATGAAGAGCCGTGGCATGGGCGGTGTGGGAGGCGGGATGGGTGGATACGGCATGGGCGGCATGGGCATGGGCGGTATGGGGGGCGGATATGGTGGCATGGGCGGGATGATGGGTGGATATGGTGGCATGGGCTTCTCTTACGGAGCGCCCGGCGCACCCCGGCCAGAGGCCGGCGCTGCGCAGAGCGCGACGATTGAATTGCAGGTCAATCTGCCCGACACCGCGCCGGCTCTGGCGGATGAGTTCTTGAAAGGTATAGTGAGGAATCTCCAGGACAGCTTGTCTCGTGCGTATGAAGTGTACCGTGGCGATCTTCAAGAGTGGCTGGACGATGCCCGCAATCAACGCCGCGCGGCGGAGGTGGCCCTGGAGGGGACAACGGATGATCCGGCCGCCGCGCAGGGAGTCCAGGGACAACTCAGGGTAGTTGTGGATCTCTCGTCTCTAAATCCCCAGATGCCGCTCAGGGAAGCTGTCGATCTGCTGAAGAAGTCGGTGAGCCCTCCTCTGAACATCGTGGTGTTGTGGAGCAACCTGTCCGATTATCTGCGGGTGGAGCCAACGACGCCGGTCAATATTGATGGGATGACGTCGGTCCGATTGGGGACCGCTCTGGATCTCCTGGTGAAAGGCATTCCGAACCGTTTGGGCTCGGGCGGACCTACCTGGAAGATCAAAGACAATGTGATCGTCATCGGGACGGTTCATGCTCTGATAGAATCCAGAGACTCAGGGGCGAAACCGACGGTCGAGACGGATACGCTGAACCTGGGTGGACAAAGGAGCGAACTGACACGCCGGGTACAGGCCCTGGAACTGGACTTGGCAGGCATCGACGCGCGGCGAGCGGCCATCGCAGCGCAGACGGCCGGTGTCAGGCAGCGCGTAAGCGAGAAGCTGGCACAAGACCCCGTAATAGAGGAATTGGAGAAGCTGGCGCAGATCCACAGCACGACGGCAGTACAAGAGAAGCCAGGTGGACCGCTGGTTTCGGTGGACACGTCGAAATCAGAAAAAGCGATTCGGGCCCGAATCGAACTCGCGAATCGGCGGGAGGAGGTGAGCAAGGAGGTGGGCGGCGGTCAGCTTGAGGAATCCAACAAGGAACTGAGTCGCCTGGCTATCGACAAGTCGGAGAAAGAGGCCCAACTGAAAATCGTTCGCCAGCAGCTTGACGAGGTGCAAAAGCAATTGGCGCAGGCGTTGACGTTTGACCCGGAGGCGGCCCGGCTGCGCCTGGCCCAGGAGTCGCTCGACATCACGGGTCGTCGTGTGACCGAGCTGCAGACGCGCCTGGCCAACCTCCAACCGCCGATGGTGATTATGATCGGGGCGAATTAACGGATGCCGACATCTGTGCGGGAAAAGAGTTGAAGCTGGACCGCCGGGGCATATAATGCACGTGCCCCGGCGACAGCGATCCTGGGCGTGTTCCGTGTGCAAGATGTGACGAGGAGACGTGACATGGCGGTCCAGAAGAAACCCGAGGGTCCCGAACCCAGCCTCAAGAGCACCAAGCAGGAGTTGCTCGACGCCTACAACGAAATGCGGCAGCAACTGGAGGAGAAAGACAAGACCCAGTTGAAGCCGGAGCAGAAGGTCCAGGAGAAAAAGGAGGCCCAGGTCCTGGCGGCGGTGCAGGCGACGACCGCCGACGGCGTGATCCAGAAGATCAACCAGCTCAAGCAGGAAATGGCCCGGACCTTGAGCGATCTGGGCGACAAGCTGGCCTCGGAAGTGGAGAAGTACAACCAGGTTCAGGAGGCCATCGACATCAAGGAGAGGGAGGTCAAGGAGGTCTTCGAGATCGACCGGGCCGCCGGGACCTTGGCCGCGTTGATCGAGGCCCAGCACCGGGAGAAGGAAGAGTTCGAGCGGGAGATGGCCGAGGAACGGGAGCGGCTCAACGGCGAAATTGAGTCCCTGCGGGAGCAGTGGAAGGGAGAGAAAGCCGAGCACGATGCCTTGGTGAAAGAGCAGGATGCGTTAGAGGCCAAACGCCGTCAGCGGGAGAAGGAGGAGTACCGCTATGCCTTCGAGCGGGAGCAGCAGTTGGCCCGCGACAAGTTCGAGGATGAGAAGGCCAAGCTGTTGGCGGAAAAGGCCCAGATCGAAAATGAGATGAAGACCCTGCGGGAGCAGACCGAGAAGGGGCTGCAGGAGCGCGAGAGACAGATCGCGGAGCGGGAGAAGGAATTCGCGTCGCTCCAAGCCCAGGTGCAGGAGTTCCCCAAACGGCTGGAGACCGCCGTGGCGGCGGCGGTCAAGGATGCCACCGAGCGGGTGCAGCGCGAGGCCAAGTACCAGCAGGACCTCCTGCACAAGGATGTCGAGGGCCAGAAGAACGTCCTGACGGCCCGGATTCAATCGCTGGAAAAGACGGCCAAAGAACAGGCCGACCAACTCGCCAGGCTCTCCCAACAGCAGGAGGCGGCCTACCAGAAGATCCAGGACGTGGCGGTCAAGGCGATTGAGGGCGCATCGAAGGTGGGTTCCTTCGCCGGCCTGGTCCACACGCTCAAGGAGCAGACCAAGAAGCAGACCACGGAGGATTGACGCGGACCTGATCCGGGGCCGTGAGGCGTTTCTTCGTAGGTTGGGCGTCCTCGCCCGACCATGTCATTGCCAGCGTAGCATGGGAGTCTCAGGCGAGCGGGGACGCTCGCCCTACGAAGAGACGTGCTTGGACTGCATCCGAGGTCAGTTCTCGCAAAGCGTCGGACGCGATCCACCGCGCGGCTTTGGAGTCGATTTCCCTGATTTCCTTCGCTGTCGGCACGGCCAGTCGATTCAATCGCCAATTGCGTTTGCCGATCTGACGTAAGGCCCAATTCACCGCTTTCTTGACGAAGTGGCGCTCGTCGGTGGCGTGTTTGATGATGTAGGGGAAGAACACTTCGAATCGTTCGTCCGGGGCTTTCTTGTCGTGGACGGCCAAAGCCGCCATGAGGACGAAGCCGGCCCTTTTGACGTACTCCGGTTCCCGGCCGGTCCATTCGATGGCCTTGTCCCAGGCGTGCGGCGTCTTGTCGAAGAGGCAGCAACAGGCGGCGTCGCAGACGGCCCACGAATCGAAATCCGCGGCCCAGCGTTCCATCTGACGGGGCGTGACTTGCGCCGGATCGTCGATCAAGGCGGCCAGAATCTTCGCATCATGGACGCCCGTTTTCCACAGCCTTCCGGCCAGAGCGTGGTCTTTACCGATCTCCCGGGCGAGCCGGCGGAGATTCGGAGCGGACACGCCCAGCGCTTTGGCCCCATGGACGCCGAACCGGGCCAGTCCCTCAACCGCCCTCGGATCGCCCAGCGACCTGAGCCTCTCGACTACGTCTTCACACGTTCCCATCGCGGTCAATGCCGGAAATGGCGTTTGCCGGTGAAGACCATGGCGATGCCGTGCTTGTCGGCGGCGGCCAGCACGTCTTCATCTTTCTTGGAGCCGCCGGGCTGGACGATGGCGGCAATGCCGGCGGCGGCGGCCTGCTCGACGTTGTCCGGGAACGGGAAGAAGGCATCGGAGGCCATGGCCGCGCCTTTCGCTTCGCTGCCCGCGTGGCGGATGGCGATCTGGCCGGACTCGACGCGGTTCATCTGGCCGACACCAACGCCGAGAATCTTTTTGTTCTTGGCCAGCACGATCGTGTTGCTCTTGGCGTGCTTGGCGACCAGCCAGGCGATCCGCAAATCCTCAAGCTGCTCCGGCGTGGGCCGGGCTCTCGTCGGGAACGTCAGGACGTTGGGCTCCCAGCCGACGAGGTCCCTCTTTTGCAGCAGCAGGCCGCCGACGATGTGGCGGACATCGTATTCCCCGGCGTCGATCCTGGCCCGGTCGAGGGGACCGGTCTCGATCAGGCGGACGCGGCTGCCCCAGATCTTGAGGGTCCGAATGATCTGGATGGCATCCTCGTTGAACTTCGGCGCGATGATGACCTCGGCGAAAAATCCTTCGGCGCCGAGGGCCTTGCCGAAGCGGCTGTACGATTCCATGATCGTGCGGGCCAGTTCGACATCCACGGTCCGGTTCAGGGCAATAATCCCGCCGAAGGCGCTGACGACGTCGCCTTCGTAGGCCTTGCGGTAGGCGACGTTGATGTCCTCGTCGATGGCGCAGCCGCAGGGGTTAAGGTGTTTGACGACCACGGCGGCCGGCTCGTCGAACTCCTTGACCAGCTCGAAGGCGGCGTTCGCGTCGAGCAGGTTGTTGAAGCTGATCTCCGTATCGCCCGTCATGAGCTTGCCATTGGAGACGCAGGCCTCGCTGCTGCGGGGCAGCTTGTACAGAGCCGCTGTCTGGTGCGGATTCTCGCCGTAGCGCAGAGCAGCTTCTTTGGTCAGGGCCATCGCGACCCGGTCCGGGAACTCGATGCCGGCCTGGTTGTTGAGGTACTTCGCGATGGTGGCGTCATAGCCGGCGGTCAGGCCGAAGGCCGCCCGGGCCAATTCGTCGCGCAGTCTGCTCGTGACGGCGCCGCTGCCGGCACGCATCTGCTCGATGACGCGCGCATATTGCTGGGGGTGGGTCACCACGGTGACGAATTTATGGTTCTTGGCGGCGGAGCGGATCATGCTGGGGCCGCCGATATCGATGTTCTCGAGGGCCTCCTCGAACGTGCAACCCGGATTCGCCACGGTCTGCTCGAACGGGTATAGATTGACGCAGACCAGATCGATCGGCGAGATGCCGTGCTGACGCATGGCCTCGACGTGCTCGGGCTTGTCCCGCAGACCCAGCAACGCGCCGTGGATCTTCGGGTGCAGGGTTTTGACCCGGCCGTCCATCATTTCGGGAAAACCGGTGACGGAGTCAATACTCGTGACCGGCACGCCGGCCTGGGCGAGTGCCTTGGCGGTGCCGCCGGTGCTGATGATCTTGACGCCCATCTGGGCGAGTGCCTTGGCAAAGTCGACAACGCCTGTTTTATCGGAGACACTGATCAGAGCGGTTTTGATCGTGATGTCCATCTCTTGCTGCTCCCTTCCTCGTCCTACAGAGTTGGCTCGAGGCAAACGACCCGGCCCGCCTCGTCCATGACATACACTCGCGCATCCGTCGTGTTGGCCGCATGCTCGGTCACCGGGGCGAAATTGGCGGAGAAGAGCTTCTTGCCGGTCGCGTTATCCATGACCGTCAGGGTCCGGAACTTGGTGATGACGTAGGCCCGGCTGCCCGCTTCCGCCAGCAGATCGACGCCTTCCGGCAGCGCCCAAACCGCCTTGCCGGTCTCCTTGGCGAGCGCGGTCAGACCCCGGCCGACAGCATACTGATAGACGAAATCTCTCGTCACGCGCGGCGGCCGATCCAGGACCGCCTCCGTCTGGTATTTCCAGGCGAGAGTCGCGCCGGTGCCGTCCGCGACATCAATCCGATACACGTTTGTATCAATGCTGGCGAAATAAAACGAGGTTCCATCCTGGATCACTGGCCCGGCCACCGCTCTAGGGACCGTGAACTGCCACAACCGTTTCGGCGTGTCGGGCAACATGCCAATGAGATTGCCCGCATTGGTCCCGAACGCGACGGAGCCTTCGTCCGCCGTCACCGTGGTGATGAGGGAGTCATTGTCCGCCGCCACCGGAAAGGTCTGCACCAGGTCGTCGGCGCGAAACACGTGCAGCCGGCGGTCGGCGGCACTGATATAGAAGAACTGGCTGTTGCGGATCGGGGGGGCCACGATGCTCAGATCCAAGTCACTGACACGCTGTTCTTTGCCGTTGGTGATGTCGAGCTCGACGAGCTTGTTGCCGATGACGGAGATCAGCGTGTTTTCATAGGCGACCAGACCCAGGATCGGGAAGCCCGGCGGCGCGATGGAGCGGCTGAAGACTACCTCGCCCTTGGCCCGGTCCAGCGACCACAGGTAATTCTGGTCGGAGCGCAGGTACAGGCGCTCCCCCAAGAGGGCGACGGAGACGAACTTCTCCCCTTTCTTCAGGGGCAGCCTTTGCTCCCAGGTGGTCTTGAGATTGGCATGATCGAGCACGCTGGTAGAGATCATCGAGCCGAAGCCAACGGTCGGTGCCTCCACGGGGTTCCCGGATTTTCCCGCGGCTGGGTGCGATCCGCAACCGGAGGCCCCCAGGGCCGCTATCCCCGCCACCAGAACCGCGAAGGCTTCAATTCTCAGCACCCTTTGCATGTCCAACTCCTCACAAAGCTACTGGTTGATTCGGATCACCCATCCACGTGCTCGGCCAGATCGACCTTGTGCTCGGCCTCGAACTTCTGCATCTGTTCGATGCGCTTGATGTCATCTTCAATCCGGTGCACCAGCTTGAAGATGTAAGGCTTGCCGACCAGGCGGTTGCGCAAGTCGTCGAGCATCGGTTCCCAGGAGCCGCCATATAAATGGGCCTTGAGGGCGATGAGCATCTTCTGCTCTTCGCTGAGTCTGCTGACATAGTCAGCGACAACCTGCTGGACATTCTGGTCCGGGCTGTCGCTCGTTGGGACCGGCTCAGCCATAGCTACCAACCTTGTCGCTCGACCCGCCCGTCGGAGTTCCTGCGGCGGTGCCTCCCGGGGCCGTCCGGGCACGTGTTCTGGTGACGTAAGTCAGGCGAATGATACCGCCCGCGTGCCGGGAATTCAATACATTTTCCCGAATTAACGGGGCACGCGGTCCGAAGGTTGTCCATTTTGGATTCCGCTGGAAAAGCCCTTTTTCGACCTTTTCACCCTCGTTTTCGGCCCCAAAAACGAGGGTGGTTTGGCTGTTTTCGGGGGTTTTTCAGCCGAATCCATTTTGAGAAGGGGACCCTTGTGGCGGACGGCGCGAAGGGAGATCACGGCGGTGAGATCTTTCTGCGGAAATTTTCAAAAAAAACTGTGTGTGACGCTTGACAGACTTAATAGGATTGAGTACTATATGGTTAGAATAATTGAGTCTTCAAGCCCCTGGGTAGTCTCGCTTCCTCTCCCTCCGTTTGCTCAGGGGCTTATTTTTTTTGTTCCCGCATACTCCCGCCGGGGGCATCATCCATGCCGCTCTCGAAGCAATCCCATCGAACATGACTTGAACAAAGGCTTGAGCCGCTGGTAGTAACAGTGTGGCGGCTACATACGCGTGCGGCGTACGGCTGTCCGCAGCACATTGGTCCAGAAGATGTTGAGGCTCTCGCCAAGCACGCAGCTACAGAGTTCGTCGGATGCGGGAAAGCCGAGGCCGGGCGACTGTGGTTGACCTCTCGGACAAACTTGTCGTAACTTCTTTTTGGGCCAAGAGATAGCGAGACAGGTGGCGCACGTGCAGTGGATGGGGTCTGCACGACTCGGCCCAACCGCTCGGCGGGAAAGACCCCTGTTCTTCGATCCCGGTGAGGGGCCGGCGATTGACTTGAGCCGGCGGAATGATTACACTACGGCTTCGGTGGGTGGACGGCGCGTCTTGAAACAGTCTCGGTAGTTGGCGGTCAGTGTGAGAACCATGCCTGAATCGATTTTGAATGGTGCCGGGAACGAGGTCCTTCCCGAGAAACGAGAAGAGTGCGGGCTGTTTGGGATCTTCGGCGATCCCGACGCGGTGCAAAAGACCTACTTCGGCCTGCACGCCCTGCAGCATCGGGGGCAGGAGTCCGCCGGAATTGCTTCCAGCGATGGCGAGGCCATTCGCTGCTACAAGGCTATGGGCACGGTCATGCGGGTCTTCCGCAGCGGCTCGGATACGCTCGACAAGCTGAGGAATCCGATCGCCATCGGCCATGTGCGGTATTCCACGACCGGCTCGTCCAGCGTGGACAACAGCCAACCATTGCTGGCCGAATACTCGCGTGGGCAGGTCGCAGTCGCCCATAACGGCAATCTGATCAACGCCCGCCTGCTGCGGGATGAATACGAGGCCTATGGCAGCATCTTCAAATCCACGTGCGACACCGAGATCATCGTTCATCTGCTGGCCAAGCCGACCCATCAGAGCAAGCCCGATCCACTGGGGCACGTCCTCAATCATCTCCAGGGCGCCTATTCGCTCGTTTTCCTGTTCTCGGACCACATCGAGGCGGCGCGCGACCCGTTTGGGATTCGGCCGCTGTGTATCGGTCAGACGGCCGAGGGATGCTACGTCGTCGCGAGTGAAAGCTGTGCCATCGACGCCATTGGGGCCACGTTCCTTCGCGAAGTCGAGCCGGGCGAGATCGTGCGGTTGGACCGCAAAGGCCTGCACAGCCGATTCTTCGTGAAGCGCGGGAGCATCACCCCGGCCCACTGTATCTTCGAGCACGTCTATTTCTCCAAGCAGAACTCCTGCATCTTCGGGGAGAACGTGCACGAGTTTCGCAAGAAGCTCGGCCGCCGGTTGGCCCAGGAGCATCCGGCCCAGGCCGATGTGGTCATTCCGATCCCCGACTCCGGGACCTCCTCCGCCCTCGGCTATGCCCAGCAGAGTGGCGTCCCGTTCGACATGGGCATGGTGCGCAGCCACTATATCGGCCGGACGTTCATTTCGCCCGACCAGAAGCTGCGCGAGCTCGAAGTCACGCTCAAGCTGGCGATTATCAAAGAGGTGATCAAAGGCAAACGCATTGTCGTGGTGGACGATTCCATCGTGCGCGGCACGACCACCCGGGGCAAGATCCGGGCCTTGCGCGAGGCGGGGGCTAAAGAGATCCACATGCGGGTGAGCTGCCCGCCCATTCGGTTCCCGTGCTACTACGGGGTGGATTTCCCGACCAAAGAGGAGCTCTTGGCCAACAATCGCACGCTCCCGGAGATTAAGGAGTTCCTCGCGGTGGACAGCGTCGGGTATCTCTCGCTCGAGGGTATGCTCTCCTGCGCGCTGCTTCCCCGGGATCATTACTGCACGGCCTGCTGGGCCGGCAAGTATCCGGTCCCTGTCGATATCACGCTGAACAAGTTCAGCATGGAACGCTACCAACTGTACATGTTTGAAGGATTCACCACCGCCCATGAGTAAGCCCATCACTTACGCCCAGTCCGGCGTGGATATCGAAGCCAACGATATCATGGTCGATCAGATTCACACCCACCTGGCCAGCACGTACGGGCCGCGCGTGATCGACGTGCCTTGGGGATTCGCGGGCCTGTTCCGCCTGGACTACGATGAGAAGCTCTTCAAGAAGAACTACCGCAACCCGGTCCTCGTCGCCTGCACGGACGGCGTAGGCAGCAAAGTTCAGGTGGCCGCCAAGGCGAAGAGATTCGACACCGTGGGCATCGACCTGGTGGCGATGAGCGTCAACGATATGCTGGTGATGGGCGCCGAGCCTTTATTCTTCCTCGATTATGTGGCTCTGCACAAGCTGGAGCCGGCTCTCGTAGCTCAGATGGTCAAAGGGGTCGCCACCGGCTGCCGCCAGGCGGATTGCGCCCTTCTCGGGGGCGAGACCGCCGAGATGCCCGACACCTACCGCAAGGGCGATTTTGACATGGCGGGCTTTGCCGTCGGGGTGGTCGAGAAGAATCGCATCATTACGAGCAAGAACGTTCGCCCGGGTGATGTGATCCTCGGTCTCGGATCGACCGGTCTGCACAGCAACGGTTACGCCTTGGCCCGGGCCATCTGCTTCAAACGCAACAGATTCAAGCTGACCGATGTTCTCGATGAGCTGGACGGCAGCACCCTCGGTGATGCGTTGCTTGCCCCGACGCGGATCTACGTCCGCTCCATCCTCAAGCTGATCGCCAAGTACCGGGTCAAGCGGGTCGTTCACGCCATGGCCCACATTACGGGCAATGGACTTCCCGGCAATATCCCGCGCGTCCTGCCCCAGGACTGCAATGCCGTGCTGAAAAAGTCGAGCTGGCCCCGGCACAAGATCTTCAACTTCCTGCAAAAGGCCGGCCCGGTCGAGGAAGAGGAGATGTTCCGCGTTCTCAATATGGGCATCGGCTACGTGGTCATCGTGGCGGCGGACTTTGCCGATGCGGTGGCCCGGCTCCTGATCCAGGCCGGCGAGAAAGTCTACAACATCGGACGCATCACCCGCGGCACCGGCCAGGTTGTGCTGAAAGACTGAGCCGATTGCGGCTCGCGAATTAGAAGCACGTCTTACTTGTCACGCGATCTCTGCTGTTTGCGGAAGAACTCCTCGTTGCGGCGACGCCAGTACTCGATTTGTTGCTCAACCGTCAGGTCCTTCAACCGTTCGTGGATGCGCAGCGCTGCGCGCCGCTTCATTTTCACGCAGTCAAACGTCTTGGTTTTCATGCTCAATCACCTCCTGCGGCGAGTGAATCGCGATGGCCGCGAAGCCGCAGCTTAGGTTCACACCGTTATACAGGGGGATTTTCTGAAAATTGACAATGTGTTTGAAATTCCAACTGACGATCAGGCGGCAATTGTTGACGGTGGCTACTGCAACATGCAGTGCATCCGTTTCCCATTTGCGGTCGACGATTCCCGCGCTGAGATACGCCTGTTGGAGAAGAACCGCCGCCTCGGACACGGCGACGCGCTCACTCTCTGTCTCGAACTGTTCGTACCCTCGGCGCACGTGCGATGGGGCATCCTCCAATTCGTCTGCGAGGAGCGGACACGTGACGAGGCGGTAGCGACCGGCCCGGATTTGCTTGAAGAAGGCTCGGCTCGGTTTGGCGAACTCCGCGTCGAAGACACCGCCGTAGACCGATGTATCGGCGTATACTGGAAAAGGCACAGCAGCAATCGGCGTCATATATTCTATTATACACCGCCGGAGTCAGAACCTCCAGATGGAAGCTAATCATCCGCTGATGAGTCTTCCACCTTTTGGACGATACACTCAAGACCAGTGGATCGCGTCTTCTTCATCGGGGATCTGTGAGCGGAGCAGATTATGAGCATGAGCGGTGGAACGTCATTCTTCCGGGTTGCGGGGCTGGCGACGATGACTCTGCTCTTGTTGCCAGTTTTCACAAGCAACGAAGTACGTCAGGCTTGGGGCGCGGAGAGTTCTACGAGTGCTCAACGGCGTATTCGAACCGTTCACGTCTTTGTTGCCCTGTGCGACAATGAGCATCAAGGCATCGTGCCGGTGCCGAAGGAACTCGGCAAGGGCGACGATCCTGCCCACAATCTCTACTGGGGCGCGAGGTATGGGGTAAGGACTTTCCTCGGCAAGAGTCCGGATTGGACGCTGGTGAGGATCGAGAAGAACCTCAACGAGCAGGTCCTGGAACGGATCGTTCTTAAGCACAAAAAGACTCACGCGTATCTCATGGCGGACGCGCATCGAGGCGATCAGATCAAAAAGACCATCACGGATTTCCTCGGTGCCGCGGCCGGCAACAATCCTGCGGTCTTGAAGCTGGAAAACGAGTCGCTCGGGCTGCATGGCGGCGCCAACCTTGTCGTCTACGTTGGGCATAATGGTTTGATGGATTTCAATGTCGAGTCGCCCATGCTGGAAAAAGATGCCAAGCCGAGAGATGCCATTGTCCTGGCCTGCAAGAGCAAGCCGTATTTTCAGCCGCGTCTGGCGCGGTTCAAATCCAAACCGGTCCTCCTGACCACGGGCTTCATGGCTCCGGAGGCGTACACGCTGGAAGCGGTCGTCGCCGGCTGGCTCTTGCGAGAACCGGCGGAGAAGCTCAGAGAACGCGCCGCGCGGGCGTACGACAAGTACCAGAAATGCGGCGGGAAGGCGGCCAGAAACCTGTTCTATTCGCAGGAGTAAACGTGCGAGGCGGACTTGATAGAAGGGAGGTGGCATGAAGCGGCTCTTCTCTGTGCCCGGCCTGCGGTGGCGCGGGCGAGTCAAGCAGTTCGAGAAGGCTGTCTATGATGACTGGGCCGACAGCTTTGACCGGTCGGTCTGGACGGCCTGGCTTTGCCGCTGGGTGGAGAGCTTCGCCCGGGAAATCCCCGAGGGAAGTGCGATCCTTGACATCGGATGCGGGACGGGAAACGCTTTGCTCACTTTGGCCGGCCGACGCCCGACACGACTGGCAGGCATCGATATTTCCCCCAGGGCGATAGCGGTGGCTGGAGGAAAACTCGCCGGCCTGGGGGTCGATCTCAGAGCACAGGATGCCGAGGCGGGATTGCCGTGGCCGGATCGGACGTTCGACGTGGTGACCATGACCGCGACGATTCATCATTTCCCCGATCCGGAACGCGTGGTGTGGGAAGTCTCCCGGGTACTCAAGCCGGGGGGCCGGCTGATTATCGCGGAGCCCTATTTCTTCTTTCCGGTTCGCCTGTTGCAGAATCTGCTGCTGCATGTCTACCCGCTGAACGGGGATCTGCATTTCTTCAGTCCGCGCGGCCTGCGCAGGCTCATCGAGCGGTGCGGCTTTCGGACCATCGCACAAAAACGGACCGCGTCCTTCGCACAATACACGGTCGCGCAAAACGTGGCGTAGTGGATCTCGCGCAAGCACAAGAGCGGTCCGACGGAATCTTCACCGCCTCGGACTGAGCGCCGCGCTCATACGGCGGGACACGCGCATTCCGAACATCTGCCCGAGGAGAGGAGAATTAGTATATGAACGCCGTTTGTAGGGTGTCTGTAAGGGCATCACCGCAAACGAGAACGTGGCGCTGAAGGAGGTAATGGCCATGGGCGATCAAGAGACAACCGGGCTGAAAGGCCCCGCCACTCAGGACTTTCTTCGTACTCCCAACGTGGAGACGTTCCTACTGACCGGGGACGGCGTGTTTCCGAACAACGGAGCACTGCCACTGCTGGTGTACAGAAAGACGCTGAACGCCGACGCACCCGACCTGACCGCACAAGTCCAGGGGGTCTTCGCCGAGAATGGGTGGGTCGGATCGTGGGTCGACGGCATTTTTGATTTTCATCACTATCACAGCAAGGCTCACGAGGTCCTGGCGGTCTGTAGCGGGCGCGCGGACGTCTGCTTCGGCGGTGAACACGGCATTCGCCTGACCCTCGAAGCGGGCGACGTGGTGGTCATCCCGGCGGGCGTGGCGCACAAGAACCTCGGCGCCAGCGGCGACTTTGTGGTTGCCGGGGCGTACCCCCGCGGGCAGGAGAACTACAATATGTGCCACGGTCACCGCGAAGAGCGGCCGGAAGCCGACAAAAACATCGGAGGACCCCAATCCCGGAATCCGATCCCCTCTATGGCCCCGACGGCCCGCTCCCGGAGCACTGGCGAGGGTGATCCCGTGAGGTGGAACTTGCTTCACCCATCTCTCGATTGACGATCCGCAGTCGTTCTTCACTCCTGGGAGGAGAACAACCTCAGGTATCGTTGCGCCTCCTCGCGGACGAGTTGGCTCTCATCCTGCGTCATGTCCCGCAGGATCGGAATCGCCTCCCTCGCCTTCATTTTGCCCACGAGATGAAGCACCGTCATTCGAACTCCCTGGCAAGCATCATGCCGCTTCGACAATAGAAAGGGCACAGCTCCCGGATGGGGACTTTGGGCGAGAGCGGCCGCCGCGGTGATGCGTATGTTCTCCGCCAGTTGGTTCGCCACCTCTGGCGTTGTCGTCCACCCGATGTCTTGCCCCTTCGTTTCGAATCCTCTCTTGAGAGCGGCAAAAGCTGCCTCATCCTTGAACTTGGCGAGCGCTCTCAACGCCGTGGACTTCTGCTCGTAGCCCCTTGTTTCAATCGCCTTGATGAAATGCAGAATCACTCTTTCATCCTGGATATACGACAGCATGCGACCGGCAGATTCGGTCTCGTCGGTGGGCGGCCCCAGCAGCCTCTCTCCCAAAGCCGCGATTACTTCCTCCATCTTCCTCCGGTCCTGCGGGACAACCACAATCGTGGCGTTCGCTTGCGCTGATCACTCGGGCGGGAAGAGATCTTCAGGATCATTATGCTGACAATCGCCGGGATGATCCAGGGGTATCTCGCCATTTCTTTTCTGACGGAGGGACTCCACACGGGATCGTGCAGCGGGTACAATGTCCCGCGACAGACGACGGACCAAGGCCAGGGGGCAAAGGGTCGGAAGGGTTAGAGGAGTGGTCCGCTGGTCGCCTGTCACGTGTTGTGGGTGGCTTTGTTGTGTGAGAAAGGAGCGAAGATGAGCGTGAGTGCCTGCGTTTCGAGAGCCGGACGAGCGAACTTGGTTCGCGTCGTTGTCCTGGTTGTACTGCTATCCGCCTTGGCGCTGGGCGGGGCGCCGGCCACGCCAAAGATGAGCGTGGCGGCCGTGGAGCGCGTGCAACTCTATACGTCCGCGTGGACCGGCGAGCGGACGCCGGACGGGCGGCCCAAGGTCTCCGATGACATTCTGCGGCGGATGAAGAATATTTCCATCGAGGACGCCTGGGGCGTTCTGCGGAATGAAGGCTACCGCAGCCAATTTGAGGGCGGCTGGCAGATCCTGCACCAGGATGTGCCCGTCGTCGGACGGGCGCTGACCGCCCAGTACATGCCCACGCGGCCCGACGTGAAGAAGATGGTCGATGACGGCGGCAAGGCCGAGGGGCGGATCGGCGGCTCCAACTCCTGGCCCATCGACATGCTGCAGAAAGGCGACGTCTACGTTGCCGACGGGATGGGCAAGATCGTCGACGGCACCCTGATCGGCGACAACCTCGGCAACTCGATCTTCGCCAAGAGCGGTAACGGCGTGGTCTTCGATGGCAGCGTCCGGGACATCGAGGGGCTCGCGGAAATCGAAGGATTCAACGCCTTCGTGCGCGGGTGGGACCCGTCGTTCATTCAGGACGTGATGCTGACGGGGATCAATGTCCCGATTCGGATCGGCCGGGCGATCTGCCTGCCGGGGGATGTGGTCCTCGCCAAGCGGGAAGGCGTCCTGTTCATCCCCGCCCACCTGGCGGAGAAGGTCCTCCGGACCGGGGAGGCTACCGTGCTGCGGGACCGGTTCGGTCACCAGCGGCTCAAGGAAGGCAAGTATACCCCCGGCCAGATCGATGGTTCCTGGTCCAAGGAGATCCGCGAGGACTTCAATAACTGGCTGAAGGAGAACATGAACGACCTGCCGATACCGAAAGAAGCCATCCAGGAAATGCTGCAGAAACGAAGCTACTGACAGAGGGCAAATCCCAAGTTCGAAGCACCAAATCGCAAACAAATTCAAATTACCAAAACTCAAAAATGAACTACCTCGCAGCAAGCTGCGAGGTATCGAAACAATCGGCTTACCGCTTCCACGCGGCAAGCCGCGGGGAATGAACCCGAATGATTCAAAAGGGATGCACCGACCGGCGCCAGCGTTTGGGTCATGAGTGCTTTGGTTTTGGGATTTGTTTCGGATTTCGAATTTGGTGCTTTGAAT
>CAYHAJ010000432.1:0-9969 GCA_964354535.1 uncultured Pirellulales bacterium
CTCGCAGGATTGCACTGACCCCGCCTGCCGCGTCCACGTCCTCGACGTGCACCTTGCTCGACGGCGAGACCTTGCAGATATTCGGGCAGCGGGCCGAGATTGCGTTGATGCGGTCGAGGTCGTACTGGATACCTGCCTCGCTGGCTAAGGCCAGCGTGTGCAGGACGGTATTGGTCGAGCCGCCCATCGCCATATCGAGCATCAGGGCGTTATCCATCGACTTGAGACCAATAATATCGAGCGGCTTAATATTCTTGTTCACCAATTCCATGATCTGCTTGCCGGCGGCTTTGTACAGGTCCTGCCGTTTCGGATCCACGGCCAGAATCGTTCCGTTGCCGGGCAGGGCCATGCCGATAGCCTCGGCCAAACAGTTCATCGAGTTGGCCGTGAACAGGCCGGAGCAGCTTCCCTGCGTGGGGCAGCCGGTGCATTCCAGCTCGTTGAGCTGGGCCTCGGTGATCTTGCCGACCTTGAACTGGGCGACGCCCTCGAAGATGCTGATCAGATCGACAGCCCGACCGTCTTTGGCCCTGCCGGCTTTCATCGGCCCGCCGGAGACGTAGATCGTCGGGATATTCAGCCGGACGGAGGCATTGAGCATCCCCGGCACGATCTTGTCGCAGTTGGCGATGCAGACCAGCCCGTCGAAGCAGTGGGCCCGGACCATCGTCTCGACCGAATCGGCGACGATCTCGCGCGAGGCCAGCGAGTATTTCATGCCGGTATGCCCCATCGCCACCCCGTCGCAGACCGCGATGGTATTGAATTCGAAAGGCACGCCCCCGGCCGCCCCGATGGCATCTTTGACCACGCGGGCCACCTGATCCAGGTGGACATGGCCCGGCACGACTTGGCAAAAGCTGTTCGCCACCCCGATGAACGGCTTATTGATATCGGCATCGCTCAAGCCGCAGGCATGGAGCAAAGCTCGGTGCGGCGCCCGCTGAAACCCCTTCTTGACCTCATCACTTCTCATTGTCAGTCAACTCCAAACCATAAGACGCATGTGTACCCGTCGGACGGCAGCGAGTCGTTTCTTCGTAGGGCGAGCGTCCCGCTCGCCTGAGGACGTCGCGCGCAGACGGACGACCTACGAAGAGGGCCGCCCAACGCAACCGATCCACACACCCTACCACTTGCCGCCGGATCAATAAAGCAAAAAGAGGCCTCTCGTCTCTCCGACGGAGCAGAAGTCGAGTCGGTGAGGGGGGTTGCCTCCCTCACGCTTTCCAGACCCGGACGTACGGATCTCCCGCGTCCGGCTCCTCACCGGGTAGATGGGCTCCGGCAACCGGCCAGGAACGGCGCCGTCCCGGACCCTCTGGGCCGCAGAATCGTGGGGGGCCTGTCGGGCCCGCTCCGCTATCCATCTCTGTTTCGTGGACACGCCCTCTGGTTTCCAGGCTTATCCTGTCGCACATTGGGTTTGTTTGGCGCAATTGCCCTTGGGCCGCTCCCCCGTTCGTAGTGCCGCCGTCAGGCGGTACCGTAGCATGGGCATCTTGCCCATGAGTAGCATGAGCGTGGGTTCCCAAACGCGATAAATCGCGTTTGGGGTCCCCGTCCCGCCCATAATCCGGATTCACGGGCAGAGCCTGCCTTGAGGGCGAAGCCGAGGGGATGCCCGTGCCACGTGGTGCGGCGGAAATTGGGTTTGTTTTTCGCGGCCCGTCGGGAGCCGAGTCGCTCATAACCTCTGTTCCGAACGGGACTTGGATCACATCCGTCCCGGGACAAATTGGGTTTGTTTCGCACGTTTCCTCTGCCGCCGGCGTTTTCGTATTGCCCCGGTCCGGCAGCTCCGTAGCATGGGCATCTTGCCCATGATCCGGACTTACGGGCGGGATGCCCGTGCCACGTGGTGTGCTCCAAATTGGGTTTGTTTTCTGTAGCCCGTCGGGAGGCGAATCGCTCATAACCGCAGTGTCACACTGAACTTGGCTCGCCTCCGGCTCGGCGCCAATTGGGTTTGTTTCGCACATTTCCTCTGCCGGCGCGTCGGCCGCGGGCCGGCTATCCGGCCAGGAGGGAATGTCGCACGACTGGGGCACCTCGAAGTGGGGCGTGTTCGTCGTGCCGCCGTCCGGCCGGAAAGGACTCTCCGGAGGACGGGACAGCGCAAACGCCCGCGCCTTTCGGGCTTGGCCGTCTTCTTCCCGCCATCGTTCCAGGGTGTCCGCGGCCTCCAGGTCCGCCTTGCAGCCCTGGTCATGCACCCGCCGCAGCTCATTCAAGGTCCGGTACAGACTGCCCTCGATCCGCCGTTCGTTCCGCAGCAGCCGCTCCAGGGCCGCCTCCCGGCCCAAGTCCTCCAGGATCATCCGCCCCAGCGTCGCCCCGCGTTCGGCCGGCCCGGCCGGCTCCGGCGCACCCGCCGTGTGCCGGTCGTACAACGCCCCAAAGGTCTCGTTCTGGTCCTGGGCCGCCCGGTGCAGCCGCCAGGAGAGATCGACGATCCGCGCCGCCAGAATCACCTCCAGCCCCCCGGCCGGCCTCAGGTCCTCCAGCAGCATCTCCCGGTGGTTCTCCCATTCCTCCCAGTCTTCCCCCCGCAGGACTCCCTCCCGCGCCAGGAGGCCATGCTTGACGGCATTCTGGGCCACGACGGCCTTGCCTTCCGCCGTCCGCGGACCGGTGGATTTCTCGGCGTTGAGACGATTGGCGGCGAGTTGGGCTTCGGTAGCCATGTGATCCCCTCCTGATTTATGAGTGATCATCTATGAATTATGATCTGCCGCCTCACGCGGGCAGCCTTGCCTGCATGGTACAAATACCGTCGTGTAATGTCAATGACAAATAAACCAACAAGCTAATATTGTATATATCGTAAACTCTTGTCCCGCCAGGACTAACGAAATCCGCCGAAAAATGTAGCTCAGCGCCCCCGGCTGAGGAAAAATGTAGCCCAGCGTTGTCATTCCCGCGCAGAGCCTGCCCCCGACTTGATCGGAGGCGGGAACCCAGGTTCTCCCCCGGCTGGGGTCCGGCGCGTGCCTTGGGCCCGCCTCGGACCACGACCCGAAGTCCGCTCGCGCAGGGACGCGGAGACGCAGAGAAGAACCCAATGGTTGCTCATCCTCTCTCCGCACTGCAAAGGCGCGACATCTGGTTTTTCTGGCAAGAAAAACCAAAAAAAGAGACAGAAGAATAGAGCCGCAAAAAACGCAAGAAGACGCAAGAAAGACGAGGAAGCGTGCAGTCTCCGCTTTTTCCTTTTTGCGTGTTTTGCGTTTTTCTCGGCTAAAACAGTTTCGGTTGCGGCCGGAGGCCGCGCTGGGTACTCCTGGGTCTGAAAATGGCTGACGACCAGGGACGCTGTCCCCGGACCCCTGGCATTTTTCGCCTTTCGCCAATGGCATGGCAATAGGGGAGCAGTCCACACCTTGAGCCCGGTCGCATCAACACGGGCCTGAGCAAGGGCGAACGCCCATTCGGGCACCGCGCCGGCGGCGATTTCTCTTCCCATCATGCTATTGGCCCAATGCGACAAATGCCCGGGGGGTTGGGGACGGCGTCCCCAAGAAGTCCCCAAGGATGCACAGACCGCATGAGCCACCGATCCGCGCCAAGCGAGAAAATCCGTGGCTCTCAGCCGGAATGTGAAATGGGTACGTTTGCCCCAAAATGCCTGACCCTCAGAGTTCCTTGCGTTAAAGGTTAAAACAAGGGCTGACTCTCAGAGCTCCTCGGCTTCCGATCGTGTTCCGCCTTTTATTGGCTGTTACTTGCCTCTCGTCACTTCTTCTTGCTTTTCGGCCGCCTCAGCCCTACAATGCGGCCATAATGGTTTGGAGGCTACCGTGAGCACGGCAAGAAATGGGATTCAGTCCTTGCTCCAGAAGCTACCCGATGAGTGCACCTTCGAGGATGTTCAGTACCATTTTTACGCGATTGAGAAGGTAGTAGAGGCACCGAAAGACCCGAGAACGAAGGAGCAGTCTCTCAGGAATAGATCGAAAGGTGCCTTGCGAAGCAGGTTAGTGCCAAAGTCGGATGACAACCGGGGAGCAGCTTATTGAAAGCAGAGATTAGTACGCCGTCCGCGCAGTCTGCCTGCATTCAGGAAAGCCTGAAGTCCACACGGCTGCTGCACGGGACGTTAGTCTTGGTGTGTGCCAGTGTACTTGCGGTAGTTGTGTCCCCGCGCACCGAAAGCGACTACTCCGCTGCCATCGCAGAGTTGAACACATTGGCAGGCATCGATTTAAGCCAATTCATAGAAGATTCTCGGCAGAAGGTCCAGTCGTTGGCAAAGGAGATGGACCTCGCCACTGCGTATCGAAATGCGTTTGACACCGCTATGAGACACGAATTGGAGCAGGCGGGTCTTGCGCTCCCCAATCCAACTCTGGATCATGAGATCTTCCTCCCAGTTTTCGATGAAGACTATGTCAGGGGGGTTTCGCACGGCGGAAAAGTAGAGAAATACCGCGATCTCATCTCTGAGAACACCGGTGTCGAATACATATTTGTTGAGCCAACCTATTTGGCAGCGGCTTTCGTCAGCAAGATACGCGACATGAATTTCCCGCCAGGGGCAAGGATCACTGGCATGAAGCTAGTTATGAGGCCACCACTCTATGCCTCACACGCACCTAAGACCTTCCATCTCAGTATGGCCCTGATCTTGGCTGTGCTCAAACCGACCATCGGCTCTTACCTCGCTGTTGTAGAAGATCCTCCTGTCTCGTCCGTGAGTACGTTCGACGGAACACGGATTCAAGATTGGCTTAGAAAGAAGCAGTTTCTTGATCGACTTGTCGATAACCGAGGCGGTGATCAGCGTTCTTACACGGCGGAGTTCATCCTTCCTTGGCTGAGATCGGTCTGGTCCCTGGTGGCTGACAAGGCCCCGGAAGAGGCTAAACGCGTATTGCTGGCAGAGGTTGAAAGAAGCCGCCGCAGAGTGTCGCTTCTCGGCGTAGAGATCGACACGCAAATGGTCATCTTTGCCGGCCCGCTTTTGGTTGCCGTGCTATTCACGTCACTCCTGAGTCATGTACGACACCTTCAACGCATCTGCCAGGCCGACGCCAATCTGCTTTGTACTTTTCCTTGGCTTCCGCTATTTCCGGATGTGCTATCACGATTACTCTCTCTACTTACCATTATACTGCTGCCAATTGTCGCGCTCAGTTTGTTGTTGTTCCGACTGAGGCACATTGGCGTGGTTGCTCTTTGCATTGCCATACCACTCAGCGTCACGTCCGTTGCCCTCGCGTGCGCCTGTCTTCATCAAATCCGCACTCTTCGAAAAAGGCAAATTCAAAAACGGTAGCGGCCAGATCGGGACGGGGCCTCGCAGGCCAGCCCTCAAATTAACAATTAAGTGAAGATCCGGGGACGCTGTACTCAGTTCGAAACCCGATCAAGCAAGATCCCCGAATGGCGTCCCCGGAGTTGCGGAATTGAATTGCCGACTCGTGAGGGCCGGCTCGTTTGCCATTGTCTTGTCGCCCGTGTGGCCCTACAATGCCGGCGTGGATTTGACGACTACTGTGCTTTTGAAGTGGAGGTACATCAGAGTGCAACCGAATCGGTCGAATTTGTCGCGTCGTGATTTCCTGGCAACCACGGCAGCTTCCGTCACCGCCGCGGGGGTGATGGGCGCCGGCTGCATGGAACAGAACAAGGGAACAGCCAAGGCTACCAAGACGTTGGCCATGTGCGGCCTGGACTGTGCGGCGTGCCCGGCCTTCATCGCCTACCGGACCAACGATCAGGCTCTGCGGGTCAAGACCGCCGCCGAGTGGTCCAAGGCGTTCAAAGTCGAGCTTGCGCCTGAGGCCATCAACTGCGTGAGCTGCCTGAAGACCAAGGGCGTGCTCTTTGACCATTGCGGCAAATGCGAGATCCGCAAGTGCGGCCTGGCCCGCAACATGAACAACTGCGCCCTGTGCTCCGAGTACTCCTCTTGTGAGAAGATCGGCAAGTTTATAGCCGGCGCCCCGCCGGCCAAAGCCAACCTGGAGGAAGTCCGTCGCGCTCGGCAGAGGTGATCAACCAGGGAGGATAGGGACTGTCTCTCAGGGGTCCACCTGATGAACCGTGCGTCTGAGTATGTGAGCGCGGGCATGACATGAAGACATGGCAGACAGAAACAGCCGTCTATCTTGTACGCCTTGACTCAGTATTGAGCCAAGTGAAATTGCCTCCACCTCATCCTGCTAGCATTCCGCGTCCTCCTCTCGGCACTTTGCCATCCCCGTTGCAGTCTGTCATTCAACGCGCGGTAGCCTTCTACGAGGTCGGGATCTGGTGCCGAACAAAGGAAACGGTAGAGGCAATTATCACCCTTTGGCGCGAAGGCTACTTGTCCCCAGGCGCGCCTCTTGCACGTCTCCTGTTGGAGATGTGGGGAGCAAGCCGCTGCATGACCAACACCCTTGATGCCTTCGCCAAACACAAGGAAATTGCGCGACTGTCGCAGACTGTCGACAGACTATTCGAAGGCGTGAGGAGTCATGTCCTATTGCCTTGGGGCGGCCCGGCAAGCGCTAGGCCAATTCATGTGCTTGATGTTATCCGTGCATTAGGAGAGACTTTTCCAGAGGCAATGGCCGTTTACGAAGATCTGTGCGAGTCGGCACATGCCAACCTGCCGCGGTTCTTCGAGTGGTGGGTCCTTGGAAAGGCTGGCGACAATTGGACCAACGAGAGTATGCAGACTCGCGGGCACGCGCTCATCAACAAAACAGTTGAGGCAGTAGAACATGCCGTTTGGGGCGTCAAAACAGAGACCGAGATCGGCATAGGACTCTGTGGGGAACTCTATGGGAAGCCCCTCGCTTGACTTCGGTTCATATCTGGGAGCAGTGTGTGTGATTTGGGAGATCAACGAGCGCATCCCGGAATCTCTGTCCATGTTTCAGAGATGGGACACAAGAGTCGCATAGATCGGAGATAACAATGACCGCCACTGATGATACTCATGACGATGAGCGATCCGTAGATGACTGAGCCGAATCTGTACAGCCGTATGTGGACTACTGTATTACCTGTCAGCCATACGACGGTGGGGAGGCCGTCTGGATACTCGGCGAGCGGCGCGACATGGAAGACTTTCTGAGCAACCTTGACGTCCCGGAAGAATTACAGGAAGAGGTCGCGTCGCGTCTCTGCTGCAACAATTGCGGTGCATCTCTGGACATGACTTGCGACGTCGATACCAAGTCAGCGGCGGAACTGGAGGATGAGCAACGTAGCGTAGAGTGTTGGACCGCATGGAAAACGGAGTACGAGCCCAAGCTGAAGGATTTTACGCAGTTCCTTTCCCAGTACCCTTACCTCGGCTGTGACCATGAGTTTGGACAACATATCCTTGATGAGATATCGAGGTTTCCGAGCATTGTGATCGATGGTGAGTCGTGGTGGCGCGCACGCAAGCCGGACGGGGCGCGGGCGTTTTCCTCCGCGGACCTCTGCCCACCCAAGGCTCCCTCCTCGGAAGGCAGGTACAGCCACTATGGCCAACAAGTCTTCTATCTCGCCTCAACGGCGGAATCCGCGGCACTTGAAGTCCTTGGCGAAGGGGAGAGTCTGGTATGGGTTCAGGAATTCAAGCTCCGTAAGATAGCCCACATACTCGACTTGGGTGTGTACGTCGACGAACGAGACCACCGCGTATCCGTATTGCGGTTTGGGTTGGACCACACCGATGCTTCCAGAGAACCCACCGATCCGGCATCCCCATGGAAGCCTCAGTATTCCTTTCCGCGATTCATTGCCGATTGTGCGCGTAGAAAGGGTTACCGAGGCATTCGTTTTCGCAGCCACAAGCACTTCTCCTGGAATCTCGTACTCTTCAGGTGGGGGAAATCCAAAGTTGAGCCGTGTGGCGAGCCGAGGATCGTAACCTTGGGCGACGAGGCACGGAGAAAGGCATTGGAGGAACCTTTCTGAGTCCGCCGAGAGAAATTGGGCGCGAGCCGAAGACTCTGAGGGGCTCAAGGGCCACCTCACTTATTGCAGCGAAGGCATCAGGTTGCTCTCTGAACGGTCTTGTCAGGACCGTACACACACGGAAAACCGTTGTCTGCTCTGGGCGGACCGCTCTATAATCGTGCGCCCAGGAGGGTTGTAACAGAGCGTGGATGTTGGTTACGGAGATCCGATGGCGTTGGCAGGCAAATTGGCAGGCGTTGTTTCAAGCATTCTTGTCCTGGTAGCCTTGGTGATGGCAGGATGCCAGGGGCAACGGGCAGAGGCGCCCGCCGCGGGACTTGGGTCCGCTCGTAATGTGCCCGCAGGGGCATCAGAAGAAGTCTTAAGTGGGAAGTCTCAAGTACCAGGCGACGATCCCGCACTTCAAACTTCACACTTCAAACCTCCAACTTCGGAAGAACCGCGTCACGGTGTCACTACGAACGAGATTACTTCCGAGGTCAAGAAGGAACAGGCGGAGGCAGGCAAGGCCGAGCCGCCAGGGCCGGCGGTGGAATTGGCGTTGCGGTTCGTGCCGGGGCGAGCTGCAACGTACAGGATCACTACAGAACTCCAGAAGAGCGTGGAATGGAAGGGTCCCGCGGAAACCAAGCCCCCAAAGTTCACGGGCGGTCGTACCGGCAACCATGTCGAGCTTAGGTTCCAGCAGCAGGTGCGGCAGGTGCAGGAGGACGGCGCCGCCGTCCTGGAGATTACGATCAAGGGCCTCAAGTACGTGGGCGAGGTCGTGAGCAAGGTGGTTCTCGACTTCGACAGTGCCCGGCCGACGGATTCCGTCAGCCCCCTGGCGGCGCTGGTCGGCAAGAGCTATCAGGTGAAGATGTCGCCGAAAGGGCAGGTCCTGGAGATCTCCGGCGTCGAGTCGGTGCGGCAGGCGATGCAGGGCGACGCGCCGGGCCAGAGTGTCGCCCTGCGGCTTCTGTCGGACGACGAGATTCGCAATCGCCACGAGATCGTGGCCCTCTCGGCGCTGAAGGATCGTTCCGTACGGCCGGGACAGACGTGGAACAGCCTCAAGACCTTCTCCTTCGACGACCTGGGGACGAAGACCTATGAGCGAGTCTACACGCTCAAGCAAGTGGGCAGTGGACAGTTGTCAGTTCCCAGTTCTCAGTCGCCCGCTGCCAACCGTCAACTGTCAACTGACAACTCACAGGCCCGGCTGGCTGTCGTCGAGATGAAGGCGATCCCTTCGGCGGCGCGGGCCGCAGAGCTGCACCAGGGACCGGCGAACCCGTTTGTCAGGATGTCCGACAACACCGATAGCTATGAAGGCCGGCTGGTGCTCGACCTCGACAGCGGCCAGGTCCGCGAGTACGCCGAACAGATGCAAAACGAGTGGATCATCGCGGACCCAAGCTCGATGCAGACCGGCCAACCGACGGCCATCAAGATGACGGCTCGCCGGCTGCACCGACTGGAGATGGTACAATGATTGACGCCGCAAGCACGCCGGGCGGAAATCCAAAATCCCAAATTCCAAATCCCAAACAAGCTCCAATGACCAAAATGCTAAACATGTCATTGCGAGGAGCGCAGCGACGAAGCAATCTCAATCCGAGGGGTGGGGGATTGCTTCGCTTCGCTCGCAATGACATACAGGCTCCGGGCCGGCACCAGCGTTTCGCTCATTGGGATTTCGAATTTCGGATTTGATTTCTTGCCTCGTGCTTTGGATTTCGCCGAAGTCGAAAGGATACGTGTGAGGATCGTAACAGCGATTGGTGTTGCAGCTCTTGTAGTCTTCCTGGCTGGGTGTGACTCGCCCAACCAAGGGGGCAGCGAGACGGCCGTTGCAACCAAAGCGGCCCAAGGAAGTCGCGTGTTTCTGACGGTGGATTTCCAGCCGGGCCAGACACTGCGATACAAGTTCACCTCGAAGAAAAAGATCACGGTGGACTGGGACCCGAACGCCGCCGCGAACTCAAACCACGTCCAGGAGCAGGCGGAGAGTTTCGAAAAGGCGCTCAAAGAGACCCTGCTGCGAATCCGCGGGGCCGATCTGGAGCACATCGACAGCCT
>CAYHAJ010000433.1:0-22762 GCA_964354535.1 uncultured Pirellulales bacterium
ACTGCCGGCCCAACCGCCGCCCCGGATCACCGCCGCCGCTGGCGGAAAGGAGACACCCATGTAGTGAAGACTTTCGGCCCAAAAGGCCCTTTCTGACCCCGCCACACGGGTTTCATCCCGCGAATCCGCGAAGTCGGGCTAAACGCACATCCCGCACCGTTTCAACGTTTCACGAACCATTGCCACTTCGGCCTCGTGGCCTTGGAATGTCCCATACCTGCGGCGCCAGACGTTGGAAGGACGGAAACTCGGGTGCGTGAGTGCAACAACCGAGCAAGTGGCACGGTTTCCCGGGAAATGGACGTTGTGTACAACCGGGCCAGCCGCGTCCAAATCACCCAATGTCTTGACATCGCCCCAATGCGACAGCTGCGGAGAGAGTGCAGCCAGCCTTGAGGGCACTTGTATGCCGAGTGTGAGTACAAGGCGGGGTTCCTGGGTCTTCAACTGTATTCTCATGAACTCTCGGCAGCGGTACACGAACCTCGTATCGCCTGCTCCTGAAAATCTGCCCGTGGCCTTGTCTCCCTCGCGTAGACCCAGGAAAAAGTTCGTGAAGAAACAGGCTTCCGGAGCAATCCCAAACCCTGCGAGGAAGGGGATCAATCTCCCCCAAGTCGCGGGGTTCCGCTCACGGGGATCGCATGGACCTTGCCCCATGAGGTTCCGCGTGTTGTGGTAAGCGGTTTCGGAATCGAAGTCTTGGCCAATGACCATGGCCCCTGCGACCGGGAATACGGAGGGCTGCGAAACAAGGTCCGCCATCCACAAGCCCGTGCCGCCCGGGAAAAAGGCGATCCCGGAAAGCAACGGGCGCCCCGCACCTACATCAGGAATTCGGAGAACGCCCGACGGATAGGGTTCGACCTGAGTGAGGTGCGTAAAGAGGCAGTCAAGTTCCGATGGTATTTGGCGTCGACACATGCGATTCATCCTCAAATCCGAGACTCCTCCAAAAGCCACGCGTTTGGGCGGGGCGAGCCCCAGCCTGCACGGAGCCCGGTCTGCGTCAGGTCCACTTCACGCTTTCAAGGACCCGGGTCTTCTCGGCGAGGTTGAAGATTCGGCGGGCGTTGTTGTGCATGATCGGGTCGATCAGGTCCATTGCATCGGCCAGGGTAAGCCAGCCTTCTTCGACCAACTCACTTAGGGCCAGGGCGATTCCCCGGCGGGCGATCACGGCGTGGCCGAGCACGGGCTCCACCGGGATGTAGTCGCCGCCGAAGGTCAGGAGCTTGTTCGCGGGGGCGGTGACGAGGAACTTTTTCAGGAAATCCTGGGCCGCCACCGGGTTCATGATCCAGGACCAGCACATGTCGACATAGGCATTCGTGTAATGCTTGGCCACGGCAAGCAACTCTTCGTAGTACGGATAGCAGATATGCATGAAGACGAAGCGGGTCTCCGGGGCCTTGCGGCACAAGTCGGTGGCGGAACCGGCATTGTGAAGGAGCCGGTCGAGAGGCATGCCGTTCTGGCCCGCATAGTAACCCGTGTGCAGCTTGACCGGCAGCTTGTAGTCGGTGGCCTTCTTGACCGCGTACCAGAACAGGTGGTCCTCCAGATCTTTTCGTTCCTGGGCGGTTAGGGACTCATTAGCCAATCGCTTTTTGAAGATGGCTTCGACCTTCTCGGCGGGGACCTGCTCGTAGTCGATGTCCCGGTTGTAGGCATTCTGCGACTTAGCCGCGACGGCGTACTTCGCGTACTTGTCGAACCACCAGTCGATGACCCGGTGCCAGTCATCCAGAGAACTGACTTCGATGCCGGTTGGCTTGCCGAAGCCCTTGAAATCCGGGCCCGCGAACATGCCGACAATACTGATGTCCTGCATGAGCAGCGTAGGCATGTCCGATTCGCCAAAGGGCTGGCCCAGATAGTTCACCTGGCACGACTCGATCTTCGCCAGTTCGCACAAGATGCGTTTATAGAACCCCGGCTGCCGCGTCTTCTCGTATTCGGCCTGCACCTTCTTCACGGTCGCGGCGGATAGCTCGTCCACGCCGTAGAGTTGCTGCATCGCGATCCGCACTACCTGGCCGTAGCCCGTGTTCTTGACGGCCGGCCAGTACGGCTCCAAATACCGCCACTTGTCCGCTGGGTCGGTTCCCTTGGAGAAGAACTTGTCGTAAGCCTCCTTCGGCATCCCCGCCACCAGCAGATCGGAATTGAGGTAGTGACTCAGCAGGTGGCTCCAGTCATCGGCCTGCACCCGGGGATTGGAGACCGCCAGCCGCTCCCTCTCCTCGATCAGATGCTCATGTGTGTCAATGAAGGGCGTCTCGAACACCTTCCTGGCAATCGTCTGGTTCGTTCTCGCGTTTGTAATGACGCCGTCAGGCGTTTTCTGGGATGCCCTCACGGGCACACTCTGAACCTCGCCCAGGAACGCGGCTGCTCCTGCCAGACCTACCCCTTGAAGAGTATGTCGTCTCGAGATGCCATTCTTCTTTGCCATAGCGGTTTCGCCCTTTCGATTTACAGCCGAGATCCTAATACGGGACCTCAGACAAATCAACAGGCCGACGACACAATCCTGGGTTCCCGAAACGGCGACGCTCCCTGGGACGTGCGGCTGACAGTGGTTGATCTACGCATCTGGCGGAAAATGACCATTTCTCATAGACTGAAACCACCGGGATCGTTGTCTTAGTCGCGACGATCGTCAAGTGCAGGGCCCACGAGGTCGAATGTTGATACTGGAAGACAGGTGGCTGTTACGGAAGCTCCGACACGGCGACGCGGCGGCTCTGCAGCGCCTCTACGAGAAGTACAAGCGCGATCTGCTCGGGCTGGCCGTGACCCTGTCCCGTGACAAAGGGGCCGGCGAGGACATTGTGCACGATGTATTCGTCTCGTTCGTGCGGTTCGCGCCGCGACTGCGGCTGCGGACGAGTCTGCGCAGTTACCTGCTCGCCTCGGTTGCCAACCGGGCCCGGAATCTGAATCGGGTAAGCACCCGGGAGCCGCCGCCGCCGTGTGCCGCCGAGAGTCCGCCGGACCAGAAGGTTTGGGAGCATGAGCGTACGTCGCTCATCGAACGAGCCATGGCGCAACTGCCCGGCGATCAGCGTGAAACCATCATCCTGCACCTGCAGGCAGGAATGAAGTTCAAGGAGATTGCCGATTCGCAGAATGTATCCGTCAACACGATCCAGAGCCGCTACCGTTACGGCCTGGAGAAACTCCGTTCCCTGCTGGACGGTAAGGTGGCGCTATGACAGACCAGAGTCCGTTCGAGAACACGATTCAGGACCATTGCCGCGCGAGGCAACGCGCCGCCCGGACCACGCCCGAGTTCGATCAGAGGGTCTTGCACAGTGCCCTGGACGCCCAGCGGCAAATGCAACCACAACGTTCCGCTCCGCCGGACTCAAGTGTCAGGAGATTCCTCATGCAAGGCAAAAAGACCCAACTGGCGGCTGCCGCCCTCGTTATCGTGGCCGTCGTGCTCGCCGTGTCGGTGTTCCACAATTCGGCCCAACCAGCCTACGCGGTCGGCCAGACCATCGACGCCATAAAACAGATCCGGACCGTGTACATGAAGGGTGAATTCTATAAGCAGGGCCCGTTCGAATGTTGGATGCGCTTCGACGGCGACCCGGACCGCCCCACCCACGTCTGGCTCGGCTTGGCGGGCCACAACCTCTGCAAGATCTGCGCGCCCGACGGTGTCTTCGGCCTCAATCGTCGGACTCACCGCCTCCACTATGCCCCGCGGGACGAGCGCGGTAAGTCGTGGATTCCCAAGTTCGGCAGCTTCTTCCGCGATGCGGTCCGGCGCTCCGGGGCGGACCGTACGATCCAGATTACCGGCGACCAGGAAGGCGAAGCGGGCGACATCATCATCCGCATCAAGACACCCCAGCGGGAACAGGAGTTCCTGGTGAATCGCCAGACCAAGCTGCCAATTCGCTTCACGACGACCCGCGAGGACAACCCGGCGGAGATGATGCGCTGGACGCTCGCCCTCAAGAATCTCGCGGAGATCCGCTACAACGAGCAGCCGCCGGCCGGCCTCTTCGACAAACCCGCCGACGCGGTGGTTGTGGAGAACGAGGTCGATTGCATGGTGGACCCGGACTCCGGCCTGATCGCCGACGGCATGACGCGGGAAGTAGCATGCCGAGAGATCGTCCAGCGAACCGGCCAGGCCCTGATCGATCTCAACCAGGCCACGCTCTGTAAGTTCGATCTGTTCTACCGGCTCTATCCACCCCAAATCTGGGAGCAACTCCAGAAGATGAAAGAGGCCGGACAATGGGTCAGCGAATTCGCCATCACCGGCCCCCCCTACCAGGAGGACGACCTGTGGTACGTTCCGGTGGAAGTCCGCAGCAAGACCGGCCAATCCGAAACGCAGAACGCCATGATCAAGTTCTACCAGTTCGAGGGCAAGACCCACTGCTTCATCATCGGCTCCAAAGAAAAAGGTGTGGTGGATTAGCCCGCCATCGTCTCGTGCTGATCGTGGGACGGAGTGGTTCGCTCCGCCCCACGATCCGGCATCGGGCTCAATTCGCTTCGGCGCGTATCCCGGTGGCACCGACGTAGACTCTGCGAAAAGCGGGTTGCCCCGGGTAACCGTACATGACCGTCATCTCGGGACGCGCTTTCAACAACCCGGCAACGCCTTGATCTGTGACGCTGGTGTTTTCCACCACGAGGTAGTTGAGGAGTTCGATGCGCTTCAGGTAATCCAGGCTGGCATCGGTGAATTGAGCACCTGCAACGTGCAGTCCAAAACGTTGGGGCAGTTCCTGCAGAATCAGCCACTTCTCATCGGGGAATGCCGGATTGCTGAAACGGACATCAGTAATCCGTGAAAAGGCTCTGTCGCGCCAGAGTGTCTCCAGGATCTCCATCTTCGGGTTCCAGTATACGCGGCCGCCCAGATCTTCGATCTGCCAGGCGGTGTTCCTGGCTCGCCGGTGGCGTGACAATTCCTGTTGGAAAGGCCCCTTCAGCCTCAGGACCAGCAACGTGCAGGCTGTCGTGCACAGCAGAAGAGCCACCAGGAATCCGAGCCGGCGTTTTCGCTTGCCTTGGGGATGTGCATCCATGTCCCACCTGCTTGGCATCCTCGGATCGTCATCCGTGCCATCATAGACCACGCTCATGGCTCAGGCTATTATAGCGCGTGGCGGTCGGTTGGCAAGTGGTCTCTTCTGTGGCGGTCGGCGAGCAGGGAAGCAATAATCCCGACGGCCAGGATCAGGAAGACCACCATCAGCAGGTAGAAGTTGAAATGCTTCCCGAGCACCTCTTTGAGCCAGTCGGAGATCAGCATCTTGACTCCTACAACCATCAGGATCACGGCCAGGGACACTTTGAGGTAGCGGAACTTGTCCACCATCCCGGCCAAGGCGAAATAGAGCGAGCGCAAGCCGAGAATGGCGAAGACGTTGCTGGTGAACACCAGGAACGGATCGGCCGTGATGGCAAAGATCGCCGGGATGGAGTCCACCGCGAAGATCAGATCCGTCGATTCGATCACGGCCAGGGCCAGGGCCAGCGGCGTTAGCAGGAGCGTGCCGGGCGCGGCGCGATCCACCATCTCGTCCGGCGCCGGGGCCATATCGGGCAGTTCGCTCTCATGGGAGGCCCGTGTGCCGGCCCGCACGTAGAAGTGTTCTCCGTGGAATCGGGCGGTGACCGGAAACCACCGCCGCACCAGCCGGACCACAATATTGTGGTTCGGGTCTTTATGCTCGGTCTTGAGGACCAGCATCTTGATCGCCGTGAGGATCAGGAAGATGCCGAAGAGGTACAGGACCCAATGGAACTTCGCGATCAGTGTCGCACCGATGGCAATCATCGCGCCGCGCATCACCAACGCGCCCAGGATGCCCCAAAACAGCACGCGGTGTTGATAGATCGCCGGCACCGCGAAGAAGGTGAACATCAGGGCAATCACAAAAATGTTGTCCACACTCAGCGACTTTTCCACGATGTAGCCGGTCAGGTACTTCTGCGTGGCGATCCAGCCGGTGTTTATTAGCCCGTCGGCAGCGTCTACCCCGGCTCCCAGCCCGAGCCACTGACCCTGATAGCCGTAGTACACGAACGCGGCAAAGGACAAGCCCAGCCCGATCCACACGGCGGACCAGGCGAGGGCCTCTTTTACCGAGACCACATGGGCCTTGCGGTGGAAGACCCCCAGGTCCAGGACCAGCATCAACAATACAAACGCAATGAAACCCGCCCAAAGCCAAATCATCTCCCTTGATTCCCCATCCGCCTGACTGTGCTATCCATCATGGTTCCTACCGACAAGACGCGTCACATCCGGATTTCTTCTCACACGCCGCAGCCATGGTATGGCGCATCGGCCGCTCAGGACAGAACAATGCGGCACGAGTCTGAGTCTTCTGCTACTGGGCATCCAGACGCACATCGGAACCGACTGTCTCTGTTAGGAATCAACCGATGCCCGCCAAGGCGTGGGCCAAGCCTCCTTCTGACTCCGCCCACACCGCTTAGGCAAATGGTCGGAAGGCGTCTATTCGCTCACTGCTTGTTTCCACACCTGGACTACGGAATCCAGCTTCTCTCCGATTTCAGAGTCCAGTTGATCTTCGGGGACAAAATCGGCCAGTTCATAGAACTGCTTCTTCTCCATGAGATTGGGCAGGTCCAGTCTCTTGAAATAGGTGACGAACAATGGATACAAGAAATCATCGCTGACTTTCGTGTCAGCATCCCAGGGTCCGCCTTTACCAAGCGTCTCCATCGCCCGGGCTACCTCGTCGATGGACTCCGACATCGCTTTCATCCGTTTGTCGGCCTCCTTCCACGTGAACAGGGCGCCCTCGCTTTCCTTGGAAGCACTCTGCTGAGCATAGGCGAGAAGCGTCTCACGAGAACAAAGATAGTTCTCGATCTCTCGGCGCTTCCATGTCAGCCCTTTGGCTCCGAGGTCGGCTGGCAAGTTCCGGTCCAGCTTGTCGAATATTGCCACTCCCCGCAGGTTGGGAACCGCCTCGCGAATCCCGAAGAAGTGTTTGCGAACCTCATCGGGCTCTTTTCCGACGTAGTGAACGAAGGGCCTCTGCAGTGCATTTTGCGCATCCTCAGACCGGAGTCTTCCGGCAAACGCTTGCAGGATCGCTAGATCCGTGGAGCCCTCCAGATAAAGAACCCAGCCAGTCTGCTCTGCTTGGTAGTAGTCCTCGAAGCCAATGTCTCGCAACGACTTCAAGACCTGGCTTCCACGATCGTCGATTCTGTGGGGCTTCGGTCCTAGAAATGCGACAACGACGTCGCGACCGGCCGCCTCGTTCAGAAGCACCTCGGAGTGACTGGCAGCAATGATCTGATTCCCGTTCGCTCTTGCCACATTCGAAAGCAACTGGTACGTCTGCCTTTGCCGCAGGATTTCCAGATGCGCATCCGGCTCATCTAACAGCAGCACCGCACCCGGATTGTTGTACATGTAGGCCAAGAGCAGCAGAGTCTGTTGGAGGCCACGTCCGGAGGAGGATATATCCAGGCAGTTGTCACCCTCATGGTACGTCATGACGATCTCACCTCGCTCTTTCACAAGCTCGGGGACGTCCAGCGCCGCGCCAAACAGGGCGCTGATGTGAGCCTTCAGTCCCTCCCATTTCTCCGGCTGGCCATCGGCAAGTAGATAGCACAGATTGCGAAGGACTTCTGCCGTGCGACCTTCACCCACACGCACGTTGATTGCTCCTTCATCGACGAGACGCGTCTCACTGGCCGCCAAGCCGGACATTGGTGGTAACAAGGCAATACGTGTCTGCTCGGCTCCTTCGGGAATAGGCATACGCCCCGGGCTCTTTCCCTCGACCTTCCGAGGTCGGCAATAGAAGGACTCTTCATTCGCATAGTCAAACTCCAGGGCGCACGTCCAAGCGACGTCTTGGGTTACACCTTCAACCGTGATGTCGATGCGCACATTCTTGGTTATCTGTTTGCGCGCGGTCTCCCCCTTCTCCTCCCGGTCTTCCCATGTGACATCTCTGACGTGAAGATCTTTCCACAGCAGATTCGCGTGCGGCGTCGGTACGGCAACCAGATCCCGTCGATTGATGGCCACGCCAGGACGCTTTTCAATGCTGGTCTTGCCCTTGCGTTTTACATTCCATTTTCTCAGGCCCACATCCCACAGGGCCAGAGCCTGCAGTGCCGAGGTCTTTCCGGAGTTGTTGGGGCCGATGAATACGACGGGACTACCCAACTCGATCTCCACCTCTGAGAACCTTTTGAAGTTCTTGATCGTGATCTTCGTCAGCATCGCCACACCTTGAATCAGGTACTTCGAGATCGCCACACAGGGCTGATCCACCAGACCCAGCCACAATATACCAACCGCGTAGGGATTGGCAAGAAACGTTGCACGACATAGACTAAGATGGCCAGCCAGGGCGTTTCTATCTGTGACAGCCGGTTGTTGGAATCGGGCAGTAGTGGGCAATGATCGAGGATCGAATACTTGTTTGGCGGTTCAATCGCGGGGACCCGGGGGCGCTGTGCCGGATCTACGAGAAGCACCGCGATGGTCTGCTCAAGGTGGCCGCCGCCCTGCTCAATGACAGGGACGCGATCGAAGATGTTCTGCACGATGTTTTCGTGGATTTCGCGCAGACCACGGGTCGATTCTGCCTCCGGGGCAGCCTCAAGGGCTATCTCTCCATCTGTGTCGCCAACCGGGCACGCGACCGGGACCGTACGACCCGGCGGCGGAGCACCGCGAGCCTGGATGAGGCGAAGGCCCACTCGGCCGCCGGGGAAAGCCCTGACGAGGTCGCGATGAAGCGCGACCTTGTCGGCAAGCTTGACACGGCGATGTCAGAACTGCCCGCAGAGCAACGGGAGGTCGTTGTCCTGCACCTGCAGAGCGGGCTGCCGTTCCGGGAAATCGCCTGGCGGCGAGAGATCTCGATCAACACCGCGATGAGCCGCTACCGGTACGCCCTGGACAAGCTGCGTTCAACCTTAGACGGTGAGCTGACACCATGAGTCGCCCAAGAGACACAGAACGTTCGTTGCAGGCGTATCTGGCAAACCTGCCGACGCCCGGGGGCGCGGAGGTGGACGAGAGAGTCCTCGCCGAGGCGCTGACGACGATGCACAGAGCCAAGAACCAACGAGCGGCTCAACACGGCCGCCTGACGTGGAGAACGATCATGACAAGCAGAGTGAGCAAGTTGGCGGCGGCGGTCATCATCGGCGCTGTCCTGTTCGTAACCTTGTTCGGCCAACTGACGAAACCCGCCTGGGCGATCGAACAAGCGATCAAGGCCATGGAGAAGTACAAGGGTTGCAATGTGACGGTCATTGACTCCGGCGGCCTTGTGTTTGACTGCTGGGCGAAAGCCGCGCCCTCTGGGGAACTCTCCGACGAGATCGTCCTCAAAGGCAGTAACGGCGCCCTGGTCTGGGTGAAGGACAACAAGACCTACTACTACAACCCGCAGGGCAAGACCGTCGAAGTGGACGATGCCAAGACGGCGGGATTCAGCCCCTGGCTCGGACCTGAGCTATTCACGATGGTCTCCAAGGCGGACGATGCCAAGACCGTCCTGGGGAAAGATCCCGCGACCGGCCGCGGTCGAGTGGTCATGACCGGCAGCCTGGTCACCGCCGTCGGCCCTATTTCGTGGTCAATCGAATTCGACGTCGAGACCAAACTGCCGGTTTCCTATACGCAGTGGAACAACACGCGCCGAAGCGGGGCCCCCAAGTATTCGATTGTGAAGATCACGTACTTCGAAGACCTGCCGGACAGTTTTCTGGCCGTGGACATCCCCAGGCACGTTTCCTACACGCCGAAGGCCATCGTCCTACCGGAGGCCAACCTCGCTCTGCTCGGCAATCCCGAGCACGGTATACGGACTGAAGGAATGACGCAAGACCAGGCGGCCCGGCAGATTCTCGAACAGGTCTACCAGGCATCCATGGCCGGCGACCTGCGGACGTTCCGCAAGTTGTGCCCGCTGACCGCCGCGTGGAGCGACGAAATGCTGCGCGCCGTGATCATAGGCGATGACGACGCCAAGAGGCTCGCGGAAGTCCTGGAAATCGGGACGATCTGCCGGCAAGGCTCGTCGCGTCTCGGACCGTTCGTGGTCGTCCCGACGCGGGTCAAGACGAAAAACGGCCGCACGTGGGAGGTAAAGAACATCGTGCAGTTCCGCCGCATCGATGGTAGGGAGTCCTGTGTGGTTTACGGCCCTTACGGAATGCTGTCGGAAGTGAGACAATAACCCCCCCCGCAGAAGATCATCGTGCAATCCCGCCGGTGGGGTGACAAGGCTTCTTGCGTCGTCCACGGCCCCTATGGCCTACCGCGCGAGATCGAATGAGCACGATGTTCCCAACGGGAGCCCGGGAGCCACCGGGGAATCGCCCGGTGGCTTTTTTGTGTG
Organism: uncultured Pirellulales bacterium; assembly: GCA_964354535.1. Classification (GTDB taxonomy): domain Bacteria; phylum Planctomycetota; class Phycisphaerae; order Sedimentisphaerales; family Anaerobacaceae; genus PLanc-01. Next base: position 10,395 of record CAYHAJ010000433.1, read on the forward strand.
CCGATCCCGGTCGCGTGGTTGCCGCTTGCCCGGGAGGTGGTTATCCTGTGGCCGGTTTGAGGGCTCTCTTGGAATCGGCTCTCCGGGATTGTCGGGTTTGTGACGCAGAGGAACACATGAAGAAGACAATGGGTATCGTCTTGCTGGTGGCGTTCACCGCCAGCATTGGGCGTGGAGCGCAGCGGGCAAAACTATTGGAAATCCCGGAGGTGTCGCGGGACCAGGTCATCTGTTTCGCACTCTACACGGTGCAGAACAACATCATGAAGATGACCGCGCAGCTCTATCCGCTCAGGGACGGCGAGGAACGGGTGGTCCGCCTGGAGATCGGAAAAGACGCTCAGTGGCGGCAGATCGCCGAATCGCCCATCGTCGAGCGAGGCTGGACGGCAAACTTCCGCGTGACGGGCTGGGATGCAACGAAAGATGTGGAGTACCGGCTGCGGCACGGCAAGACCGCCGAGTACACGGGCATCGTTCGCCGAGACCCAATAGAGAAGGATGTCATCACGGTAGCCGCGTTCACCGGCAACTCGATTGACCCCGGCCACGGGGGCGACATCCCCAAGAGCGACATCGTCGAGAATCTCAAGAAAGTCGGGCCGGACCTGCTGTTCTTCTCGGGGGATCAGGTTTACGATCACAATCAGCACTACGCCTACTGGCTCCGATTTGGCCGGGACTTCGGCGCGATCATTCGCAACACGCCCACCGTCACGATCCCGGACGACCACGACGTCGGCCATCCGAACCTCTGGGGACAGGGTGGCAGAAAGTCGCTGCGCGCGAATGGTGACGACGGCGGGTACTTCAAGCCCGTCGAGTACGTGCAGGAGGTCGAGCGGGCCCAGACCAGCCATCTGCCCGACCCCTTCGATCCGACTCCCATCCAACAAGGCATCGGCGTGTACTACACGAGCCTGACGATCGGCCGGATCAACTTCGCGATTATCGAAGACCGCAAGTTCAAGACCGGCCCGGACAGCGTCCTGGCCCCCGATGCGTGGCGAACGAAACGGGCGGACCATATCGCCGTACCCGAATACGAGCCGCAGGCGCTGGATGTGCCGGAGGCGGAGCTGCTCGGCGCGCGACAACTCAAGTTCCTGCAACGCTGGGCGGCCGACTGGCACGACTGCGACATGAAGGCCGTGCTCTCCCAGACGATCTTTGCCGGCGGCGCGCACCTGCATGGCACGCGCGACAACCGGCTCTACGTGGATCTGGACTCCAACGGCTGGCCCCAGACCGGCCGCAACCAGGCGCTGATTGAGATGCGCAAGGCCTTCGCGGTCCATATCGCGGGTGACCAGCACCTGGGTACGATCATCCATCATGGCGTGAATGACTGGAACGACTCATGCTACTCGTTCTGTGTCCCATCCATCGCCAATCTGTACCTGCGCTGGTGGACGCCCCTGGAGCCCGGCAGAAATCGCGAGGCCGGGATGCCCGAGTACCTGGGCGAGTTCAAGGACGGCCTCGGCAACAGGATCACGATGCTGGCCGTGGCAAACCCCAGTCCCGAGGAGAACCACGACAAACTGACGACCCGCGCCGCCGGCTTTGGCCTCGTGAAATTCGACAAGAAGACGCGCCGCATCACGCTCGAATGCTGGCCGCGCAACGTGGATATCACGAATGCCGATGCCAAGCAGTACGCCGGCTGGCCGCGCACGATCCGCCAGCTCGACAATTACGCGCGGAGGCCCGTCGGGTATCTACCCACGATCCGGGTCACGGGGATGACGAACCCCGTCGTGCAGGTCATGGACGAGGATACCGGGGAGATCGTCTACACCCTGCGGATCGGCGGCGACGAGTTCCGGCCGATGGTGTTCAAGCACGGTCAGTACACGATTCAAGTGGGCGAGCCGGGCACAAAGCGGGTCAGGGTCCTCCGGAACCTCCCATCCCTTGGTCTCCGGGAGGCGAAAATGATCGACGTGTCCCTGTAGTTATCCTTTGGGTGCTGACTTGTTGATCTCGTCGAGCCTCGCTTGAATCAGTTGGGCGGCCTCGGTCGCCGCCTCTTTGCTGAAGCCGACGCACTTGTGTATCCCGGAATTGAGAGACTTGAGGAGTTCCTGCGCCTTCTGCGCCGAGACCAGGCGCGCCAGTTGCTGCGGCGACTGTGTGGCCGGGTCGGGTGTCGGCGCGAGGTAATAGACCGCGGTGGCAAAGCCGGCCGCGTAGACGATCAGCAAGAAGACGAACTTCGTTCTCCAGCCCATGTAAGGATTCTCCCCTTCCTTCCCAGGACTTTCCGGACCGGCCCTCCAGCCGTGCTATGTGGTTCCTTACCTAAAGTGTACGACAGAAAGCCGGAGATGCAAATGCCGGAACGGACCGTGAGGGCCGTTTTCACTATGGATCGCCGCCCTTTTATGTGGGCCACGCCCTTACAGGCGGGCGTCCAGTATGGCCCGGAGCACGCCACAGACGACCGCCACCTCGTCCTGGGTCAGGCGATTGTAGAATGGCAGCGCGATGGTCCGGCGGCTCACCGACTCCGCCACCGGAAAAACGCCGGGTGTATATCCGTATTGGGCCGCGATGAAGGGCTGTAAGTGCACTGGCGGAAAGTAATTGCCCACTTGAATGCCCTGGTGTTCCATCTCCTGCAGGACTTGATCCCGTTGCTGGATTCCATACGAGTCGGCCAGTTGGACGACAAAGACGAACCAGCTTGTCTCGCATCCCTTCGATTCCCCGGGTACGAGGAGCCGCTCGTCGGAGGCGAGCAGCCCCTGATACCATGCCGCCACCCGGCGTCGTTGGGCCTTGATCTCGTCGATCCGTGCCAGTTGGGCGAGCCCCAGCGCACAGTTGAGGTCGCTCAGCCGGAAGTTGTAACCTAACCGCTCGTGGGCCAGCCATCTCCCCTGGGTGCCCCGGCCTTGGTTGCGCAGGGAGACGCACAGGTCCGCCAGGTCGTCGCGCTCCGTCACGATCATGCCGCCTTCGCCGGTGGTGATTTGCTTGTTGGGATAGAAGCCAAAGACGCTCAGGTCTCCAAAGGTGCCCGCCTTTTGGTCGTGCAGGGCCGATCCCAGCGCCTCGCAGCTATCCTCCACGACCGGCAAATGGTGGCGTTCCGCGATCTCGCACATCGCATCGAATCCGGCCGGATTCCCGAAAACCTCGACCGGCAGGATCGCCTTCGTCTGGGGGGTGATGGCGGCCTCGATCCGCCCGGGGTCGAGGTTCAGACTGACCGGGTCGATATCGACAAAGACCGGCCGCGCCCCCGTCATCATAATCGTGGTGGCGGAGGCAACGAACGTGAAGGGCGTCGTGATCACCTCGTCCCCCGGCCCGATCCCCAGCGCCAGCAGGCTCAGGAACAGGCCGCTCGTGCCACTGTTGACCGCCACGGCGCGTCTCCGGCCGAGATAGGCGGCGAATGCCTCCTCGAAGGCGCGTAACGTGGGCCCCAAGGACAGGTTCGGGGTACGCAACACCTCGACCACCCGTTCGATTTCCCACTCCGTGACATCGGGACGGGACAAGGGGATCTGCATCGGCGTTCTCCTTACACGGCCGGTCGTCCATATTGACGCGCGTATTGTAAAGGCTGTTGTCCTCCAGCGGAACACCTTTCAGGACAGCCCGTATTTATCGGACTGGCGATTGTGAGCCGACCGGCCTGCCCCCGGCCCGCGGGGAATTCTGTGTTCGCTGCTAAGCGCTGGTCCCGTTCAAGCCGAAGAATCTGGCGGCATCAGTGCATAAATACGGGAACCAATGCATGGCAAAAGGCAAGAATGTACTGACAACGGGTGATGTGGCCAGGATATGCAATGTGGCACCGCGGACGGTCTCCAAATGGTTCGATTCCGGCCAGCTCAAGGGCTACCGCATCCCGGGCAGCAAGGATCGCCGGATTCCGCTCGGCGAGCTGCTCCGCTTCATGAAGGCCAATAGCATGCCAACGGAGGCTTTGTCCATGGGCAAGATTCGACTCCTGGTCGTGGACGGCAGTGAGCATCCCGCCTTCGCGTTGCTGGACGCTCTGACGGCCCGGGGCAGCTACGAGGTCCAGGTCGCCCGCAGCAGCTTCGAGGTCGGGGCCGCTGTCCAGAAAATGGCGCCCCACGTGGTGCTCATCAATCTGTTGACCAACGGCGTGGATGCCCACAGCATCTGCCGAAGCATCCGGTCCAACGAGGACTTTACCGGCGTCAAGATCATCGCCCTGGCGAACCAACTGAGCAGCCAGGAGTCGGCCGCCCTGCTCCAGAAAGGCTTCGATGCCTACGTCTCCAATCCCGCGGACGCCGGCGAGGTCATCCGCAAGATCGAGCAAGTCACCGCCATCATTTACTGAGTTAGAGGATCAATAATACTTGTATTTCTGCAACCACGGCGGCCAGTCGTTGCCCGACACGCCTCCCGCCCGGGTCCAGGGTCCATTGACATCGAACTGGCGATGCCAGCGGAGGGTCCACAGCTCCTTCAGCCCCACCCGCCGCGCGGACCAGTCGGCAAAGGCGATGTTGTTGAAGCCGTTGTGACGGTCGATGCAGAACTGATTCATCTCCGCCGTGGTTCCCTTGTCGCCCCAGCCGAAATCGAACGGCAGCGCCACCGGGGTATCGGTATGCAGGGGCCAGGCATCGTGCCAGGTGTTGTCGGCCATCACCGGCACTTGACTCGCGTTGCTCACGTTCTGCGTGCTCTTCCAGAACCACTCTTTGAGGCGGGCGCCGCGGTTGGCCGCCATGTAGTCGATCCAGTTGCTGGTGCCGTAGCTGCCTTCCCAGGTTTTGTTGGCGCCTTCACCCGGCGCCGGATAGCGGTTTTGGAATGTCCCATACCACGCTTTGAAGGTTCCCCAGTCGCTGGTGCCCAGAACGGCACGGGTGGCCGTCGGGCACTTCAGCAGCTTCCACATGTCCTTATAGTAGGGCCGTAGAGCATTCATCCACAGGCCGTAGTTTCCCGGCTGGCCCGGATGATGGTCCGGGTACCCCTGGCCCTCCGGGAAGAACCCGTTGTTGTCGTCGGTGTAGAGCTTGTACAACAGGCCCCAGTTCTTGATCTGGGACATGCAGGTGACCGATTGGGCCTGCTTCCTCACGCGCGCCAACGCCGGCATCAGAATCGACATCAGCAGCGCGATGATGGCGATCACCACCAACAATTCGATGAGGGTGAACCCTCTCTTGCGTCCGGTCATGACATCCCTCTTCACTCGTCCGGGGTAGCACCACGGCCTGCCGGTCAATAATCCTTGTACTTCCGCAGCCACTGGGGCCAGTCGTTGCCCGTGACGCCGCCCGCCTTGGTCCACGGGCCGTTCGTGATAAACGTCCGATGCCACTTCAAGGTCCACAATTCCTTGAGACCCACATGCCGCACCGACCAATCGGCAAACATCATGTTGGTCCAGCCACTGTGGCGGTCGATGCAGAAATGGTTCATCTCGTTGCTCGTGCCCTGATCGCCGTAGGCGAACGCCAGGGGGCTTGTCACCGGCGTGTCGGTGTGCCGGGGCCAGGCATCGTGCCACGTGGAGTCGCCCAGCACCGGAATCGAGCTCGCGCTCACGCTGCTCGGCACATTCTGGGTCATCTTCCAGAACCACTCCTTCTTGCGGTCGCCGCGATCTGCCGACATGTTGTCCGTCCAGGAATTGTTGCCGTAGCTGCCGATGTAGGCGTACCCTCCGATGGTCCGTGTCCAGGCCTTCCAGGTAGCCGTGTCGCCGGCGCCCAGGACCAGGCGGGTCGCCGTCGGGCACAGGAGCATCTTCCACTGATCATGGTACCAGGGACGCAGCGTCACGAGCCACTGGGTCATATCGCTCGCTCCCCAGCCGATCGGGAAGCTGCCTTGATAATCATCGGTGTACAGCTTGTAGATCAAGCCCCAACTCTTGAGTTGGGACATGCAGGCGACCGACTGGGCCTGCTTCTTGACCCGGCTCAGTGCCGGCATCAGGATGGACATCAGCAAGGCGATGATGGAGATCACCACCAATAGTTCGATGAGCGTGAAACCCTTTCTGCCTCTGGTCATGACGATCCCCTTTAGTCGTACGTAGATGCATCACTGCGATCTGCACGCCGGCTGCCGTATTTTATCAGACGCCGGCCGGCGGTTCAAGATCGGAAATGGGCGGACGGCGCCGCCAGGGTCCCTATTTTGTCTGGCTCTGCAGCATGTGGGCCTGCAGCGCGATCAGGGTCTTGGAGCTGATCGTCCGGGTGGTCAAATCTCCGAGAATCACCGCGTATCGGTCCTCCGACAGCTTCCAATGCATGATGATGGCGCAGGGGTCCTTGAGCTTCGCCCGATCGCCATAGTAGACCACCTCGCGGCCCTGGGCGATGAGATCATCACGGAACTTAGTCAGATTGCCCAGGAATTCCGCCTTGCAGGCGTTCTCGCCGCCCAGCGTGTACCGCAGGAACAGCTTGCTATCCTCATACATCCGCGCCCCGGCCGCATCCCGACCGCCGAAGAAGCCGCCGATCAGGAGCGTGGTCAAGAGAATCGCCGCGGCCGCCGCCACCTTGCTGATCCGCAGGTCCACAATAATGTTGATCGTGTCCCACCGGTGCGGAATCAACCGATAGGGTATACGCGCCTTGATCCGCTCAGCCAACTCCGGCTGAGCCCGTTCGATGCCGTCCTCGGCCAACGCTTTCAGAAGACTCTCTGTCTTGCGTCTGTCCATGGCTATTCGTCCGTCACTTGGTTTCTCAAGGCTTCCAGACCGCGATTCAGGCGGCTTTTGAGCGTTCCCGGGCGAATGCCCGCCGCATCGGCCGCCTCCGAAATCGTCAACTGCTCCATGTAGTGCAGCACAATCGCCTGTCGCAGCTTCCACGGCAACCGCGCCACCACCTCGTGCAGGCGGCCCATCTGCTCGCGATCGCCGGCCCGCTGGGAGCCTTCCACGCCGCCCGCCGGCGGTTCGATGCTGTCGAGATCCACGGTCGCCCGGTCCTGGTGCCGGCGATGGTACAGCTTCGACGCATTGCTGGCGATGCGAAAGAGCCAGCCGTTCAAGGCTTTGCCGTCGCGCAACTGCCCGATATGGTACCAGGCCCGCAGAAACGTCTCCTGCGTCAGGTCCTCACTGGTCTGGCGGTTATGCCCCACGGCCCGCATGAACAGGTAAATTCGTTCGTAGTAACGGTTTACAAGCTCTTCGGCCGCCGTCCGCTCGCCCTTGCTCAAACGCGCCGCCAACGTCGCATCATCCCCGGAAAACGTTGGGCGGTCTCCGACAGCAATAACCTGTTTAGGGGTTAGATGCGCTACACCCTCGTTCTGTTCTATCGCCTGCGCGTCTTTCTGCATTCGCCCGGCCCCGAGATGGGCTTCGGGCCCCCAAACGCGGTCTGTCGCGTTCGGACGACCCCTCCCACACGCAAGATGCCGCGTGCAGGGACCCAGAAGCTTGTCACATCAGTATACCTGAATCTGCCCTCGCACTCAAGGACTTCGTGCCCCAGGGACCATACCCCCTGCCCGAGCCGAGCCACACCACCCAGCCCCACCAACTCGACCCTCCAAATTGGCTTTGTTTTTCCGAACCTCTGTTTGATGTCATATTCATCATAACCCTTTTGCCACAAAGCACTTGCCATCCTCGTTGCCCGGCGCAAATTGGCTTTGTTTCGCACGATTGATCCTGGCGACAGCTACCCGGCCGGCTTTGCCGTCCCGCGTCTGGCCCTATCAGGCCGGGGAAATTGGCTTTGTTTGGCGCAACGGGCCCAGCGACGGCTCCGTTGATCCCTTTGCCGGCAAATTGGCTTTGTTTGTACAACCGACCCCAGCGACGCCCAGCCGGTGCCCCGCCTGTTCCTGCCCCTGCTGGGGAATTGGCTTTGTTTCGCACGATCGGCCCCGCCATCCGTTCCCCAGGCCCCGTCCCAGGCGGCGTCGCCATAAATTGGGTTTGTTTTGCACAATCGGCACGGGATTGGGATACTGGAATGATGGAATAGTGGAATACTGGGATATCCCGCCCGCGGCTCGGTTCTCTGAAATTGGCTTTGTTTTGCGCAACTGACCCCCGGCTCCCGGCCGAACCCTCCGAAATTGGCTTTGTTTTTCCCAGACGTACAGCGAGTATCCTCTCTCATAACCCATTTCTCCAGCAGTAGTTATCCCCCGCTTGACCCGTCCCCAAATTGGGTTTGTTTTGCGCATTCCACTTTCCGGCGAAGGTTCCCTTATGCAGTGTCGACCTTTGCCCAGACACTCTATTCTTCCCAGGTTTGGCTTTGTTTTGCACAATGTGCCGTCTCCCTGATGCCTGTTGCATCCCTCACTCCAGATTGGGTTTGTTTCGCACGATAGGCTATCGCTGGAAAGCCCGGATCTTATCGGGTGGCAGCGGCAAGCCGCAGCTTGCCGATGGCTGGTGCAATAGCCGTGTACTGGATTCTGCTCCAGCCTCGTCGGACCGTAATACTCCTGTGCTTCGGTGACGGGCAAGGACGTGTCTGTCACTCGCCATGACAACCCTCCCAATTTATGATTTACAGCTTAATATTCTGTTTCTTGTTTATCATACGCATCCTTCTATTCATCGTCAAGCAAAATCCCCGCCGGTTCGTGACTTTTTCTCTGCCGCGCCGGCAAACGGCCCTGCTCGACCGGCAGAACGCTTTACGAAACCGGGTTCCGCCGTTAGGATAGCGAGAAGTTCGCCGATATGCCCTTACGGGCACACTACAAACGAGTCCTTAGCATGGGAGAGGCACTATGGAATCCGACGAGGCACCGAACAGCGGGCAGGAGACACCCGGCGGAACCGGTCGTCGTGTACGTACGGCTTTAGTCGCCGTCGTAGTTGTGGGGCTGGTCGCCGGCATCTTCTGGTGGACGGGGCTGGGTTCATACCTGGCGCGGCGGCAGGGGTATGCCAGCAAGACCGCGACCTTCTCCGGCGGTTCCGAATCGCTCAAGCAGACGGTGATCGTCCCTACATTGGATAGCCCCTGTCCACCGAACAAGAATGTTATCTGGTGCTCTTCGTTTCAGTTGGCATGGAACGAGGTTCGTGACGAAGTCGTCGGCGCTCCCCTGGAGGTTGTTGGAGCCCAGGAAACCGCCGCCCGGCTGAACGCGGCCCGGCAATCCGGCTCCGACTTGGAGCCGAGATCTTTCTATGCGAAGGGAGGCTGGATAGAGGACGGCATCGTTGGAAAGATCAAGAAGGACATGGCAGCCAGGTTCCCATCGCACACGCTGCCGGACTTCAATGAATTGGGTAGTGGTATCCTGGCCTACTCCTATCTGACCGCCAGCGTGCCGTTCCAACATCCTTTTGAGCAGACCAAGCTGGCATTCCGCAATTCAGCGGGCGAGGAGACCGAGGTGGAGGCGTTTGGCGTCTGGAACCTGCTGGGGCGATATGACAAGATCCGCAAGCAGGTAGAGATCCTCTACTATCAGCGCTCGAATGACAAGAAGGAGTCCATGGCGGAGTGTGCTGTTGATCTCTGCAAAGATGCGGGGCTCTATCAGGTGGTTATCGCAACGGTCCAGCCGAAGAATTCACTCGCGGAAACCCTGGCGTACATCCGGTCGCGCATGGAGGATTTCAAAAAGAATCCCTACTACGAACATGAGCGACAACTTGGCCGTGTCGATGATCTGAAGGTCCCGGAAATGTTCTGGAGAATCGATCATCGCTTCCAGGAACTCATCGGCAAGGTCGTCGGCAACGTGGGTCTGCCCATCGTGGAGGCGATGCAGACGATGGAGTTCCGACTGGATCGGTCCGGGGCCGTGCTCGAAGCCGAGTCGAGGTATCGTGTGGCTGCTATTCCACGATTCTTTGTCTTCAACCGGCCATTCCTGGTCTACATGCAAATGCGGGGAGCAGAGCATCCTTTCTTTGCGATGTGGGTGGACAACGCCGAGTTGCTCACCCGCAAATGACGAAGGAAGGCGTTTATCGCTTTACGGGTGCCAGCGGAGAGTACGGATCCGAAGACGGAGCGTGAATACGGGTCGCGGGGGCAAGGCCTGAATCAAACGCTAACGGATTTCACACATTGGATCGTAGGGTTGCCGCCCCTTCCCTCGAAAAGACCGGGGAGCGAACAAGCCCTGCCTCCCCTTTTTTCGCCTTTTCTTCGTTTCGTTCGGCTATAATGACTTTGGATACGGCGGAAGGCGGCTTTGCACTCGCGAGGACCTATCGGCGAGGCCCCTACGACCCCTGATGACAATGAAAGGAGCGGAAGATGGATGCGGCAGGAAGACTTCTGAAGGTGCTGGCCGTCTGCTGTCTGTGCAACCTGGCGTCTCACGCACAGCCGGCAGGTCCAGGCAACGGTCCTGATCCCAGTAAAGGGCCGGGCGTGGCGATGGAGATTACGGAGTTGGCTGTAAATGACTCCACGCTCACGTTGAGCTACAACATAATAAATGGGACCGGTCGCGACGCTTGGGTCTGTAGCAGCAGCAGCTCCTCCCAGCCTTTCGAGGTGTTTCTGACGTCCGACAAGCAGACTCTTCTGATCAGAAAACGGCTGGATGTTCCCTCAACCGCGATGTGGCGTATGGGACTGCCTGCAGGAACGTACGTACGTATCGTTCCCGGTGCCTCTCTGGCGGACTCGGTGCGAATAGCTGTGCCGGTGAGTCCAAGGTTCCTGTATGCTGGCCCAGACGTAGACACAACGGAGTTTGCTCAACCGGTGCGACATTTGGCTGTGGAGATCGGCTATTATGACGCGGACTTGCCTGCGATAATTCGCAGCATCATTGCCGTGGCAGAGAAATCGGGCCTCACAATTTGGGACATTCCTCCGGGTTCGCTGGACACCTACTTTAAGGGATTTAGGCTCCGAGCCGTTCTCGGAGATTTTGACAGCGTGAACAAGGACCCGTACGGTCAAGGGCGGGTCTCAATTCGCTACTCCGGCCAGGCTTTGACTGACGAGAAGGTTCTGCGAGTGGATATCAACGATGTTTCCATTCCCTATAAAGGGTATAGTGAGCGGAAAGAGGTGGACTAATCGCATTGCGACGTTCGAATACGAGGGGGTGACGGCGTCTGGCCCCGAATCAGGCGTCAGTGGATATCACGAGCTGGATCGTGGGATTTCAGCCCTCTCCCATTGCTGGCCAGATTCAAGCCCAGCCTCAAGCCTTTTCACTTCAACGGGATGGCCGGGAGGCGACGAAGCGTCTTGCTGGCCGGGTCGACCATAATTCCTACCGATTCGAGAGCGGTGCCGCCGAGGAGCGGCTCGCAGTCGGGCTCGCCGAAGATGACCCGTCCGGCGGTGATCTCGCCCAGGAACTGGATCCGGGCCAAACCGTAGGCGTACTCCCGGATTTCGCCGTTCGCCAACTCGTAGGTCATTTTACCCTCCCGCCGCAGGCCGATCTTCTCCAACTCGGGAGCGGGCACCATCGAATCGGTCGCTCCCGTATCCACGAGGAAGACCGCCTCGAACGATTTCTCGCCATCATCGAGGGCCGTGATCTTCGTCGCCACTTTCGGCAGGCACATAAGGCACCTCTTGCGGCAACTTCCTCCTCGTCCACCGACACGCTATCATTCTGCCTGAACCTGTACCGCGGAGCAAGGCCAACTGCACAAGACGGCGGGGGAATAGGAGATGTCAGAGAGCTTAACCCGGCGCTTGCCTCGCTCCTTGCCCAGGCTGCTGCTATTGGCGTGTGAGGCGGGTACGGAGTATAATATTCGGTGAGTACAAGATAAGAGCAGTTCACGGTTTCGATGCAGGGCGCAAGAGATGCCGACGATATCCATGTTCTACGGGATCCTCGTTTCGATCTACTGCGAAGACACGAGTCGACCCACAAGCCCCATATTCACGTGCGCTACCAGGGCCACAAGGCCTCGGTGGCCATCGAAGACGGATCTGTCCTTGCGGGTGAGATTCCCTTACGACAGTTGAGAATGGTGCAGGTCTGGGTGGATCTTCACAAGGATGAATTACTCGCAGACTGGGAATTGGCCGTCGCGGGAGACGAACCGTTCCGCATCGCCCCTCTGCAATGAACGAGGTAGCTTTCATGGAAACACTCTTGGACGTTGTCAGCGTTGCCGCCCAGAAGGATTACACCTTGCTGATCGTGTTCGAAAACGGTGAAAAACGTCGCTTCGATATGAAGCCCTTGCTGAATAAGAAGCCGTTCTCGCGGCTCAAAGATTCCCCGCTGTTCCTGAAGGCCAGGGTTGCCAACGGTACGGTGGTTTGGCCGGGGAATATCGACATCGCGCCCGAGACGCTGTGGGATCAATCGGAACCGGTATCATGACCTCAGAACGGGAGCGTATAGATATTAACTATTCGCTTCCCGGTCCTGTGCAATCGAGGGGTAGTAACAGTTCCGCGGACGCAACTCACACGATC
>CAYHAJ010000434.1:0-16141 GCA_964354535.1 uncultured Pirellulales bacterium
GACGAAGGCGCCGCCGCAGATGACGAGCATGTTCGAGGTGTCGATGCGCAGCATCTCCTGGTTGGGGTGCTTGCGCCCGCCCTGGGGCGGCACCGAGGCCACGGTGCCCTCGATGATCTTCAGCAGCGCCTGCTGCACGCCCTCGCCCGAGACATCGCGGGTAATCGAGGGGTTGTCGCCGCTCTTGCGCGCGATCTTGTCGATCTCGTCGATGTAGACGATCCCGCGCTCGGCCGCGGGGATGCTGTTGCCCGCGTTCTGGATCAGCTTCAACAGTATGTTCTCGACGTCCTCACCGACGTAGCCGGCCTCGGTCAGCGTGGTGGCGTCGGCGATGGCGAATGGCACCCGCAGCTTCCGTGCCAGCGTGCGCGCGAGCAGGGTCTTGCCCGTGCCGGTCGGCCCGATCAGCAGGACGTTCGATTTGTCGAGCTCGACGTCGCTGTCGCCGCTGTCGCCGTGGAGCAGCCGCTTATAGTGGTTGTGCACCGCTACGGACAGGTATTTCTTGGCCCCATGCTGGCCGATCACGTACTGGTCGAGATACTCTTTGATATCGCGCGGCTTCGGCGTCTCCTTGACGTTCGTGCGGTGGCCGCCGACCTGCCGGCGGTTCTGCTTGATGATGTTGTGGCACAACTCCACGCACTCCGGACAGATGAAGACGTTGTCCGGCCCCTCGATCAAGGTATCCGCCTGGCTGCCGGAGCGGCCGCAAAAGCTGCAGATCGCCTTGCTTTTTCGATTCGTCGGTTGTTTGCTCATCCCTGTTCTCTCGTCTTTCAATGCGATTACGTAGCGATAACCGCCTGATTGTAGCCCATGCCGCCCCAGGGGGCAAGATTTTTCAGGACACACTACCTTCTCGAGTTCGCAGCCTCTCTGGGGCCGGACGCTTCGCTTCGCCCACGAAGCCCACGCTCTGGGAACGCCGGTAATGGTCTTTGCCTCGCACCGCCTGTCTCAAGCCGGATTCCCTACAACACTATTGCCGGAAAGCGCTTATTGTTCATTTGTCGGCCGACGACTGACAGCCGGCTCCTCTCCGCTTGTCTTCTCCGTGGCTTTACCCTACAATCAACAGGGCTACCGATTGGAGGCTGCGGTCGAATGCCACAAGGGATGGGAGAAAGGCATGAGCAAGTCGATCATCATGTGTGGATTTGTCCTGGCGGTGGTGGCCGTGTGTCATGCCGAGGCTAAGCTCCGCGGCGACGCGACGGTGACGTTTGCCACCGTGGACGAAGGCCGCCGGATTCTGACCACCCGTGATGATTTCATTCGGGCGCTGAGCCCCTTCGATCGTGCGGCCCGGGTGCAGACGGATCGTGACGTGTCCGAAGCGGAGTTCCTCGAATTCCTGCGCCAGAGCGTGCTGGACTGGACCGAGCCGGAGAGAGTGTCGGTGGGCCTGGCCTTCATGCGGCTCAAGATACCCTTGGACCAACTCGACCTGCCCTGGCCCAAGGTCATCCAGGTGGTCAAGACCACCGGCGCGGAAGAGGGCGGCGCTCCTTATACTCGCGGCCAGGCTCTGATCCTGCCGCAAGCTCTCTTGACGCCGGACCGACCCTTGAGTCCCCGACTCCTTGCTCACGAGTTGTTTCACATCCTTTCCCGAAACAACCCCGGCTTGCGCGACCGGCTCTACGAGGCCATCGGTTTTGTGAAATGCGGTCCCGTCGAGTTCCCCGAGACGCTCCGGGACCGCAGAATCACCAACCCGGATGCGCCCGCGAACAACCACTGCATCCGCGTCCAGGTTGCCGGGGTGGACACGTGGGCGGTTCCGATGCTCTTCGCGCGGACCCAGAAGTACGATGTTGAGCAGGGGGGCGAGTTCTTCCGTTACCTGCGACTCCAGTTCCTTCTCGTGGACCGCCCAGCCGGCTCCACTAATGGAACGCCTGTATCTGCTGGAGCATCGCCTCGACTGGTCGAGGTGGAGCAACTCGGTGGCTTCTATGAGCAGATCGGGCGGAACACGCAGTACCTCATTCACCCCGAAGAGGTCCTGGCGGATAATTTCGCGGACTTGGTGATGCGGAATCGCTCGGTCGCCTCGCCGGAGATTCTCAAGAAACTGCGCCGCGTGTTGACGGAAAAGCCGGCGCCGATCACGGAGGGATCGGCCTCGCCCGCGGACAAATAGACTTGATACGGACTCCGGAATGGATCGTGGGTTCCCGAAGCGTCGTCTCGCGTACGGCAGACGCGCCGCCATCAGTGCGGCGCTCGAGGAAGGAGAATAGACATGAAGAGGCTCGGCATGAGGTGGAATTGGGTATTGGCCGTCTTGGGGTTGGCGATGATGAACGTGCCGGTACGGGCTTCGGAGCCGCGCAACGTCATCCAGATCGAGAATGACAAAGCCGGGACGACAGACTGGCTTCTGACCAAAATCAAGAAGGGATCGAAGCCGCCCATCGGTGCTCCGGACGATGAGCCATACGACAAGGGATGGCGCCGGCGCAAAGAAGTGGAGGGGTACTGCTCCCAAACGAGCATCAAAGCGGGCCAGACACTGGACGTCTATGTCAGCACCGAGCCGGCCGACCAATACAAAGCTGAGATCTACCGCATGGGTTACTACGGGGGCACGGGCGCACGCTTGATGCGGACGGTAGGGCCTCTTCAGGGGTCTGCTCAGCCCACCCCTCAGGATGGCGACCGGCATCTGATAGAATGCCAGTGGGCCAAAGGCTTCAGCCTGGAGATCCCGAAGGACTGGACCAGTGGCGTCTATCTGGGCAAGCTGAGCACCCTCCAGACGCAAGGCGAGTGCTACGTGATCTTCATCGTGCGGGACGACCGCAAGGCGGACCTGATGTTCCAGTGTTCCGATCTGACGTGGCTCAGCTACAACCGCTGGCCCAATTGGCGGTCGCTGTACGACACGGAAACAGATCCGTGGGGCTCGTCGAATCGCAGACCCGCCTTCGACGTGGGCTTCGATCGGCCCTATGCGATCTATTGGAACGGCTTTCCCGCCGGCTTCGAGCCGCTGACCAACGGCTCCGGCGAGTTCCTGATGCTCGAATTCCCCCTGGCTTTCTGGTTAGAGAAGGAAGGCTACGATGTCACGTACATTTCGAACGTCGACACGCACGCGGACGGTCCCGGCCTCCGGCGCGGCAAGGTGTTCGTCTCGGTCGGCCATGACGAGTACTGGACGAGGCAGATGTTCGACAACGTGACGAAGGCGCGGGACGCGGGCGTCAGTCTCGCCTTCCTGTCCGGCAACAGCATTTCGGGCGAAGTCTCCCTCCTACCGAGCACGGAGGGCCGGCCCCATCGTGTGATCCGCAGGGTCGGCGGCTTCCGGGCCGAGCAGGACCTGATGGGGTCAACGTCCTACGGCACCGGCTTTGCGGACTGGTTCTGCAACGACCCGGACCACTGGGCGTTGGCGGGAACGGGGATGAAGAAGGGCGACCGCGTCGCCCAGCTTGTCGGCTGGGAGTACCACGGGCCGCCTCTGGCGGACCACGAGGACTTGGACATCCTGGCCAGTGGACCCGTCTACGGCTGGAACGGCGAAGCGCGGAGCGGAACTTACGCGACCACGATTTACCGGGCCAAGAAGGGCAACTTTGTCTTCAACGCCGGAACCTGCTGGTGGAACATGGTGCTCTCGACGCCGCCGGGCTTCATGAATCCGCCGAAACGCTACTTCTGGCAAGCCGACCCTCGCATCCAGCGGATTACTCGCAATGTCCTCGACAAGATGATCTCGGCACGCGCTGTCGACTGATCGGCGGGAATCGGGGCATTCTAACGACTTGCCGTTATCAGCCACAGAGGCCAAGAAGGTACCAGGGGCCGTCCCTCAGGAGGAGGTCGAAAGGCGGCTGGCCCAATGGACCTCCAAATAGTCTGATCGCCTCAAGCCATCGAGAGCGAATTACTGAAGGCGTCCCCGCAATTCACCCGGAATTCAAACCCGGAACTCGCAGGGGAAAGACGCTAAACACGATATGGGATAGCTCTAAAGTTCCCTCCAACCTACAACTTTTATCGCCTGCAATCTGAACTTTTGCCTTTACAGTCGATTAGCAGCGAGTCATAATCCATAGCTGGTGTATTGGCCCGCAACCGTTCCGAAAGGTATGAGTGGCGATGTGTGAGCCTCATTAAAGTTGTGCAGGCACGTGGCTAGACTGGAAAGCTCTGATGGCTTGGCGGGAGAGGCATGGCAACACAAAGAAGCGATAAAGTGTATGAGTATTGGCACCAGTCGAGAGAGAAGTTCGACTATTTTGTGACAGGTATCACAGGCGCGCTCTGTGCCTACGTATCGCAGAGCTCTGTGCCCGCGAGGATCTCAGTCTCACCCAATACTCTTGAGTTATTGGCGCTCTTGTTGCTAGTGGGCTCGGTAATTGCTGGTTTTCGACGTATCGAGAAGATTTTGATCGCCTATCGGTACGACCACGAAATGTTGAGAGCGCAAGAAGAGAGGGGACAGTTGGTATCACTGCCTGAAGGCGGGACATTGGTCAACAAGGCGAGTGGCGAAATCCTGGGCCCGGACTTGATTTCTTCGCGAATTCATGAATTGTCGGAGAGCTGGGCGGAGTCTGAGAAATTCGCGAATATGAGCTCGCGATCCGCAGACCTATGGTACAGGGTAAGGAATTGGCTACTTGGGACCGGTTTCCTTCTTTTGATTGCATCTAAGGTATGGGCTGCGTATATGCCTATCTGTAGGTGTAGCACGTTGCCACAATAGGTACCAGGAGACACCGAAGTATACATTTTGAATTGTGACTTGTCGGTATTGTTCGCCCATCATGGCGGAAGTGTCAGCTACACTCTCCGCATAATACCGTCCCACTGCATGTCCGAAACCAACTCGCATCTTGACGCCACGGAGGCAATAGTATCTACTGGACTGGGCATCGGTTTCTGCGAAACCCTAATTGTAGGCACAGCCGTAGGTAAGGAACGGAATTCAGGACTATGGGCCAGCCAATTGACAAGATCATGCTTAAAGGATTCAAGTCCATCAGGAGCCTGGAGGACTTCCCCCTGAGGAATCTGAACATCCTCATCGGGGCCAACGGCGCCGGCAAGAGCAACTTTGTAGATTTCTTTCGATTGCTTCGGGCGATGGCCGATGAAGACCTTCAAGGTTACGTCTTAAAGCACGGGGGAGCTGATGGCTTTCTCTTCATGGGCCCGAAGTACACGCAACGCATCTCAGCGAGCCTCGAATTCGGCAAACACACCTATGAATTCGATCTGGCCCTCGGCGGTTTGGCCGATCTGGTGATCGCGCAGGAGTACATACGTCACTCAGACGACAGTACGATGTACGTTGTGTCCAGGGGGACTCGCGAGTCTGTGCTCCTCAAGGAATGCCGCGAAGGGAAATCACGCGCAGCCCAGATCCTTGATGCCGCCGGACTCAATATCTATGGATCAGTATCGAGTTGGGTAGTGTATCACTTCCACGACACGAGCACGTTGGCCCCGATGCGGCGAATGGGCTCCGTGCGCGATAACGAATACCTGCGTCCCGACGCCGGGAATCTCGGGGCCTTCCTACTGAGGTTGCGCGAGGAGTATCAAAGCGCCTACGAGGAGATCAGGGACACAGTGCGTTTGGCGGCTCCCTTCTTTGACGATTTCAAGTTCAGACCCAGGCCGTCCAACGGCGATGTGACCCTTCACCTTGAATGGACGCAGAAAGGCAGCGATTATCCGTTTCTTGTGACGCAGCTTTCGGATGGCACGCTGCGCTTCATCGCCCTGACAACGGCCTTGCTGCAACCGAATCCACCCAGCACCATTCTGATGGACGAGCCCGAGTTGGGATCGCATCCTTACGCGCTCAACCTATTGGCGGCACTGCTGAAGGAAGCGGCCACGAGAACCCAGGTGATCGTGTCCACGCAATCCGCGTTGCTGCTGGACAACTTCGAGGCCGAGGACGTCGTTGTGGTCGAGCGTAAGGAAGGGGAATCCGTCTTCAAACGTCTGTCCTCCGCAGATTTGCAGGAATGGCTGAAAGACTATTCCCTCGGCGAGTTGTGGCAGAAGAATGTGATCGGTGGGAGACCCTCCCATGCTTAGGGTATACGTCCTGGTCGAGGGGCAGACCGAAGAGACCTTCGTTGAGAGCGTCTTGCAGGCACACCTCAACCGGCAAGAGACATACCTCTATCCGATACTGATTGGAGAGCCCGGACATAAGGGCGGCATCGGTGAATATTCGCGTGCCCGTGACCATATCCTGCGCACTTTGAAACGGGAAGCCGATGTTCTCTGTACGACGATGTTCGACTATTACGGCATGCCGCCCACGAGTTGGCCGAAACGAAAGGAAGCGAGACACGAGCCCTTCGCGGAGAAGCCCATCCTGATTGAAGCTGCGATCCTGGCAGATATCTCCAGCAAGTTGGGAGACAGGTTCAATTGCTCGCGGTTTATCCCGTATATCCAAATGCACGAGTTCGAAGCCCTTCTATTCAGCGACCCGGCTCTGTTGGCCAAAGGGCTGGATCTGGCGGATGATTCAGAGATCCAACGGATCAGAAGCCAATTTCACTCGCCCGAAGAGATCAATGACAGCAAGCAGACCGCCCCATCCAAGAGAATCAAAAAGCTGAGCGCACGCTATTCCAAAAGAAGGCAGGGCGTTCTCATCAGTCAAAAGATCGGTCTGGATACCATGCGGGCGCAATGTCCACACTTCAACGAGTGGATCGGGAAGCTGGAGGCATTGGCAGGCCGCTGACGATCTACAGATAGCGTTGGCGGGCGACGGCCACCTGCATCTGCCACCCCGTCCCGACCTTCCCACAGCGACACGGGCACCCGCGAGCAAACGAGGCTGCCCGTGCCACCCAACGCTGTTCTCTGTCGTCAATCGTGCATCCCCTGGTGGTTCGTCTTGTCAGTCGGTTGTGTCAACCCGTGCCGTCGCATGCGCCAGACCTCCCGAAATGAGTAGCGAGTTCCCGCCCGCGGTGCAACGCTGAACGGGCGTGTGTGGACAAGACTCTGGCGCAATGATAATTACCGGTTGACTTCTTCTTGTTGTCCGTTACAATAGTATAACTATAGGAATACTGTCACATTAGAGTACGTGGTGCGTGTCGGGTTGGTAAGGGTGTCCATTCTCTTCCCTGGTATCCGGCTTGTTGACCTCGCATCGAGACCGCAGACCGTGGCTTCGACGGGCTAACCCCCTGGGGGGATCATGTCATGAACAGGCTCACAGTCCAGGGGGCCGCGACGCTTTGGGGCTTCGGCAAGAGGCTCTCTTTGAACAGGAGGAACGAATGAAGCTGAAACACCGAACCTTACACCAGTGGTTCTGCGAGCGGGTGGGCCGGTTGCGGCAAGCCGCACCGAGGGCCATAGGGGATAAACCAAGCCAGCTATCGTCTCTGTCCCGGTTGGTCTGGGCCTTGCTGGCGGCCTGGATGTTGATCGACTGCAATCTGGCTACTCTGGCGGTTGCTGGTGCAGGCAATGCCCCCGCCTCGGATCAGGGCAAAGCAGATCCGGTCGCTGCGCCTGTGCTGCCTGCGCCGCCGGCTCCGCTGGCCGTGTCCCTGAAGGACCCGGAGAAGTCCGCGCGTACTCTCGTGGATGCGCTGGCCGGCCCGGACAAGCTGGCGGCCTGGCTGGGCCTGTACCAGGTTCTGGGTATTCCCGTGATCGATGCGAACGGCGTGGCGCTGGACCGCCGCGATGACCGGATCGGCCCGCTCTACTGGCAGATCTGGTATACCGCCACCCTGGACCAGCCCGGTCGGGGCATCCTGCTCAGCGACGCCGGGCGATTGCTGGGGCTGCTGTTCGGTCTCAACCCGCAGGAGGCACAGACCCTGGGCGACACCCTGTTGTTCGACCTGCGATTCGCCCTCGGAAGCGAGGAGCCGGCCGTACGCCTGCTGGCTGCCGTGGCACGGGAGCGCATTCTGCGCTGTGGCTTGAAGCTGGACATTGAGAACGGCGCCACCACGGCCCAAACTGCCTCCCTCGATATCCCCATGGTCCAAGTGATCTTCTGGGGGGCCCTGCGCGGAGCACTGCCGGGGGCGCTGGCTCGTCTTCCGGCACAGTCGGCCCTGCCGCCGGTAGGCGATCCCTCGATTCGCATCGCGCAGGAGATACACCGCAATGCCTGCAGGATAGATTCCTCTGACGACGTGATCAAGTGGATCATAGGCAAGTTTGGCAGTGGTGTGGGTGTGGGACTTCCGGAAGATGTGCAGAAAGCCTGGGGAACAACAGGGAAGATGCTGCCAGGGACGATCAAGATGCTCCAGCAGATCCTGTCTGTGTCCAAAGACACGATCGAAATCACAGGCCAAGTAGTCAGTGGGGTCAATGTCGCAGCCGCTGCGGTCAGCTTCCTGATGCAGTTGGCCGCGATGGACGTGGTCGGGATTCAGAACCCGGACAAGCTCGAGAGGACGAAGGGGACGAAGAACGGAAAGACCGCCACCATTACCTGGCGGTTGGAGTCCAATCCCGGTCGTTGGACCAACGGCGATCAGCTCACTCAATGCACGCTCAGTCTTCTTTCCAGCGCCCTGGGCGTTACGGTTACCTTCCCCGAGGAGAAAAGGATCGCCGGGGCCGAACTGAAATTCACGGGCGGAGAAGGATTCCCGGACCGCGTGCTGTTTGGCAACAACGAACAGATCCGCAGTTGGACGAACGAGGAGGGATTAGCCGAGCTGCTGATCCTCGGCAGAGCCCAGAAGAAGCAGTTGCCGGAGACGGCGACGGCGGTCGACAAGGAATACTCTGTGCTCGTGTCGGCCCAGCCGGAGGAGGCGGGCCTCAAGAGCATGGCCAGTATCTTTCTGGGCGGCTTCACCTTCGGCCTTGCCCCGGGGCCAGCCGGGGGCCTGAAAGGCCTGGTCGAGATCCTCAAGACCTTCACTTATGACATGGGAGAGTACGTCTTTCCCATGATCGATTGGATCGAGGGTCCCTACGAGGCCTATGCGAGCTCGCTGGCGTCACAATTCACCGAGAAGGACATTTGTCACTTCGACAAACCCTTTGCCCTCCGCGGCAGCGTCCCGGGATTCAGCAGTGGTTTTGGGGCCAGCTTTACGCCAAAGAGTTCCACGCATGGGGACGTCATCTTCACAAACAATGTGGACGTCGCTGGTTGCGTCGAGTTTTTTCGCGGGGCCTACGAGGTGGTGTTTTATGAGGGTGGCGAGGGCGACATCATAATGAAAGGCACGCTGACTGTGGTCTGCAAGAATTCTACGCGCACGATACAGACCCAATTCCGGATCGCCATCCGGCCGAATTCGAATATCGTGTGCCCGGAGAATTGAGGGGAGGCCGCGTCCGGCCCCACAACGTGCCACCACAGGTAAAGGCTACGCCACGGCTTGGAAGGTGATCCTGCGCACGACCAAGTCGCCCTTGCCAAGCGGCACTTGACGTTGCGACCCACATCTCCGATGACCCTGCATTTGCCCTGTTCGCACTCCTGTCGCGGATTGCAGGGGAGGGGTCGCGGAGATAAGATGAAGGCCCGATTATCGGAGGTTTGCGTATGATCTCAGCGTGGTTGCCCGCCCGCGTCGCGACTCCGTTCGTTGTCCAGGCGTGTTGCGCATTGGTGACGGGGCTGTGGCTGCACGGCGCCCCCCTCCGAGCACAGTTGTATGCGCCGCCGCTGCGGTCGGATCTCACGAAGGACTGTCGCGTCGATCTGGATGACTTGGCGGTTCTGGCGCGTCGATGGCTGGAGCTGGATGATGTCAATAACCTGGCGGGCCTGGACCTGATCGACCTGACGGACCTGACCCTGTTGTCGCAGCAGTGGCTGACCCAGGCCGCCGGACCGTGCCACGAGTGCAACGACTGGCAGGTGCTCCACCCGGAATGGATCTTCTGCGATGACTTCGAAGACAACACCCCTCTGAAACGGCAGGGCCGGTACTTCGAACATGACAACGATGGCGGCGACTTCGTCGTCGTGGACGGGGTCGGCTTGAACGGCTCGCGCGGTATGCGGGCGCGCTTCCAACCCGGCGAAGTGAGTGCGGGGGCCCTGCACCTCGCCTTCGGGCGGGTGCCGGACAAGTACTTCGATACAGGCCTCCGGCCCGGCGAGGACTTCCGGGACATCTACTACCGGGTGTACCTGCGGAACCAGGCGGGTTGGACCGGGAGCCCGGCCAAGCTCTCCCGGGCCACGGTTTTCGCCGGCCCGAACTGGTCCCAGGCGATGATCGCCCACTTATGGAGCAGCGGCAACTTCCTGCTGGTCGATCCGGCCAGCGGCGTGGACGGCAACGGGAACGTTGTGACGACGAAGTACAACGATTTCGACAATCTGCACTGGCTGGGCTACAAACGTGGGGTCACGCCGATCTTCGCGCCGCAGAATGCCGACACGTGGTTCTGCGTCGAGGCTCACGTTCGTCTGAACGATCCTGGCCAATCGAATGGGGTGCAGGAGTTCTGGATCAACGGCAAGCTGGAGGCCCGACGGACAGGTCTGAACTTCGTTGGCACCTATGCGAACTATGGCATCAACGCGATTTTCCTGGAGAACTACTGGAACGCCGGCTCGCCCAGGCTGCAAGAGCGCTACTTCGACTCCCTGATGGTTTCGACCCAGCGGATTGGATGTCTGTGCCCGGCGGAGCCGGTAGGCTGGAGCGAAGGGACTCCCCCACGATAGGAACAGGCTTTGCCGTGTTCTTCGCAATGACACTCAACGTCTTGATGCGGTCTCCAGGTCGCTGGGGATCGCCGTCATTGGTTCCGGCGTTCCCTGGGATTCCGTGTCCTGGGGCGGGCCCCAGAATTCGGCGAGTGTGGGGCCGGTCCGCCGGCAGTGGTCCCGGAACAGGAAATTCTTGATCTCGTAGGGCCAGACCCGTCGGCCGATATGATAATACCATTTCATCGCGTCGCGGATCGGCAGGTCGGGGTGGGCGAGGACCCGCCGTAAGGCGCGCGGCCGGAACTGGAGGACGATCTCCATGAACTTGACCCACAGCAGAACCCGCCACGGTGCCATGTGCCGGGTGGCGAGCACCTGATGCTTGTAGTCCCACTTGGAGAGGTCCGTCTGGATGACTCGTCGGTCGGCGGCTTCCCCGAAGTAGGGCGTCCAGCGGTGCGGCGTCACGTACACGAACTGAATCTGATCCGGGTCATAGGAAAGCAGTTGCCGCAGGCTCCGCCAGTAGTCCTGATCGGTCTCTTCTTCGAACCCGACGACATAGGTCGTCAGCGACAGGATGTCGTGCGCGCGTAGCAAGCGGATCGCTTCCCGGTCTTTGGCAGTGGTGGCGCCTTTGCGGATCATGCGCAGGGTTTCTTCGTCGTAGCTCTCGATGCCTAGGAGGAACCGGGCGACGCCGGCCTGCTTGTACAGGGGCAGGAGGTCGGCGTCGCGGGCGATGTCATCGGCCCGGGTGGAGCCCACCAGCGTTAGCGAAACATCCTCGGCAATGAGAGCCTCCAGGAAAGCTTGCCAGGCCGGGCGGGAGGCGGTCGGGTTTTCATCGGCGAAGTTGATGACTTCGACACCCTGGGTGCGGTGGAGCCAGGCGAGCTCGGCGGCAAATCTCTGCGGGTCGCGGTGCCGCCAGCGCCGCCAGAACGGCCGCTGCCCGCAGTAGCTGCACTGGTGGGGACAACCACGGGAGAACTGCACCACGACGGCCCGGCGATTCCCCCAATAGCTGTAGCGGCGGTGGTCGATGAGCTCCCAGCCAACCCGGAAGGCATCGAGATCCTCGATGATCGGGGCGGGCGCCGTCGCACGCGGCACGCCCTCATATCGATAGGCAATCCCGGGCACGTCATCGAGTGGGGTGTCAGTCTCGATCGCGTCGATCACACGCAGAATCGTTTCCTCGCCTTCGCCGCGCACGATGACATCAATTTGTGGCTCCTGGGTCAGGATCTCCCGCCAATGATAGGCAGGAAAAACACCGCCGTAGACAATCCAGGCCGCCGGAAGGGCGGCGTGAAGGGCACGCGTAATCCGGGCGGCGGCGGGATGGCCCGAGGTCGAGCCGGAATGTCCCAGAAGAACGGCCTGGGGCGCGAACGCCACGGCCTGGGTCACGATCTCTTCGAGGGGCATGGGACCGAACTCGGCATCCAGGAGCCGCACGTCATGTCCCGCGTCGAGCAGCGGTCCGCCAATAGACAAGAGGCCCAACGGCGGCAAGTGCTCATCCGGAATGCGGCTGCCGATGGCAGGATGAGGTGGGTTGATCAGCAAGATGCGCACGGGGACTCTCTCCTTTCTCGCCTATCGAGGATCCGTGACCAGCTCAGGCGCTCCGCTAACGGCGGTCTCTCAAGACGCGGCGACCCCGAGAAGCACACGAGGAACCGCACTTCTCGTGATTTCGTCCGTTCGAGCGAGAAACCTTCAACAATTGCGACACTGTAATTCCACAAAGCGCACGAAACCGCGATTCCGCACTCCGGGACATTCTACGAGGAGAATAGTGACGAGGTTCGGAGCCTATTTCACGTGCCCCCGGCTCAACACAAACTTACAGGGCAGACCCTGTTCCTGCCGCTGCGAGCAGCGCAGCGGCGAAGCAGTCTCCATCCCGAGGGTGGGGAGATTGCCGCGCCGCGCACGCAATGACATACAGCCGTTCTCCTCCGGCATCTTCGTGTCGGCCTGGACACACATTTGGCAGAAGCTTGCATGGGGAGAGTTGCTGTGCTACACTATAGTAGGGGGTGTTGAGCAATACGCGGCATGTCCGCCGGCGCGGTCCCGGCGTCACGCTCGATCGGAAACGGCTGACAGGAGAAGAAAGCCTCGTCACATAATGCCTGCGTAAGGAAACTGAACCGGCAAATGCAGACACACCCCAAGCATCGAGAAGGCAGACGGGTCACCGAAGTTGGGGACGGCCTACATGAGTTGCGGCCGCCCAAGGATCTGAAGCCCGAGAATCCCGGGGACGGGGAGGAATTCCGCGCCGACGTGGACGCGCAGCGAGTGTGGGAGGATCCCGTGTCGGTGGTGGATCAGAAAGACTATCATCCCAGTGCGTTGCCGCGCAGCAGGAGGCTGCTGACGAGCCTGCTGTTTTGCCTGAGCTGGGAAGGCTGGCGCAGCCTGCGTCTGCAGAGGCACCTCCGGTTGCTGTATCGTGCGATCGTGGAATCCCGACTGCATTGTGGCTCGTGGCCTGCGAGTGTGGCTCCCTTGATTCAGAACCATCGTTTGAGGGACCCCTGGAGGCCCAAAGAGCCCTTGCAGGTCATCTACACGCCCCCGACAGAGGGGATGGACGCCCTGAGCCGGCAGCACATGCTCGCGGAATACGTCCGAGAAGGTAAGCGGAAGTTTGCGCTCTGTGCCGATGGGCACCAGGAAACCTGGAGATTGTGACACGCAGGGGATCGACTACCGGTTGAACAAAGCGCGGTCCAGGACGGTGGTGCGGATGAAGTCGGCGAGCCCTTTGAAGCCGGCCTTCGCGGCAGCGGCGGCAATCATGGCTTTCTCTTCGTGCGTGAGACGGACATTGACTTGGGTGGTTCGCTTCATGAAAGCCGCGGGCTGGGGCGGGGTCTGGCTCGCTTCGAGCATCGCGGCGACGGCCACGCTCAACGCTTCCTGCGTGGCCTCGTAGCACTTTTCCGGCGTGGCGCCATCGGCAAAGACGGTCGGCATCTCGACGGACGAGCCTACATAGCCGAGGCGCTCGCTCTTCTCGAGGGTGAGCTTGTAGCCACGGGCAATCTCGCGGGCCTCTTCCAGAATCGCCGGGCGAAACGGCTTGGCCGGATCAGTCACCTTTTTCCCGTTCCCGGTAGAATGCTTCGATCTTGTCAACATATTCCACAGTATAGCCTACGATATACACGCGTCAAGTGTTTTCTTTCTGTGTGAGAAGATTTTCTGGGCCACCGAGGGCAGGATGCTCGCCGGTGCCACACGCACGGTCGAGCGGACACTCTTGTCTTCTGCCCGCGGTGCCGCTACAATGATTGGCGTGTGGCAACGATGATGAATGAACCGCAGCCGTAAGCGAGCTTACTATGCAGCCAATGCCTACGATCAAGCCTGAGTACATCACGGACACGGATGGTAAAAGGAAAGCTGTCATCCTGTCTATTGAAGAATATGAGGAGCTCTTGGAGGACATCGAGGATCTGGCCGTCCTGGCAGAGCGCAGGGAAGAGCCGACGATCTCGCATGAGGACCTCGTGGCAGAACTGAAACGCAATGGCTACCTACCGGATTGAATGGAAGGCGTCTGCCCTTCGCGAGCTCAAGGAGATCGACAGGCAGGCTGTACCGCGAATTGTGGCGGCCGTTGGGGCGCTGGCGGGCAATCCATTTCCCCCCGGCGTCAGGAGACTCCGAGGCACCGAACACACGTACCGGATACGTGTCGGCGACTATCGTGTTCTCTACGAAGTGTATCACAAGTCCATCCATATTCAGATCCTCCGGGTGAAGCATCGAAAGGATGCTTACCGAAGTTGATCTGTGCCACATTGGTTGCAGCACCCTGAATCGCTGGTTAGTAGTCTTTGAAAGCTCGCATCCACGGGGGCCAGTCGGTGGGAGCGGCGCCGCCGGCGCGGGTCCAGGGGCCGGTGACATCGAATTGGCGGTGCCATTTGAGGGTCCATAATTCCTTGAGGCCGACCGCCCGGACGGTCCAGTCCATGAACAGGACGTTGATCGCCCCATCGTGGCGATTGATGCAGTAGAGGCGCATCTCGTTGCCGGCGGTGCCGACGCCGGTGCGCGGCTCGCCCTCGAATGTGGGCGGCGTGTCGACCGAGAACGGCTGGATGTCCGACCGCACGGAACCGTCGCCCATGAGGGGCACGTTGTTGAGACCCTGGTGGCCGGTGTTGCGCCAGTAGTACTCGAGCTTGCGGCCGCCGCTGGTGTCCTGGCTGTCGTAAATCCATTCGTTCAGGGCGTAACTGCCCTTGGGGTCCCGGGCGGTCCCGATGACGGCGTAGCGGACCGGGGCTCCCTCCTCGAAGGTCTTGGTCGTCATGGGGCAGTAGAGCAGGGCGTGGGTGTTGGAGTAGTACTGCGTAAGCTGCCGCATCCACGTGTCGGCGAGGTAGGGCGGGAACTTGCCGCTGTTGTCCTCCATGTACATCGCCCAGACGAGACCCCACTGCTTGAGGTTCGACCGGCACATCACGTGCCTGGCCTGCTTGCGGACCTTCTGCAGGGTCGGCATCAGGATCGCCATCAACAGGGCAATGATCGAGATCACGACCAGCAACTCGATCAGCGTGAACGCCCTGGGATTTATGATTGATGATTTACGATTTATGATTTGGCGGCTCATCACCTGTCTGCTCCTATCAGGATCTCAAGTCTTCCTGCACGGTCAGTAGTCCCGGAGGGACTGCATCCACGCGGGCCACTTTCCGGCGGGAAGCCGCCGACTTTAGCCTAATGAGCTTTGACGGATAACTTCGGTAATGTCTGGGTGCCACGGCCAGACTTGTTTGACCGTGCTCCTCCGCACACCGAGAACACGCTCAAGCTTCGCTTGGGCGTGGCACCCGGCCATATCTGGACCGGATTACCGATCTTACTTGTCAAGACTCGTCAGGCCGGCGGTATTATCGATACGATGCCATGTGCGGTTCGTCCGGTCATCGTCGGCATCGCACAAATTCCATTGTAGCACGCGCCTGCACCCATTGCACGCGGATCTTCGGGGTCTTCTATCGGACCATCGCCGCGCACGGCGGCTCCGACCCGTCCGGCGGCGTGAAGTCCACCGCCGGCTGGGGAATCCGCCAGACACAGCCGAGGGCGCCTGTGCTACAAGACGTTCTCCTCTTCTGTGCGCGTTCTTTCGCTGCTCGCGGCGCGATTGTCTTGCCTTCTCGCGGCCCCGGGACTCTCACGCCACCCGGCGAACTGCCGGCAGGGACGAGGGATCGCGCCGGGAAATTGGCTTTGTTTCCCCTGATCCGCCCGGCGTGGAGTCGCACCGGCCCTTTTCAGCCTCAAAAACCGCGGTCTCACTGGTTCCGGCGCCAATTGGGTTTGTTTTGCACAATTCGTTGCGAGATAAGTCCTCGGTAGTCTCTATGCCGTCGGGAACCCGGCCCGCACCGGCGCCGACGGAAATTGGGTTTGTTTTGCATAATGACTCCTGGCCCG
>CAYHAJ010000435.1:0-7943 GCA_964354535.1 uncultured Pirellulales bacterium
GCCAAAATAGCCAGAGTGCCTTCATTGCAGATATCCTCCCGCTCCTAAATGAACTACCTCGCAGCAAGCTGCGAGGTATCGAAACAATCGGCTTACCGCTTCCACGCGGCAAGCCGCGGGGAATGAACCCGAATGATTCAATACTTCTCATTTGCTTTATGCCCGGCGGCATCGCTGCCGCCTTCGAGTGCAGTCCAAGGCAGGCCCGCGCCATCGGGAAGTCCTGTACGGCCTGTCTGTCGGGACTCCAAGGACCCACGCGCTTCTGCTCCTGAGCCAACGCTCCGAGGTATTCCTTCGACGGTTCCCGCCACCAGGGAGGCCAGCGCGGGCATGCCCGGGCTGGGCTCTGCCCGGCGCGGCGCGTCCGCCATCGTCCGCCCTGCCGCCAAACGCGGGCTGGGGTCAGCTTCCGTCAGAGACTCCCTCGAGATGGTTGTCGCCGCGAGGTCCCGACCGGCCGGCTCGGCCGACTTGACGAACTGTCGGTAGGCCAGGAAGCCCGCCGTGACGAGCGCCAGGGCGGCCGCGACAGCCGCAATCTTGGCAGTAGCGCCCGACAGCAGCGAAGCGAGGCCGGCCGATTTGCCCGCTGCCGAGGCCGCCCCCACGGCCGCGATCGCCGCGGAACTCTTGCCCGCTGTGCCGGCGATACACACGATCACGGCGGTGGTGAAAGCCTTGCCCGGCCGGCTCCGCGCGACGGTGGATTCCACCATGTGGGCCACCTGCTGACGCAGCAGGCGGCGCCCGCGGGAAATCCGCTGCCGGGCGGTATTCTCCGTTAGGCCGAATTGCCCTGCCACCTCCCGGATGGACTTCTGCTCGCGATAGAAGAGAATCAGAGGCTCCCGCAGGGATTCCGGGATCTCGCCCAAGGCCTGGCTGACGACGGCTCTTTGCTCCCGGATCATCGCTGTCTCCTCAGGTCCGGATTCTTCCGAGGGCTTGTCGGCGGCGGCCTCCAGGGGAACCGCCCGCCCGACCACGTCGCGCTGGCGGTCGCGGAACCAGTTCTGCACAGTGCTGCGGGCGATGCTGCACAGCCAGGCCCGGAACTTGCTTAAGTCTTGGAGCTGGCTCAGGCTCCGCCACGCCCGGAGAAAGACCTCCTGAGCCAGCTCCTCGCTTCGTTCCACACTGCCGGTGGCACTATACGTGATGGCACATACCAGGGATTGATACCGGCCCACCAGGGCCCCAAATGCCTGCGAGCTGCCTTGAAGACTGGCCCGGAGTAACTCGCTGTCATCCTTCGTTCTCTCGAACATCGCCAATCTCCTGTCACGGCCCAGACTACTGTAACTTCTTCTCCATTACAGAAACGGGGTGAACAGAAAGGTGACAGCAATTCTTGGGCCAAGCGTCCTGGAGGGGCGAAAGGAACGTAAAATGGGCGTGTTTAGGCTGGTTTCGCACAAAGAAGGCCGCGCGACAGAGGCCCGCGGCCTCGATATCAGCCTTCGTGCTGCCGAATTGTCAGCGTACGAGCCGCTGTGAACTCACCACCGAGACACCGAAGTCGCCAACATAATCCCCAGTTCATTGCCGAGCCAATTCGAGTTGGCCTCGGGGCGGGGACCGGCGACCTGGCACCCAGTGCCCGACCCCTGCCTCATGGGCTTTCGTGCGAAACAAAGCCAATTGGCCAGCGGGCGAGAAATTCTATTGTTCCCGGGGGGTTTTGATGCGGCAAGCCCCACCCTGCGACTGCCACATCCCCAGCCGAGGGCGGCTCGGCTACACCTTCCTTCGCTTTAAGTGGCAAGGGGACATCTCGGACCCGCCTAAAGGCGGTACTCCAAACAGGTGGCTCAATCCGCACGAGCGGCTTTCAGCGGGCAGTCGTAGATGGACTTGTAGCCGCCGCCCATGTTGCGGGCGAGCCAGAGGCGGTAGTCGAGCCTTTCGGTTGGCGTCACGTACTTGCCGGAGATGGGATGTATAGCGGTCACTACCGAGATCGTGCGTTTGCCCTCGGGGGTTGTCGTGGAGACGACCAGCTCGTCGCGGAAATCGCCGTAGAGATCGGCGGTCATCATCACGCCGCCGCGCGAAGGCAGGACTGGTCTGGCCTCGGGGGCGGGGATGATCTTCTGGCCGTTGAAGTCGCCGATTTCGCCGCGGCCGTTCAGAAGCTCGCGGGTGGCGTCGCCATCCCATTCGAGGGGCGTCCAGCCGTCCGGGAACGGTTCGAGAAGAGGGCGGCCGGTGGCGCTGTACAGGACCAGGGGATCGCCGCCATGCCCCGCGCGGTCGGACACGCACTCCATGCCGGGCGAGCCGGCCCAGATGTCCGCCGACCAGCCGCTGTGTCCGTGGGTCCAGCGCGGGTCGTCCTCGCGGTTGATCTTCCAGAGCACCTGGCCCGAATTGGCGTCCACCATGTAGATCCCCGCGTGGACACTGGACTCGACGATGAAGAATACCTCCAGGCCGGGACGGTCGGGCAGGTGGTCGTGAATGGCGACGATGTCCGGGTGCTGACGATAGACCGACCAGCGCACCGTGCCGTCGTGGTTCAGGCAGGTCGTGCCGTTGAAGACCTCCTGGCGGCCGTCGCCGTCCACGTCGGCCACTTCGATCTTGTGGCCCCCACTGCCGTTGGTCTCGGCGAAGCTGTTGAAGCGCCAGAGCTCCTTCAACTGGCTGTCGTAGGCGACGAAGACCTCGTTCTCGTAGAGGCCGGTCTGCGTGATGACGGCGGGGTGCTTGCCGTCCAGGTAGGCGATGGACTGGTGGATCCGCGTGGAGGACTTCGCAAAGTCGGAGACCATGTCGGGCCACTTGGTCTTGAACTTCACCTGGCCTGTCATGCCGTCGAGGACGGCCACGTACACGTCATCGCCGATCTGAAGGCGGGTGATGACCTCGGCCTTGCCGTCTCCGTCCATGTCCCAGACGTTGAAGGGCACGTTGTTGGCGCTGCCGTAGCAGTGGTCGTGAGAGCAGATGTCTTTGCGCCAAAGGGAGCGGCCGTAGGACGTGAACGCCTCCAGTTGCACCGGCAGACCCGGGTCCTGCGACATCTCGCTGTTGCCGTTGTCCAGCCGGATGACGCAGTCGAGCGTGCCGTCGCCATTGAGGTCGCCGAAGATCGGCACGAGCGAGCCCTGCTGGTACAGAGGCGCGAAGGTCACGAGCGTGGCAGACTCCTTCTCCGTCACCGTCACGCCCGCCCATTCAGAGCGTCGGCCCTCGCGGCCCGCCTGGTCCACCGGCCGGACGTAGTACTGGTAGCGCCGGTCCTCCTTCAGGCCGGAATCGACGAAGGTAGTCGATTCGCTCACGGGCTCTTTGCTGACGCGGAAACCCGCGTGGTTTCTCTCCTCGGCCCGATAGACGTGGAACCGAGTCGAGCTCCGATCGGAGCCGAGCAACGCCCAAGTCAGAAAGACCTTGCCGCTGCCCAGAGAAACACCCGTGAGTCTGCGGTTCTGGACCGTCCAGTCCGCTCCCTGCGGCTGGCGCACCGGGCGAAAGCCGAGATCCGGATGGCGAATGCCGGCGGAGATGCCCAGGCGGGAGCCACATTTGAGATAGTTCCTGGTCCTGGCCCAGGAGCCTCCCAGCACCGCATTTTCGATCTCGGCCGGGTCCGTAATTCGATACTTGAACTGCTGGATGGCGGGATCGTGGTTGTCGGCGGCCATCTGCCAGACGTTGCCGGCCATGCCGCAGAGGCCGTAGCCGTTCTTCGGACCCCAGCGGGCGGGTTGGAGATACTCCTGCCAGCGGTCAAAACGGCGGTTTCCCTCGGCGTCGTAGTTCGCCCGCCCTTCGGGATCGTCGTCGCCCCAAGGATAATTCTTGCCGGTCAGTCCGCCCCGCGCGGCGTACTCGAATTCCAGGGAGGTCGGCAGCCGGTAGATCCGCCCCTCCCGGGCCGTCCTCCAGCGAAGATAGGCATACACATCCGGCCGATTCACGAAGATGACCGGGTGGTCCTCCTTGCCCGTTGGAATTCTCCCCCCTTCCCAATGAAGAGGAGCCTGGTGGCCGGTAGCCTCCACGAATGCCTTGTACTCGGCGTTCGTCACGGGGTGGTCGAGGATTTCAAAGTCCTCCACCCGTGCGGATGCTCCCTGGTTGCTGCCGGTGCCATGACGGAAGGCGCCGCCTTGGACGAGAACAAAGCCATCCGAAGGCGCTTGCCCCAGGCAGGGCACCGCGAAGAACGAAACGGCTACGACCAGGAAGACAGAGAAACGGTTCACAATGGCCCTCCAGTCCCAAGATCCACGCCCTCACATGGCGGTCATCCCGTCAGAGCGCATCAACAATCACGCGCCCGTAGGGGCAGGCCCTCGTGCCTGCCCATGCTGGAAGGGCAACCACGGGGGGTTGCCCCTACGACAGCAAGACGAACGCGGCGGCTCGCCCTACTTGCTCTTCTTCTTGATGCCCTTGCCGGGCTTGCGCTTCTTATAGCCGGCCTTCACCGCCCGCTGGCGGTTGAGCACTTTGCGCCCCCCCTTCGTTACCCGGCGGGAGCGGAACCCCTGACTTCTCTTCTTCTTGCGATTACTGTTACGATGATTCTCCATGACTGCCTTCCACACTCGATCTACTATTTGCCACTTGCGATTTACGAATGTTGCCCGATGCGCGAGGCCAGATAGTACATGGTAAGCGACGAATTGTAAATAGCGAAGCCGGCGGTTCTTAAGCGAATGCGGCTGGGTCTTGCTGGTAGAACCGCTTGAGCTCGGCGTAGAGTCTGGGGTACGTCTGTTGCAGATCTTTGGGCCTCTCGAAGAACGATTCCGTCGCCACGGCGAAGAATTCCGCCGGATCGGTCGCTCCGTACTCGTCCAGGACGTCGGTACGATCTTCCTCGATATCGCGCTGGAACCGCTCGAAGTCCTCGCCCAGCGCCCGGGCCCAGGCACTGAAGCTCGACCGATCCCGCAGCACCGGCGTGCTATCCCCCCGGCCGCTCGAACTGTCAAGTTGGTGGGCGAACTCGTGAAAGACGACGTTCTGGCCGTCGCCGAGGTCGGCGGCGCTACGCCGCACATCATCCCAGGACAGAACGACCGCGCCGTGGTGCCAGGATTCGCCCGCCCGCACATCTTCCGTCTCCAGGACGACTCCTGCGCCGACATGGCGGATGTTGGCGGCGAGGTAGGCACGGGGGTACACAAGAATGGATTTCATGCCGGGATAGTAGTCGGTCTTGCGATGGAGCAGCAGGATACAGGCGTGGGCGGCGATGGTGATCCGAATCTGGTCGGTCATCCGCAGCCCGCCGCAGCCTTCGAATCGCTTCTCGGCCATGAAAATCAGGATGTGCCGCTGCAACTCCTCCTGATCCGCCTCCGGCAGCCGGCTGTAGAGAGGCACGTTCTTCTGGAGCAGCACCAGCCACGCCTCCGGGAAAGGCCGGCTCGCGATCTTCTTTCGACGTCTCTCTTTGAAACCAAACACACGTCTTCCCTTGCACATTCGTGAAAAACGATGTATTTATAGCACATTATGCAAGATTCACTACCATTTCTTACGATCGATTTGCCCGGCGTGGGCGGCGTCATCAAGACCCGGCCGGAGGATTTCTTTGTGGAGGAGCTGCCGCTCTACGAGGCCAGCGGCTCCGGCACCCACATCTACGCCCTGATCGAGAAGAAAGGGATCGGCACCCGGGAGGCCCTCGACCGCCTCGCCCGGGTCCTGAACGTCTCGCGCCGGGATATGGGCTTGGCGGGCCTGAAGGACGCCCAGGCGGTGGCGCGGCAATGGATCTCCATCGAGCACGTTGCGCCCCAGCAGTTGGAGCAGGTGTCCCTCCCCGAGGTCCGCGTCGTGCAGACCACGCGCCATACAAACAAGCTCAAGCCCGGCCATCTGGCCGGCAACCGCTTCGTCGTCCGTCTCCGCAAGCTCGCCCTGCCGCTGCCGCAGGCGATCGAGATCGCCCAGGAGGCGCTATCCATCCTCAGCCGGCGCGGGGTTCCCAACTACTTTGGTCCCCAGCGGTTTGGCAACCATCAGGACAACCACCTGCTCGGCAAGGCAGTCGCCAAGAACGACGTGGACGCCTTTGCCGATTTGCTCCTGGGCCACCCGAGCGAAGAACTGGACTCGCCGCCCGTCTTCCAGGCCCGCGCTTTGTACGAGCAGGGCCGCTATGAGGAGGCCGCCAAACTGTGGCCGGGGCATTTCTTCGATCAACGCCGCTCGCTGCGCATTCTGGCGAGCAGCAAAGACAGAGGACAGAAGACAGAGAACGGAGGACAGAGAGCGGAAGGCGGCGCTGATTCAATCCGCAATCCGCAATCCGCAATCCGCAATAAGAAACGGGTCTACTACACCGTCGACAAGCACCTCAAGGGCCTCTTCATCTCCGCCTACCAGTCGCACCTGTTCAACCGCGTCCTCGCCGCCCGCATGCCGAACATCGACAAGCTGCTCCTGGGCGACATGGCCTACCTGCACGTCAACGGCGCCTGCTTCCACGTTGAGCAGCCCGAGGTGGAGCAGCCCCGCTGCGACCGCTTCGAGATCAGCCCCACCGGCCCCCTGCTCGGTGGCCGAACTACCAAGCTCACCGGCCCGGCGGGCGAAATCGAAAACCCCATCCTCGACGCCGAGGACCTGAACGAAAACGACTTTCGCCAGATGAAGCATCTCGGCGCCCGAGGCGGTCGCCGCCCCCTGCGCTTCCAGCCCCGAAACGCCAGCATGACCTCCGGCCAGGACGATCTCGGCCCTTACCTCGAATTCCGTTTCGAGCTCGACGCCGGCTGCTACGCCACCACCCTCCTCACCGAGATCACCAAAGACCGCGCCGCCACATCCTCCGAGCCGGAGGAATAGTCTTGCGTCCGTATTTCTTCCTTGCATGCAGCCTGCCGTAGACTCGCTTGGCGATTCTGTTGCATCGACCGATAGGCCGTGCTATGATTCCTGCAGTAGGCGCAGCAGAACCGGATGTTGGGAGTACTTGAGCCACGTGAAATACGATGTTCAACTCAAACCCGGAGCCGTCAAAGACATCAAGGGCCTGCCGACCCACGTTCAGTCGCGCGTTTTGGCGAAAATTGAGGCCATGAGCACGGACCTGAAGGGCGACGTAAAGCGTCTGACAGGCTTCACCAGTGAATATCGCTTGCCTGTCGGTGACTACCGGATCCTGTTTGAGATCGAAGGGAAGTCAATCGTTGTCTATCGTGTCCGGCATCGACGCGAAGCATACCGATAGTGGAGGTTGTCATGAGAATCCCAAAAGCTCAGATCCTCAGGAAGAACGGGGAAAAGGAGTTCGCTGTTCTCTCCTATGCTGACTTCCTCAAAATCCAGGAGGATCTGGAGGACTACGAAGACTTGCGTTGCCTCCGTGAGGCCAAAGAACTGGAAAAGAGAGCACCAACGGTAGCATTATCTCACGTGAAGAGAAGTCTGGCGGGTCGAACGAATCGGTCCGGCAGGCGCACGAAATCCCGGCGAGGAGCTTAGCCGGCAAAGCGGGCGTGCAACTCCACGTCGATCACATCATCCCGTGGGCAAGTGGCGGCGAAACGACGTTGGCGAATCTCCAATGTCTTTGTTCGGAGCACGATCTTGGCAAGTCGGACCGCCATGTCGGCTGCCCCTCGCATCGAGCAGACGACGCCTTTCGCGCGGCACCGTTTGCGCTTCCAGCCCCGAAACGCCAATGTGACTTCCGGCCAGGACGACCTCGGTCCCTATCTCGAATTCCGCTTCGAGCTCGACGCCGGCTGCTACGCCACCACGCTTCTCGCCGAGATCACCAAAGACCGTACCGCCGTATCGTCCGAGCCGGAGGAATAGCTGATGTCGGAAACAGGACTGCCGTACCGGGTGCATGACCGTTCTTGCGATCAGCGCGGGTCAGATGCCGTCGCGCAGGCCCGTGGCGAGGGCGTCTCGCCCTTGCGTGTCGCGGGCATCCTGCCCGCGATTCGGGGGCGGGACGCCCTCGA
>CAYHAJ010000436.1:0-8155 GCA_964354535.1 uncultured Pirellulales bacterium
ATCCATCTCCGGCTCCAACGACTGGTACTTGCTCTGAATCCGTGCGATCATCTGTGCATCCTGCATGCAGGTGTTATCACACAATCCCTCAAATCGATCAATAGTAATTTGTGCAAGTTATTTATGCGCGATCACTTATGACCACTGCGGTGGTTTGGTGGATCTGTTTCGTCTCGCCGCCGCGGAAGTCACGATCTATGTCCATCGCGATGCCACGCAACCCAAATATCGGCAGGCCGATTCGGGCGTGAGATACATTGGCATGCCGGCCCGCAGCCTCACGTTGCTGTGCGAACGGGGTACGAGCCTTCGCACCGTTGCTGGCCTGACGGAAATAGCCCCCGACCTCTTTCTCACCGGCGAGATTCCCCGCTGCCACCCAGAGGAGCAAGCGGATGAAGGATTCCGCCAAGACCCGGAAGGCTGCCGCGTTGATCCGTTGCGTGATGATCAGTCCCTCTTCCTTCGGACCCCTGGCGGAACGGTTGTCTTGCTCGGCTACGCCCACGCCGGTGTGATCAACACGCTGGACCGCATCCGGCATTTGACGGGCGGGCATCCGATTCGCGCGGTTCTGGGCGGCATGCACTTGCGGTCCGCCTCAGACGAGCGGATCGCGTGGACGCTTGAGGCCTTGCGACAGTTCTCTATCGAGAAGCTGTACCCGGCGCATTGTACCGGCGCGAAGGCTGTGGCTGCGCTTGGGGCGGCGTTTCCCGGCCACTGTTTTCCGTGTGGCGTCGGAACCACGTTGAATATATGATGCCGCCGAAAGGAATTAACATGGATCAGAGTGAGATTGACCACCAGGCTGATACCTCGTGTCTGGGCGACAAGAAGCCAAGCACTGCTGCAGAAACAACCGGTTCGGCGGAGGCAATGGATGCCTTCCTCGATCAGCAAGTCCTGGAAGAACGCCTGCAACAGATCAGGCACAAAATCATCGTCCTGTCCGGCAAGGGAGGCGTGGGCAAGAGCACGGTCGCGGTCAATCTCGCCGTCGCGCTGTCGTCGGCGGGCCAACGCGTGGGACTTCTGGACGTGGACATGCACGGGCCCAGCGTTCCCAAAATGCTCCACCTGGAGGATGCGGCAGTGACGATGAAGGAGGATTCGATCCTGCCCATCGAGAAGGCCGGTCTGAGGGTCATGTCCATCGGCTTTCTGCTGCAGAACCGCGATGACGCCGTGATCTGGCGCGGACCCATGAAGATGGGCGTCATCAAACAATTTCTGAGGGACGTGAACTGGGGCGAATTGGACTATCTGATCATTGATTCGCCTCCCGGAACGGGCGACGAACCGTTGTCGGTCTGCCAACTCGTGAAGAACCCCGACGGCGCCGTGATTGTCACCACGCCGCAGGATGTCGCCACAGCCGATGTCCGCAGATCTGTCAACTTCTGCAAGCAGTTGAGGCTGCCCGTGATCGGAGTCATCGAGAACATGAGCGGATTTGTGTGTCCCAAGTGCGGGGCAGTCACGGACATTTTCAAGACCGGCGGCGGGGAGCGGATGGCCGAGGACATGGACGTTCCATTTCTGGGGCGTATCCCGATTGACCCAGCGGTCGGCGAGGCGTGCGATGCCGGCAGACCGTTCGTCGAGGGCGACAGCTCGACGGAGACAGCGAGGGCTTTCGAACGGATCATCGCGCCGATTCTATCCCTGTCCGAATGAGCAACAAAGGCGTCAACTGTCAAATCCAAGACAGTCGAGTCGTGACGCGGGTCACGACCAGATTCATGGAGTGCACGGATGCGTTTCTCGCGGAAAGAAGTGTTCGATAACCATGCCTGCTTGGTTGAGCGCAATGCCGTCTATCGCCAATACGGTTACGACATCGACAAGAACGTGGCCTTTGTCCTTTCAAAGGCCATGCCGTTGACCGGTCGCATTCTGGAAGTGGGGACCGGCAAGGGGCGTTTTCTGGAGGCGCTACTTTGGCATGTGCCCCGTGTGACGACGATCGACATAGATCCGAAGGAGCAGCGGTTTGCGCGTCTGAACATTGCTTTCGAGAAACCGCCGGGGAAAGCCCGCTGTATGATCGTGGATGCCACGCACCTGCCCTGGAAGAACAGGACATTTGACGCCGTGGTCTCGATGAATGCGCTGCACCATATCACGAGCCTGCGCCTTGTTGTCGATGAAACGATCCGTGTGGTGAACCCTGTGGGCAGGATCGTTCTTGCCGACTTGAACAGAAAGGGGTTTGCCATCATGGAGAAGATCCATCGTCATGAAGGGCGGACTCATGAACATGCCGGATACCGGTTTCAAGATTTAGTTGAATCATTCGGGTTCATTCCCCGCGGCTTGCCGCGTGGAAGCGGTAAGCCGATTGTTTCGATACCTCGCAGCTTGCTGCGAGGTAGTTCATTGGTTTGCCGCACGTGGATGGATGGCGGTTCTCCGGTCGAGTGATTGCCAGGACGTGTTGATCGCCACCAGGAAATTGATGAAGGAATGACAGAAAGGGGATGCCGTATGAAGGAAGAAACAACGGTGAGATTGCCGTTGATTGGAGAGAAGGCGCCGGCCTTCAAGGCGGAGACGACGCAGGGTCCGCTCAACTTCCCGGATGATTTCAAGGGCAAATGGGTGGTCTTCTTCTCGCATCCGGCGGACTTCACGCCGGTCTGCACGACCGAGTTCATGACGTTTGCCTCGATGCAGCCGGAGTTCGAAGCCCTCAACTGCAAGTTGCTGGGTCTGTCCATTGACAGCACCTACAGCCACATCGCGTGGCTGCGGACGATCAAGGAGAAGATCGAGTACAAGGGCATGAAGAACGTGGAAGTGACGTTCCCGGTGATCAGCGACCTGGCCATGGAGGTGTCCAAGGCC
Source organism: uncultured Pirellulales bacterium (assembly GCA_964354535.1). Lineage (GTDB taxonomy): Bacteria > Planctomycetota > Phycisphaerae > Sedimentisphaerales > Anaerobacaceae > PLanc-01. The sequence continues at coordinate 2,851 of CAYHAJ010000436.1, forward strand.
TTCGGCATGCTCCAGCCGGGCGCGAGCAACACGCAGGCCGTGCGGGCGGTGTTCATCATCGACCCGGAAGGCAAGGTGCGCGCCATCCTGTACTACCCGCTCAGCAACGGGCGGAACATGCAGGAGGTCAAGCGACTGCTGATCGCCATGCAGTACTCCGACCAGTTCAAGATCGCCACGCCGGCCAACTGGGAGCCGGGCGACGACGTGATCGTGCCGCCGCCGGGATCGTGCGGCGTGGCCAAGGAGCGCATGACCAAGCCCGACCCGGACGTGAAGTGCCTGGACTGGTTCCTATGCCTGAAGAAGTGCCCTAAGAAGTAACCATCAACGGACTGCAGAGGGTGGCGGAACATCGCCACCCTCCGTTCCATGGAGAGATCTGCATCATGAAGGCGATTCAGACAACCGATGCTCCCGCGGCAATTGGACCCTACAGTCAGGCCATAGCGCAGGGGCCATTGCTCTTCACGTCTGGGCAACTTCCTATCGATCCGGCCACGGGCGAGTTCCGGAACAGCGATATCGTCACGGCCGCACGCCAAGCGCTTACGAACCTGCGGGCCGTCCTGGTCGCCGGCGGGGCCGACACCGCCACCGTGATCAAGACGACGGTCTTCCTCAGCGACATAGGGAACTTTCAGGCATTTAACAGCGTCTATGCCGAGTTCTTCAAAGACCCGTTCCCGGCCAGAAGCTGTATACAGGTGGCGGCCCTTCCCAAAGGGGCGCTGGTGGAGATCGAGGCGGTTGCGGGCAGAAAATAGCGCCCAAGAAACCGTTGTTGTCGGCGAAGGGAGAATCGAGGTCTGACATGCATGACCCTTTGGCTGTCCTGAAGTTCAAGGTCATGGTGGCCGTGTTCCGGCTTCGTGATTGGTGGCGCCCGCGCCGGGAGGTGCTCCGGGAAGTCGGCATTCGTCCAGGCGCTCGCGTGCTCCACTACGGGTGTGGCACGGGCAGCTACATCCGGGAGTCGGCGAGACAGGTGGGTAAGGAGGGGGAGGTCTACGCGCTCGACGCCAATCCCCTGGCTATCCGGGCGGCACAGCAGATCGCGGCGCGGTATGGCCTGCCGAACGTGAAGACGATCCTCTCGGACTGCGTCACGGGATTGGCGGACATGAGCGTGGATGTCGTCCTGCTCTACGATATTCTGCACGATCTGTCGGACCGCGATGACGTGCTCCGGGAGATCCATCGGGTTCTCAAGTCCGGCGGGATCCTTTCGGTGAGCGATCATCACATGCGCAGACCGGGGATCGTGGCGCGGATCGCATCCGGGCAGAGGTTCAGGCTCACATCTTCAGGACGGATCACACACACCTTCGCGAGGGAAGGAGGAGTCTATCATGGTTGACCTCAAGCCGATTGGAGTCATTCATACCCCTTTCGCGACCGCAGGCGGGACCCCGATTCAACCATCCTTTGCTGAAGGAAGGGAAGGAATCGTCGAGCTCTTCCCGGAGTATGCCGACGGCCTCCAGGACTTGGACGGCTTCGAGCGAATCTGGCTGCTCTACTGGTTCGACCGTGCGCCCTCCCCACGTCTGCGAGTCGTCCCTTTCCGGGACGAAGTTCAACGCGGGCTGTTCGCCACGCGTATGCCGTGCCGCCCGAATCCGATTGGGCTGTCGTGTGTGCGACTTCTCAGTATCAAGCACAACAGACTGACCATTGGCGGTGTGGATATTCTCGACGGCACACCGCTGCTGGATATCAAACCCTATGTGACGGAGTACGACACTTTTCCGCGAAGCCGAGCAGGATGGCTGGAGAATTGCCGCAACGGACGAACTGTCGCAGATGATCGCTTTGCATCGAACGAGGCAGGTTGATGCGGAGATGGCCATGTACCTGGACGAGGCCGGGTCGTCGAACGTAAATCTGTTCATTGGATGATCGCTTCGTGCTTTCTGGGGAAGCCCGGTTGTCAAACCGACCAGACGCTTCACTGCCGCACAAACGACCAACACGACGCTGAACATGGTGACGACGGAGGGCCCGGGGGGAAATCCCACTTCGCGGAAGCGTATAGCCCCAGGACGCTCGCGACAAATCCCAGTCCCCAACCGATCAGCGGAGGCGAAGGTCGCCAGGCCCTCCGGCAGATTGTGAATTCCGATAGCCACTGCTGTCATGACCCCGGCCCGCATCAACCGGCGTTCATCGTGATGCGAGGCAGTCGCCTCCTCGATTTCCCCGTAGTGGTGCGGATTCTCGATTTCGGGCACGAGCAGATCGACGATTCCTATGAATAGGATGCCCATGAAGAAAACGAGGACGCCCGTGGCATGTCCAATGATGTCCGATGCCTTGGGCAGCAACTCGACAAGAGAGACAGACACCATGGCGCCGGCCGACAGACCCAGCGAGAACGCAAGGTAGACGATCTTCGGGCGGCGGATGAAATAGGCGATGGCGCTGCCGATCCCGGTGGACAGCCCTGCCAGTAGCGTCAGTGCCAGGGCCACAATTACATTCCCCGATGTATCCATGCCGGTGTCACCCCGGAACTGTTCCTATTTGGCTCACTGTTTACTGCATGCGATGCTCCAAGCCCACAGATCATAAGCGGGAGATCGTGTGTCCACAAGCGGACCCATCAAGGCTGGCGACTGTCTCTGGAAACTGCGTTCGTGAGGTTGAGGACCGCGATTTCACAGGCGCGTAGTTTCTGTCCTTTGCCCGTTTGGGCGAATTTATGTTTGCCCTGGCAAAAAAATATGCAACTCAGTTGCAAATCGTGCGGGCTGAACGTATAATGGTTCTCGTTGCTGAAAAGACGATCGGATCGTGGAGAACACAGAGATGCAAACAAGGATATGCGCGATCCTGTCAGAGCTCAGGAGCCATGCCCCTTTCACGCTCTTCGGGGCCGGAACGGGGATCATAGCCATGCTTCTGTTCGCCAATACCTCGACCGAAGTAAGCCAGCGGTTGTTCCAGGTATTTCATCCCTCGCATGTGGTCCTTTCCGCCATTGTGACCGCCTCGCTGTTCCGGCTTCACGAGATGAGAAGAGGATTTCTCGCTGTTGTGCTTGTGGGTTACCTTGGGTCTGTGGGGACGGCCACACTGAGCGATTGCATTCTGCCGTTCTATGGCGAAAGAATCCTTGGAGTGGCGGTGCCGACCGAGGCGAAGGTGCATGGCCACGCGGGCGATCATGAGATGGCTGAGGAGCACGAAGCAGAATCCGGCAGGCCGCAGATCCACTTGGGCTTCATCGAGGATTGGTACCTGGTGAATCCCGCTGCCATTCTGGGTGTGCTCATCGCGTGGTGGTGGCCCCGCACGAAGTTCCCGCATGCCGGCCATATCCTGATCAGCACGTGGGCCTCCTCGTTCCATATTCTCATGAATACGCACCGGGAGCTGTCCGCGGTGTTGTTGCTTGGGGTCTTCATCGTTCTATTCATAGCGGTATGGCTGCCTTGCTGCTTCAGCGATATCGTCTTCCCGATGTTCTTTGTTCGCTCGCCCCTCTTGCACGTCGGGCATCACCACCATCCAGAGGAGGTCCAGGTATGATCGATCACCTCGATGACAAGGCCCGCCAGACGCTCAAGCAGGCGAAGTTGTACCGCACGGAGGCCCGGATCGCCATATTGCAGGTCCTGATGGAAGCAGCCAGACCGCTTCGACAGGACCAGATCGCCGGGCAACTGACGAAGCGGGCATTGAACAAGGTCACGGTCTACCGGACGCTCCAATCGTTGGTCGAGGTGGGCCTGGTGCACCGTGCGTTTACATACAAGCGTGCGTGGCACTTCGAGCTGGCCAACCACTGCACGGAGAAGCAGTGTCATCCGCACTTCACGTGCACCAACTGCGGCATAACGCACTGCCTGACAGATATCTCGTTGCCCATGGCCACGATCCCGCGCAAAGGCTTCATTATCAGCCGTCAGCAGGTTCGTTTGGAGGGTCTGTGTCCCGCCTGTGCATGAACACAAGCGATACTCAGTCGTACCAAGAGTGCCTGCTTCGGGGACATCCGTTGTATTCTCTTCTGTATCTTGATGAGCGATTTCCTTTCCAGATGGCTTTGCCCACGCATAAGTTCCGGCCTACAAGTACGGCGTCAGCAATCGCGCGATGCCGTCGCGCAGGCGAGCCGGCAGGGGCCCCGGCTCGTCCTGATCCCGCGCGGTAGGTGTCGTCGGTTCACTGGGCTGGGCCACCTTCAGCTTGAGAGACTCCACTTCCTCCTGCAATGCTTACCGCAGGAGCACAACATCTGCCGTACGCTTACCGAATACAACAAAACGGACACGCGATTTCAGTACAAGATAACAGTTGAGATCGGGCACAGCACGTCGTATTATGCAACCGATAGCACATAGGGGCATGATTTGCAGAGTCAAGTGGGAAATCCTTGCCAAGATTTGGAGTGATTCGTTGCGAATGGTCTGTCTCACCCACCCGCATGTACAACGCAAACACTGAGACTATGGAGCATGGTCATGAGACGCGCAGCGTTGAACTTCATCGTGGACTTGATCGGCTTCACGAACCTGCTGCTGTTGATGGCGACCGGGGCGATCATGAGGTGGTTGCTGCCTCCCGGCTCGGGCGGCGGGGGCGCCGGCCACGGCTACGGCTTTCGTGGCGGCCGCGGTCCCGGCCCGGGCGGCGACCAGGTCCGGCAACTGCTCGGCTTGGGCCGGCATGACTGGGGAGATATTCACTTCATCCTGGCGTCGCTGTTCGTTCTCCTGATCCTGGTCCACCTCGTTCTGCATTGGGCCTGGATCAAGACCTGCGCCAAGTCGATTCTGTTTCCATCCCGCAAGGTTCCCTGCGACCGCGTCAGCGAGCCGGACGCGCGATAACATCGATCGGGCCGAGCGTTGGCCCTCCGAAGGAACGGACGGGTCGGGTTCCGGCTTCTTACGGCCGGGCGACGGCGTAGCGGGGGAAGGGGAAGGTGGCGAACGTCGCTTCGGTTCCCAGATGCCGCTCGACCCGCATCAATTGATTGTACTCGGCGACGCGCTCGGAGCGGGACAGGGAACCGGTCTTGATCTGGCCCACGCCGGTGCCGATGGAGAAGCAGGCCTCGAACGGCAACTCGACCTCCCCGGAACGGTGCGAGACGATCGCCGTCATGCCGTGCGCGCGGGCCAGATCGATGGTTTCCAACGTCTCGGTAATGGTCCCGATCTGGTTGGCCTTGACCAGGACCGAATTGGCTGCATCCTTCGCCAGCCCGATCCGCACCCGCTGTGGGTTCGTCGTAAACAGGTCATCGCCGACGATTTGAATCATTCGGGTTCATTCCCCGCGGCTTGCCGCGTAG
>CAYHAJ010000437.1:0-1664 GCA_964354535.1 uncultured Pirellulales bacterium
CGCCCCTTGTTTATTATGGGAAAACCCCTTTCTTTTTGTCCTCCTTGCCGGGCCAGTACGCTCAGCCCTATCGCGGACGTTGAAGGGAGCCGTCAGACGATGGACACCGATGGAGAGAATAGGGTAGAATGCCATCGCGTAGCCGTGCCGTCAGCACCCATGCACGAAAATGAGCAGGAACGGCGTCGATGTGAAATTCGGGTCCGGTGGGTCGAGAGGAGACTGTCATGACGAGATCAATAATCCTGGCGTTGGGGCTTTTGCTGCCTGTATCGGTGGCCGTGGCACAGGGCGGGCCGGAAGATGCCGCGAGCCGACACGGGGAGCGGATCGCGTGGTGGCGCGAGGGGCGGTTGGGGATGTTTATTCATTGGGGACCGGTCAGCCTGACCGGGTTGGAGATCAGTTGGTCGCGGGCCAACTCCAATCCGAAATGCCCCAACAAAGGCCCGACCCCGGTCGAGGTCTATGACCATTTGTATGAAAAGTTCAATCCCGTCCAGTTTGATGCACGCGAGTGGGTGGCTACGGCCCGGGCCGCCGGCATGAAGTATATGGTGCTCACCGCCAAGCACTGCGATGGCTTTCTGCTCTGGCCTTCCCAGGCGGATGGGTATAACATCGCGAAGACACCCTTCCAGCGGGATGTCTGCGGGGAATTGGCGCAGGCGGCACATGACGAGGGGATGCGACTGGGCTGGTACTTCTCGCCCATGGACTGGCGCGACCCGGATTTCCGCACCGAACGCAATGCGACCTTCCTCGGCAAGATGCAGAAGGAAGTGCAGGAGGTGCTGGGCAACTACGGACGCATCGATCTGCTCTGGTTCGACTGGGATGGGCGCGAGCCGCTGTATGATCAAGCCAACACGTACGCGCTCGTGCGGAAGTTGCAGCCTCAGATCGTCATCAACAATCGCCTCGATCTGGGCATCGGCAACAAGAACACCGAAATCCTCAACCCGAATGCCGACTATTACACGCCGGAACAGCAGATCGGCAAGTACGATGACCAGCGTCCGTGGGAAACTTGCATGACGCTCGGCACGCAGTGGTCATGGAAGCCGAACGACAAGATCAAGTCCACCAAGGAAGTCATCCACATTCTCGCCCGCGTCGTCGGGGGCGACGGGAATCTGCTGCTCAATGTGGGTCCCATGCCCGATGGACGCATCGAGCCGCGGCAAGTCGAAGTGCTCCGCGAAGTCGGGATGTGGCTGCGGGAAAACGGCGAGAGCATCTACGGCACACGCGGCGGGCCGTTCAAGCCCACCTCCGCCTTGACCAGCACGCGTAAGGGAAACGTCATCTACGTCCACATCTTGAAGCCGAGTGGCGAGCCGATCACCCTGCCGCCCCTTCCAAAGAAGATCATCCAAAGCCAGTTGCTCACGGGGGCCGCTGCCCCTGTGGTGCAGACCGATTCCGATATCACCCTAACCATTCCGCCACGGGATGCGGAGAGTGCCGACACGGTCGTCAAGTTGACGCTGGACGGTTCGGCCCAGGATCTCCCGGCTCTGGACGTGACGCGTCCCGGCGTGGTCAAGCCGAACATGAAAGCCACGGCGTCGAACGTGTATCGGCGTGATTCGGCCTACGGACCCAGCAAGGCCATCGACGGCGACGACGAGACCCGTTGGGCAACGGACGGCGGCACGAAA
>CAYHAJ010000438.1:0-2681 GCA_964354535.1 uncultured Pirellulales bacterium
TCGCCGTCTGTGCGGGCAGGGACAAGGCGACCCTCTACCGCAAGGGTCAGAAGATCGCCACGGTGCCGGAAGCCGAGATCATCCCGAGGCTGCTCGACGTGCTGGCCTCGTGGTAGCGAGGATTGCCGAGGGAGGTTTGGCGGAGTATGAGAGGCGAAACCGGACACCTGCTCAAGAGACTTCTGATCGCCGTCGTTTTCAGCGTGGCGTTCGGCTATATCGAATCGGCCGTCGTGGTGTACCTGCGGGCCCTCTTTCATCCAAACGGCTTTATTTTCCCGATGGAAGTATTCGGCGCCACCCCGGAGGACCAACGGCTGGTGCTGACGGAGGTCGGACGTGAGGCCGCCACGCTGGTTCTGATCTTCACGGCTGCCTGGCTCTTCGGGAATCTCCGGCAGGAGCGGGTCGCGTACTTCCTCATCATCTTTGCTGTCTGGGATGTTTTCTACTATGTCTGGCTCAAGGTCCTGCTGGATTGGCCCACCTCGTTGCTGGATTGGGATATCCTGTTTCTGATCCCCATGGTTTGGGCCGCGCCGGTTCTGTACCCGGTGCTGGTCTCCGCGATCATGTTCGTCTTTGCCGTGGCGATCCTCTACCGCTGCGCGCACATGCGGCCTCTGACGGTCACGTACGCAGATGGGCTCGGCTGGTCGGCTTCCCTGTTGATCATTACCGTTTCCTTCTGCCTGGGCGGAACGCACATTACGGAGGCCAACTACGCACAGTATTTCTATTGGCCCCTGTTCGCGATCGGATTCGGTCTGGGGATTGTCATCTGCGCAAGATCGTTGCGTGAGCATGAGGGGGCGGCCGTAGCACAGGTATAGGACCGATGGTCCGATTCCAGGGCTAAGAAATCAACCGCACCGCGTCTTGGTGCTTGCTGGGGGCGCAGTACACAGATCCTTCCCCAAAGTAGATCGGAGTGGAGTCGAAATGGACATATGCATTTGAGCCAATCGCTGGGGCACTCCCCCTTTGGCATCCAGTATCTCCTGGCGTTTGCACCTGATCCTGAATAACTTCGTGCAGAAAAAGGCTGGGCCGGCGGCTCCGCCACACCGGAGCGCGGCGCCGGAACCAGGCCGGCCCTTGTCTCTTCGCCATGTGGGAAAGTCACGCTACGGCTTCGCGGGCGCGTTCGCTTCCTCGAAGTAGGTCATGAAGACCTTCAAGTCCTCGATGTCCACCTTGCCGTCGCCCCAAGGCATCGGCCCGATGTCACAGAGCGTCTGGTTCGTACCCCAGTCGTCGATCAGCATCACCAGATCCACGAGGTCTACCTTGCCGTCGGCGTTGAAGTCTACGACAGGGAGGATCGCCGCTTGCCAGTAACTCCCGCCAGCCCGGGTAGATTGGAAGTACAGTGTGGAGCCATCAGGTGAGATACGTGGCATAGCATCACCTTCAGGCCCGTTGACCTTGGGCCCAAGATTGACCGCGGCTTGCCAAGGACCAGAAAGGCTCGCACGTCTTGTCATCCATATGTCCGGACTACCGCACCCGCCCGGGCGGAACGAACTGAGATCGTTGTCGCTGAAGAAGAGCACAAGGCCATCTGGTGAGAGGCACGCAGGCCCGTCCGGGTATGCGCTGTTCACCAGTGGGCCGAGGTTCACAGCCTCTCCCCATGCCCCATTCTGTGTCGCTCGTCGCGTCACGTAAATATCCGCATCACCATACCCACCGCTTCGATTATATGAGTGAAAGTAGAGCTCCAGGCCGTCCGTCGAGATCCAGGGGCACGCATCATCGTGAGAGCTGTTCACTAATGGACCGAGATTCACGGGCGGGCCCCAGGCGGCGTCTTTCGTTGCCCGCGCTGTGCTCCAAATGTCATAACGACCGTAGCCGCCCGCCCGGCCGGAGAGAAAATAGAGCGACAGCCCGTCGGCGGAGATGGATGAATAGGCCTCCGCCTTTGAACTATTGACAAGAGGGCCGAGATTCTCGGGCCGGCCCCAATTCCCATCTTTCGAGGCACGCCTCAGTACCCATAAGTCATTGTTGCCCTGCCCGCCGGGTCGGTCCGATGAAATGTACATCTCCAACCCATCATAGGAGAAGCAATCGAGGGTTTCGTGATAGGGGTCCAAAGGCGGGCTGACCGACTCCATTTTCACCGGGTCGCCGAATGTGAAACCTGCATGAACTGGCGGCGTGTCCAGCCCTGAGAGCAGACCAAGCCCAACCAATGACATTGTCAACAGCGGAATCTCAAGCACTTTCATTTCACACCTTTCCTTCTGCCCGAAGGCAACACATAGAACTGGAATCCCGTTGTCCCGCCCTCCAACAGAGAAGGCGAGTTGATATCCAAAAGGGCCATCAATTGCGCCCCTGAATCGCCTTGGTGTGTGCAACGGTGCATCCAAGGGTAATTCTCCACCCAGAACGGCTGTCCACTGCCTCATGTCGGCGCGCGCTTTCTCCCGGTCGTGCAGACAGTCATAGTAGCGTGCGCGGTTGGAGTAGGCGTAGGCGTCCTGCGGGTCGGCCTCGATCCTACGCGTATGAAGAGCAACCATCTCCCAGAGGTGTTCGTCCACCGTCTGACCCGGACCCAGCGTCTGGCGGGTCGGGACCTTGGGGTCAAGATCGATGGCCCAAATCTCGTAGTAGGGCGGACCCAGGCAACACGCCAGCCCCGTGGCCGCAGGAGACCAGGAGGCGCT
>CAYHAJ010000439.1:0-7553 GCA_964354535.1 uncultured Pirellulales bacterium
GACGAGGATGTTCGAGGGCTTGAGGTCCCGGTGAATAATCCCCTTTTGGTGGGCATGATGGACCGCGAGACAGACCTGCTGGAAGAGGCGCAGCCGCTCGTCGAGACTCAGCTTGTGGCGGTCGCAGTAGTCGGTGATGGGCGGACCCTCGACATACTCCATCACAAAGTAGGGACGCTGATCCTCGGTCGTCCCGGCGTCATACACGTGCGCGATGTTCGGATGGTCCAGGAGGGCCAGGGCCTGCCGTTCGGCTTCAAACCGGGCGATCACCCGCGCCGAATCCATGCCCGGCTTGATGACCTTGAGCGCGACCTGCCGCCGCATCGGTTGCACTTGCTCGGCCAGATAGACAATCCCCATGCCCCCTTCGCCCAGAACGCGCCCCAGGCGGTACGAGCCCAGGCGGCTCCCCGGCTTCTGGGTGAACAGGCCCAAGAGATCGGCGCCAGGACCCTCGGGCTTGGCGTCCAAGGGTTCCGCGCCCAGACGCAGCAGGGCCTGCAACTGCCGCGGATCACTCCCGCTGGTGAAGTCTTTGGTCATGGTCGGATCTCCCGGACACGCGGACCATCAGGTTCTTGAGGCGTAGGCCGTTGTCATCCTCGCGAAACGGGTGTTCGCGGGCAGAACATGACCGCGCCCGTAGATAAATCCGGCGACTAGGCGGGATGCTGCGCACCTTTGGGGAAAAATCGCATGATTTCTTCCATCTCCGGGGCGATCTCCTCCTCGCCGGCCACCGTGTTGCGCACACATTCTGCCAGGGTGGCCTGGAAGCAGCGCTTCACGGTGACGATCATGTTCGAGGCCTTCTTCTTGTCTGCGACGCCGTATTTGGCACAGACCTCCTCCAGGGACGGTGCGGCGGTATTATCGAGGATCGGCCGCACCACGCGATCGTGGAAGATGCTCCAATGGATTCGCATGTCTTGCTCGGCGCATTTGGCCTCGACTTGTGAGAGGGCCCGGTCCAACAGAGCGGCCATCCAGCCGTAGGTGTACGAATCTTCCGGGCTGGCCTCCGAGATGATGGCCGGCAGGGCCGAGGGGTCGGCCAGCTCGAGCGAGACCAGCTTCTCTGACGGAATCCGCTTTCTCGCGGCCTCCTTCTGGTTCTGATCGATGAGGTACTGGTTCAAAGCATGCAGCAGCAACGATCGGAACCGGCCTTTCGACTGATCCGCACGCTCGATCAGATGGCGGTTCAGCACGACCTCATGAAAGAAGCCCTGGGTCAGGTCCTTCGCCTCCTCATTGTCGTAGCCCTTGCGTCGCAGATAGAAATACACCGGTTTCCAATAGCGTTCCAGCAACAGTCCGATCAGGGCCCGGCTTCGCTCCTCGCCGGACTGGATATCCCCGATGAGGGACCAGTGCGTCGTCAGGAACGCCGACGCGGTTCCCCCCATGTCTGTCTGATCGCGGTATCCCATGCTTCTCTCTGCCTTCCGAGCGGAAGCATACCCGGACAACCTGGCCCGTGGCGGCATCGTTCCCAGGCCCAGGCCACCTGGAGGCTCTCTAAGGCCAATCCTACCAAAATGGCGGGCGGAATCAACTGCCTGCGATCCAGGCAGCATGCGGACGGACCAGCAATCCACACGGGAGCCAAGGCCCCGGGACGCAGGTTACGCCCAAAAAAGACAGAAAATCCTTGGCCCATGCGCGCAGCCGGCCTGATTTCGGTCGGACCTATTTGTAGAAACGCGTGGCGGACAAGCCATCCGCCGGACGGAAGGACGAGGGCCATGGCCGTCAGCCACTTCGTCAACCGAAACCTTGGCGGCCTGGAAGAAAGGACGGTGCGTTATGAACTTGTCACTTGGTTGTAGAGTGAGGTTGGTATCAGTCGGATTTGTGGCCGCGGCTGTGCTTGGCGGCGAGAGTGGGAACGCAGAAATCATCATGAGCGCACCCACGAATCTCGGGCCGGTGATCAACGATGGCACGGGTACGCAGGAGTGCGACTTCTCACATGATGGACTGGAATTGTACTTTACACCTCGTAACCGGCCTGGCGGATTCGGCGGTGCCGACATATGGGTGGCCAAGCGGGAAACGGTCAATAGTCCCTGGCAAGAGCCCGTCAACCTTGGGCCAACCATCAACAGTTCAGGAAAGGAGATGGAGCCGAGTATCTCGGGCGACGGGCTGGAGCTCTATTTCGGGTGCTGGGACGACTACATTTTGCGGGTATGTACCCGCCCGTCCAAGGACGCCCCCTGGGGTAGCCCAGTAAAGATTGGCCCGCCGGTTTGCTCGAATGAGCCTGCCACAGAGGTCGGCTCATACGACGCTTGGACTCCGGAGATCTCGGCCGATGATCTTTCCCTGTACTTTTCCTCCACTCGGGTCGGTGGGCACGGTGGAACCGATATATGGGTGGCGAAGCGGGCCACAAAGCATGATCCGTGGGGCGAACCCGTGAGTCTCGGACCTAATGTGAACAGTGGCAGCGACGACTGGTCTCCAAGCATCTCCACGGACGGCCTGACACTCGTGTTTAGCCGAGGGTTTCAGAGCATGTGGGCGACCACGCGAGAATCAACAGATGATGACTGGGGACCCGCTGTGAAGCTCGGCTTCAACCTTCCCGGCCCGGGCGATTGGACGAGCAATTTCTATGGCGCAGCGCTCTCGCCCGATGGCTCTACGTTATACTTCGAAGCCGCTAAGGGCTGGGGCGGATTCGGAAGTAACGACTTCTGGCAGGTGACTTTCACTCCGATCCTCGACTTTAATGTTGACGGCAAGGTCGATGGGATAGACCTGGCCTTCCTCGTGGCCGACTGGGGGCAGAAACAGCCCCTGTGTGATATCGGTCCACTGCCTTGGGGAGATGGTGTGGTAAACGAGGAGGATCTGGGAGTCCTCATGGAAGCGTTAGTGACTCCGAGTCCGCGTGCCCCGGATATTCCGTGCGATGTGGTCCTATGTTGGACATCTTCTTTCTTCGCCGAGAGCCATGATGTGTACCTGGGGACCTCCTTCGAGGCGGTCAGCAACGCCAGCCGAGATAATCGTCTCGACGTGATGGTCGGCCAGGGGCAAACAGCGACTGCCTACGATCCCCCTGGGATGTTGGAATTCAGCAAGACCTACTACTGGCGCGTGGATTTCGTTGTTGGTCCTGGCCCTCTCTTCCTCGGCTACAAAGGGCCCGTCCTGGACTTCACAACTGAACCCTTCGCGCGTCCGATCAAGAACATCCTCGCGACTGCCTCCAGCGCGCAAGCCGGCATGGGGGCGGAGAAGACGGTAGACGATTCCGGGCTGAACAAGAGCGATGGACATTCGACGGATGAAAAGGACATGTGGCTCAGCGCGGGCGTGTTGCCGAACTGGATTCAGTTTGAGTTCGATAAGGTCTATGCCCTGCAAGAGCTGTGGGTGTGGAACTCGAACCAGATGGTGGAGCCCTTCATGGGCTTCGGGGCCAAGACCGTTAAGATCGAATACTCCACCGACGGTACGACCTGGACCGCATTGGCCAATGTGCCCGAGTTCGCCCGAGCACCGGGTAAGCCCGACTATGTCCACAACGCCACAATCAGCTTCGGCGGCGTCTCGGCCAAGTATGTCAAACTGGCCATCGAGAAGGGTTGGGGCAGTACGCCCTCCGTCGGCCTGAGCGAGGTTCGATTCTTCTATATTCCGGACCGGTCGGCACCCAAGCCGTAAGACCCCGGTACCTTCTGGAAAGGTTTGATCGACGACGTGCGACTCTACAAGCGGGTGGTGAAGCCGTAGGGGTAGGCCCCTGTGGCTACCCCCAAGATCGGGCAGGCACGGGGGCCTGCCCCTACGTGACTGTGGGCCGGCGGACAACAGGGTCACCGGCCCGTGCCATGGGCCGGCGTCGCGGGACCGCGCAGGTCCTGATCGAGAGCGCCAACGACCGCGCGGCCGGCCGGGCCGAACGGTACGGTGAGGTCCAAGGACCGGATTCGCGCGAAGGTGGGCGTCCAAACCGGTTGTTCGCCTGCCCCATCCCCTTTTTCTCCTTGACTATTCTGCCGATATACCGCTGTATGGTAGGTGGGGCCACTCCCCGCGGGGTGGGCCCAAGCTCGACCCCGCCGGCCACGACAGGTGTGGGTCGTAGGGGCACGGGACCCCAAACGCGAGAAGATCGCGTTTGGGAACCCGAATGATCATTCGCCCGTACAAGGTGTCGTTTGGGTGGTCGCCTTATGATAGCTATGGCAACGGAGAAGGACAGCATTCGGTTCTCAGCGCTTTTCAGTCCCGCCGAAGTGATCTGCCAGACGCGGGAAACGGAGCGTGACAAGGCTCTTTTGGAGATGCTTCAACGGCTGGCCCGGCGGCGTGAGATCGGCGATGTGGAGGAAGCCTACGAGGCAGTCTTGGCCCGGGAGAATGATCTTCCGACCATCGTCGCCCCCGGCATGGCCATGCCGCACGCGAAGCTCGAGGGGATCGACGAGATTCTCGTGGCCGTCGCCACCTCCAGAGAAGGGATCCTCTACGACCCCAATCAGTCCGATAACCGCATCAAGCTCATCGTTTTGACGTTGGCGCCAAAAACGGCGCAAGAAGCCTATCTGCAGGCGATCGGCGGCTTGGCCCGAATCTGTCGGGACCCTTCTACGGCGGAGGTTGTGGCCGACTTGGCTACGCCGGAGCAGGTATGGGCCTTCTTCGACCGTGGTGGTGCGACGCGCCCAGATTCCCCACAGCCCCGCGGCGTGATGGACCCGGCCCAAGTGAAAAGACTCCTGCGGCAGTAATCTACATCACCGGCGCGTAGATTTCCGTCAGAAGCTCCTCCGGGGGGACTTTGCGCGGGTCGTTGAGGTAAACCTCTCGGGTCGGCCCGGCGACTTTCTTGTGATTCTCGGCGATCCACGCGAAGAGCTTCTTGTACGCCTGGGCCGATCTCTCGTACGGTCCGTGGTGCGTGATCTTGGCCATCGGCCCGCCGGGCAGCTCATAACAGTCGATCTCCTGGTTGCCTTCGATCTCGGCGCTCACGGGGATTACTACCTCCACGTCGGCGTTGTGCTGGAGATTGACTTTCACCACTTCCTTGGGGGTCTCGTGGCAGATGAACATCGGCGGCCCCGCGATTTGCCCCCCGTTGGCCTCGATGTACTTCTGGACTTTCGTGGTCATGGGGCGGATCTCCGCGTAGGTGCCGCGTTTCCGCATCCCCATGACCAACTGCGGCTCGACGTTACTGATGCTGACCTCGCTCATCACACGATCTCCAAGGACAGTACCGATGTGTTTGCAGAGCATCCAATCCTGCCGACCCAAAGATATTGTAATCGAGATGTAGGAGGGCCGCCAGTCCATTTTCGTCCGAGGTGCGAGCCGGACCTCAAGAATGCGGATTTCTTGGCAAAAGACCTTGACGGGGGCGGCCCTCGCATCCATAATGGAGGTGAATTTCGCGGATGTGGCGGAACTGGCAGACGCGCAGGCTTCAGGTGCCTGTGGGCTTACGCCCGTGTAGGTTCGATTCCTATCATCCGCATTGCTCCGTCGCGGGGGTTTCCCCGCGACCGTTGCGATCCCTCCCGCAGGACCATCCTTTTAACGAAAATCCCGTCGGCGGACCGATAAACGAGACAGGTGTTTCTATGCGCTCTGTCTATGGTGATCGAGTTGTTGAGAGCCCGGTGCGACCGTGAGGGAGATCCTCCAAAGCTTCGAGCAGGTGGCGGCGGGGCGGTTCAGCCCCCCGGTTCTGCTGGTGCCGGGGCTGGCGCTGGTGGTCCTGGGGCTGGTGGCGTGGCTGGCCGGGATGTGCCTGCGGCGCCTGGTATTGGCCCTTGCCGGGGCGGCTGTGGCGGGAATAACGGGCCTGCTCGTCAGCGGGCCCCATGCAGCGGTGGCTATTTTGGCGGCCGGGGGTGGCGCTGTCTTCGGCGTGGTTGTGCCACGGGTGTTCACGGCCATTCTCTTGGCCGCCCTCGGGCTGTCCCTTACGCTGATGATCGTGGCGAAACCTCCTCTCGCCGAGCAAGGGAAAACGCTACTGGGTAAGCCGGAAGCCGGACCGGTGGATCAGAGGCTCACGGGGCATGAGAGTCTTGAGGTGACGTGGATTTATACCCTTGATGTCGCAGACCATGTGAAGCTTGTCCTCCGCGCGCTGGCAGGGGCGGACTACGCCGTCCTGGGGGCGGTGGCTTTGGTGCTGCTGGGACTGGGCCTGCGCTTGGGGCGGTTGGCCGGAGCCCTGGTGTGCTCCGCGCTGGGGACCGTGCTGATTGCGGCAGGTCTGATTGTCCTGTTGATTTACAAAGGCTCGGCCCCGATCAGTCTCGTGCATAGGCAGGGAGCCCTTTATAGCCTGGTGCTGCTTGGGATGGTCGCTTTCGGAACATTGGAGCAGCGTGTTCTGTGCCCCTCGCCCAACCGGCGGTTACAGGCTGGACCCCGGGAATCGCGTTCCAGAGGCGACAAGTCGGGACACCACTGGCGCGGTCGCTGAGTGAGCCGAACATCCATTTTACGGAAGAGTTGATTCGCGAAGAGTGAGTAATCATCCGGCGGGGAGATAGGAGCACGCAATGGATAGTCTCATGAGCATTTGGCAGACCGCGTTCCTCGCGGCTCAGCAAACCGCCCATCAATCGGCGGCGCAACCCCCTGCCTCTCCGGCGGCCGTCGTGTGGCAGCACGTCAGTGCGCTGGGCGTGGTCGAGGCGCTGACGTTCATCTCCTTCGGTATCGTCTGCCTGTTCTACGGCTGGCGCATCTTCAAGATCCTCGTCACCATTTGCTTCGGTCTGCTCGGCCTGCTCCTTGGCATCTGGGCCAATCAGCAACTCATCGGCGGCAACGTGATCTGGCTGGCGATGATCTGCATCCTCTTTTTCTCGATTCTCTCCATTCCCCTGATGCGCTGGGGGGTCAGCATCCTCGGCTCCGTCTCCGGCGGGATTCTCACGGCCGGGGCCACGCTGGCCCTCGGGCTGCACGATCAGAGGATGCTGCTGGCCGGCGGTCTGACGGGGCTGGTGGCCGGCGGGATGATCTCCTTCATCGTCTTCAAGGCGGCGGTGATCCTTTTCACGAGCCTGGGCGGCAGCAGCCTGGTAGCCGTGGGCCTCTTGGCCGTTCTGCACCAGAATGTTGATCCCAAAAAGCTGGAGATGTTCGTCTTCGATTACCGCTGGTTTCTCCCTGTGCTGGTTCTCATTCCGATGATCATCGGGGCCGTTCTGCAATATCGCTTCATCAAAACCGCCCAGGATTGGAGCGTGTAGAACAAGGCAAAAGTAAAAAGGCGAAAGGTAAAAAGGAGTGTCGCCGCAGCGCTGCCTCACTTTCCACTTTTCACCTTTTATTTTTCCCTGTTTCAACAGATTCAGGAATCCGCGTGCATTGATTAGGGAGAACGCTGATTCGTTGGTGCACACGGGGCCTCTACCGTTACTCGAACCTGATGGACCTGATGGACGGCAAAGATCCGGCCCAAGTGGTCGGCGAATTGACGGAGATCTTTCCGGGCCGCCCCACGGTGGCCGAGCACCGGCACCCCTCCGATTCCATCCGTAACCACTACGACAAGGATC
>CAYHAJ010000440.1:0-22794 GCA_964354535.1 uncultured Pirellulales bacterium
AATTTGCGGCGAGCCGGAGGCGAGCCAAGTCTTGTGCGGCACAACAGTTATGAGCACTTCGCCTCCCGCCGTGCTACGGAAAACAAACCCAATTGACGGAGAAGTTTCAAGTTTGAAGTGTCAAGTTTCAAGTGAATGGGGGCAGGCCGCCAGCCTTCCGGGGCCTGCAACTTCCAACTTCAGACCTCAGAGTGCGGCAGAGCCGCCGTGCGAAACCAGCCAAATTTCAAGAGGGGCTAATGCGGACGGGTCGGTGGCCGGCCCCACCGGGCCAAGCCGGGGCGGAGAGCCTGAGAGGGATTCTGCCAAACAAGACACGCCCGACAAAAGTCCCCGAGTCGGGCTTCGACCCGCGTTTTTGGGCGGATATCAAGGGTCGATTCGGCTAATCCCGACTTTTGTCGGGCGCGTCAAACAAAGCCAATTCGTGGCTAACTCATTGGCATATGGAGGTTTAGGTGAAGAGATGGTGCGAAGCCCCACGGGCAACGGAGGATCAGCCGCAATGCCAGTGAAGGCTGGCAAACTACGTGATCGAGGCGATTCAGAAATGGCGAAACCGGAGCAGTCAACGGTAGAGTGTTACTTGGCAGCGGTTGAATGCCTACCAGAGCCACTACCCGCTGCTGCGTCCACATGTGGTGTATGAACAAAGCCAATTTGCCGGCATCGACGACCCTGAGCTGGCGACGGACAGGGCTGCGGCAAAACAAAGCCAATTTCGGCCCGTCAGGGCGACCTGCTGGATTGGAATCCACCACCGCAGGCCGGCCGGATTCGCGGAACTTGGGGAAGGGAAAAGACTTGTCTTGAGAAAGGTGTTTGAGTACACTTGGACCGGTTTGTTGGCGGCATGGCGCATGGATGGCGTCGTCTGGTGTTTCTAAGGGGTGTCGCATGAAGGTGAGCGTAAACCGTTCCGCTTTGGCCGAGGCTTTGGGACTGATCACATCGGTGGTGCCGACCCGGACCCCCAAGCCGATCCTCAAGTGTGTGCGGATCGCGGCCTCCGGCAAGGAGATGCGAATTCAGGCAACCAACCTCGAACTCGGGCTGGATTATCTCGTCTCCCAGGTCGAGGTTGCGGATGAGGGCGAAACGGTCGTGGAGGCCGAGCGACTCGCGGCAATCGTGCGGGAGAGCGGGGACGATGTGCTCGTGCTCGAATCGACCGAAACGACGTGTGAGATCCGGGGCGCGGACAGCCATTTCAAGGTCTACGGCCAGGACCCAAAGCAATACCCGAAAGTGCCGTCCTTCGGAGAGGGGCAGGCGGACCTGACGATCACCCTGGAGCAATTGCAGATGGGCATTGAGCAATGCCTGTTCGCGACCGCCAAGGAAAGCAGCCGCTACGCGATCAACGGCGTACTCTGGGAGGTCAAAGGCAAGAAGCTGCTCTTAGTGGCCACCGATGGACGGCGGCTGGCGCGGTGCCGGGTCGATCTCCAGCACACCGCCGGCGGCGGCTTGGCCGAGAAGAAAGTCATCATCCCTGCCAGGACGATGGCGTTGCTGCAGAAGATCGGGCCGCGCGAGAAAGAGAGCGTCTCGATCAAGCTCGTGGATAACCAGGTGCTGCTGAGCTGTGCGAACGTCGTGATCAGCTCCAACCTGGTGGAAGGCAACTTCCCGCGCTACGAAGACATCATCCCGACGGACCATGACAAGAAACTGACCCTGCCGACGGAGGGCGCGCTGAGCGGCGTGCGGCGGGCGGCGCTGCTGACCAGTGAAGAGTCCAAGGGCATCAAGCTGGCCGTGAGCGAGAAGGCAATTGTCTTCTCCGGCAGCTCGCCCGAAGCGGGAGCCGCCGAGGTCAGCATGCCGGTCGAGTACGGGGGCGAACCGATCGAGATCGGTTTCAATCCGCAGTTCCTCAGCGACGCGCTGCGGGTCATGCGGACGCCGGATTTCGAGCTGGAGCTGGGCCAGGCGGATCGGCCCGGGGTGCTCAAGAGCGGCCAGGATTTCCTGTACGTCCTGATGCCGATCAACCTCGGATAGAGACGATAGATCAAGATGGGTGGCCTCGTCAAGGCCGACGGCTTTGGTGAGGGCCGTCTCGTCGGGATAGGGGTGATGGATTTTGGGGAGTCATGGATGGCCGAGCAACGAACGTCCGAGGCGTGCAAAATCGGGGACTTGGTCACCGGTTTCGTAGACCGATTGAGTCCGGTGTGCAGGCAGTACGATTCGGTGGCCCAGGCGTGGGAGGGGCTGTTGCCGGAGACGTTGCGGGCGCACAGCCGGATCGCGGGCGTGTCCAACGGCTGCCTGAAGGTGATGGCGGACGGCTCGAGTTACATGTTCGAGCTGCAACTGTGCAAAGCGGTCCTGCTGCGGGAGTTGCAGCGTTTGTGCCCGTCGGCACGCGTCCGGCGGATCGAGCTTGGCATGGCCCGGTGACGAACGTTTCGCGTCCCGCGAGCGTATAATTTCAGAGAACTTGTTTGCAGGCGGGGGGAGGCTTCGTCCGATATTATAGATGAAATCGCGAGTTTTACATTGGACCTGAACGACTGCGGTTGAGGACTTCGTCCTCGAACTTCGCGCGACACAATCAGACTGAACACTCATTTGAGGGCCTGTATGGAGGCACACAAATACGACGCGAGTAACATCAAGATTCTGGGTGGTGTGGAGGCCGTGCGCAAGCGGCCGGAAATGTACATCGGTGATCGCGGCGTCGGGGGCCTGCACCACTTGGTCTACGAAGTGCTGGATAACTCGATCGACGAGGCGCTGGCCGGCCATTGCGACAGCATCACCGTGCGAATCCAGGCGGATGGGAGCTGCAGCGTAGAGGATAATGGGCGAGGCATCCCTGTCGAGAAGCACAAAGAGGCCAAGGTCAGCGCCTTGGAAGTCGTTCTCACGACCCTCCACGCGGGCGGCAAGTTCGACTCCGATAGCTACAAGGTGGCCGGCGGTCTGCACGGCGTCGGCGTCAGCGTCGTCAACGCCTTGAGCGAGTGGCTCGAAGTGGATGTTTACCGCGACGGCGAGCACTGGCATTTCGAGTGCAAGCAGGGCAAGAAGTGCGGGCCCGCCGAGAAGATCGGCAGCGCGAACAAACGCGGCACGAAAGTGACCTTCATGCCCGACGACCAGATTTTCGGCGATCTCGAGTTTCATTACGATACGCTGCTCAAGCGCATTCGCGAGCTGGCGTACCTTAACGCGGGTCTGAAGATCAGCTTCCGCGACGACCGGACCGACAAGAAAGAGACCTTCCAGTTCAACGAAGGCCTGCGGGCCTTCATCAAGCACCTCAATGAGGGCAAAACCGTCCTGCACGACGACGTCATCTACATGTCCAAGGACGACCCCGAAAGCCGGCTGACGTGCGAAGTGGCCATGCAGTACAATGATGGCTACAACGAGAACGTGCTCGTCTTCGCGAACAACATCTGCAACATCGACGGCGGGACGCACCTGTCGGGCTTTCGGACCGCGATGACGCGGACCATGAACGTCTACGCCCGGTCCAACAAGCTCCTGAAAGAGGACCAGAACACCACCGGCGAGGATCTGCGCGAGGGGTTGACGGCGGTGGTGGCCGTTCGGCTGCCCAACCCCCAGTTCGAGGCCCAAACGAAGGTCCGGCTGACCAATCCGGAAGTGGACAGTTTCGTCCAAACCGTGGTCAACGAGCAGCTCGGCCACTACTTAGAGGAGCATCCGCCGGAGGCGAAACGCATCCTCAACAAGGCCATCCAGGCGGCGGCCGCCCGCGAAGCGGCCCGCAAGGCCCGGGAGCTGACCCGGCGCAAAGGGGCCTTGAGCAGCGCCAGCCTACCCGGGAAGCTGTGGGATTGTGCCAGTAAAGAGAAGGCCACGACCGAGATTTTCATCGTCGAGGGCGATTCGGCAGGCGGGTCGGCTAAGGGCGGCCGCGATCGCAATACCCAGGCCATTTTGCCCCTCAAGGGCAAGATCCTCAACGTCGAGAAGGCCCGCGTCGAGAAGATGTTGGCCCACGAGGAGATTCGCACGATGATCAGCGCCTTGGGCACCGGCATCGGCGCGGACGAATTCGACGTGGAGAAGTGCCGCTACGGCAAGATCATCCTGATGACCGATGCGGACGTCGACGGGGCGCACATTCGCACGCTGCTGCTGACCTTTCTGTTCCGGCAGATGCCGGACCTGTTGAATAAGAGGATGATCTACATTGCCCAGCCGCCGTTGTACGAGGTTAAGACCAAGGGCAAGAAGGACTCCGAGTACGTCCTGACCGAGAACGAGATGCGCCGCCGGATGATCGGCCGGGGCCTCCAAGGCACCGAGTTGGTGATCCGCAACCTCGACGGCGGGAAAACCAAAGGCAAGAAGCCGGACAAGGACGCCGAGCGCAAGGTCGCCAGCCAGAAACTGGAAGAAATGGTCAAGCTGCTGGCGGATGTAGAGCGGACCGTGGGCGTTCTGAATCGCCGCGGCATCCGGTTCACCGAGTTCATCGCCAAGCACTACGACGGCGAGAAGCTGCCGCGCTACATGATCCGGCGGCAAGGCCAGGACGAGCCGGAGATCTTCTACGATGCCGCCGCCTATGAGAGGCGACTCGACGAGCTGGGTGCGTCCAAGAACGGCAAGAACGGCGACAAGCCCAATGGCGAGGAGGAGCCCACCGTCACCGGCGAGGAGCTGCGCGAGGTGGCCCGCATCGAGCAGATCAATCAGAAGCTGAAGGCGGACTTCGCCCTGGATTTGACGGACTTCCTGCTCCAGGCCGAGAAGAGCGATTCCGGGGAAGCGCTGCCGACGAAGTTCGTTCTGGTCCACGGCGAGGATACCCATGAGATTGCTTCGTTGGGCGATATCTGCCCCGCCATCCGAACGATCGGCGGCAAGGGAATCGACATCAAGCGGTTCAAAGGCTTGGGCGAGATGAACGCCGAGCAGCTTTGGGACACCACGATGAATCCCGAGACACGGACGCTCCTGCACGTCCGCCTTGATGACGCGGGCGAGGCCGACCGGCTCTTCAGCGTGCTGATGGGCGACGACGTCGAGGGACGCCGGCGCTACATCCAGGAACACGCCCTCGAAGTGCAGAACCTGGACGTGTAACACGCACGTTGTCATCCTGAGCGGAAGGGGAAGAGCTCGTCCTGAGCGAAGCGAAGGAAGCTGGCCCGCGAAGGAGACGTTTCTCCAACTCGCAGTCCAGATCCTTCACTTCGCTTTGCTCCGTTCAGGATGACAGACGAGGAGCATCTATCGCCGGGAGCTGACCGGGGTGGGAGTGGTCGCGGGAGTTGACGGCGCGCCTGGCCCGCTCGGGGAGAGGAGAACTTGGACCTTCTGCGTGAACTCCCCCAGCATCATTTGCCTCTTGGCGAAGGCATCCACATCGGCTTTGGTGACCCGCAGGATCAAAAGCGCTGCGGTCGGATTGCGGATCGCCGAGGGCGGCTGCGTGACTCGCGGCCGCATGGGTGAGATCGCGGAAGTGTTCCGGCCCGCGGAACCATAGCGCCCGGAGGCGGCTGCTTTGGTATCGTCCCAGGCGCCGACGACCAGCGTGATTGCCTCTTGCGGCCGGCGCATCCGGATGTTCGAGGCGTGGGCAAGGGTCTTGATCAACGTCTTCCGGAGGTTCTCGACCTTCTGGGGGTCGTACGGTGGAATGTTCCGGGCCGTCTGCTGTTCGTCGCCCCGCTGGCCGCTCATCTCCCGGACCGTCTGCGACCAGACAGAATCCACTGATTCTTTTGGCTTGGCCTGCGCTGCGTCCTGCTTCTCCGTCGGTGCCAGCGGATAATCAACGGGGATGAAGAACAAGGCGCCGTAACCGTCGAGGTACAGACCCTGCGCCCCTCGGCTCGGGCGCTTGATGGCATACATATACTGCTCCAGATCGTCTCCGTACCCGGGCGCAACGCCTGCACTGGGGCGAGCCGGCGACACCGATTTGTCGAAGATGCGACACATGATGTTCAGGTCCTCGGTGAGCTCGGCTAGGCTCTCGGCCGGCAGGTCCGGCGTCGGGACGACCAGGACGTTCTCCTGGGCCTGCTCCGGCAGGAAGGGATCGCCGATGATGTCTCCGGAGGTAATGACGGTGCTGCTGACCACCGGCGCAGTGGAAACCGGCACGCTCGCGGGCTGGGCAAGTTGCTGCCGAACGGCCAAGTCGCTGGAGGCCCCCGTCAAGCCGGCGACCACGATTAGTATCGATACAAGTGGACTCATCTTGGATCTCCTGATTCCAAAGTCTATGACCGTCAGTGGATTACGATCTGCACGCGCTGCTGGAACTGCGCGTCGTCAAGCTGGCCTTTGGCGTACTGGTCGATGTCGGCCTTCTGGGCCCGCAGGGTGAGAAGCGTCCGACCCTCGCTGCGCGTTTTCGGCAGGATGAGCGTCTGACGCTGCTGAGAGAATGACCCTCCCACGTACGCCGCCGCTGCGGCGGATCCTGACTCCGGTGCCCCATCCCGCGTAGTCGGGACGGGTCCCTGCACGAGGATCGTCAGCCAGGCGCCTGATTCGAGGTCACGAATATTCGTTGCGTGCTTGAGCAAGCCGATCAGGGTGCTGCGGAGAATCTCGACGGCCTCCGCGCGGTAGGCTCGCCCCGGTGACGTTCCACGTTGCAGCGGCAGGGCGGGCTGCGGGTCCAGGAGCTCGCGCTGGGCCTGGGCCCAGGTCGGGTCGGTCTTTTGGGCCACCTGGTTCGGCTCCGGCGCCTCCGGCGGCGGCAGAAGCGGGAAATCGACCAGCAGCGAGAAGACGACGCCGTAACCCCCGAGGTACATGGGCCGGGGCCGTCCGCTCGAAGAGCGGAGAATCCGCGGCCACCTGTCGGCCCCTTGCCGGGAGGACGCATATCCGTGGAGTTGCAGCATCTGCAGTGCTCCGACTTCGCGCCGGAGGGCATCGTAGGCATAGAGCTCGGGTGCATCCGTCACGGTCTTTTCCAAGATACGGTTCATGATGCTCAGGTCATCGACGATGCGGTCGTAGGTCTCGGCCGTCATCTCCTGGGCCGGGATCACCAGGACCGGAGCCGCGCCCCGGAGATCGTCCGCCATGAGGCGGTTCAGACGCAAGAGCGCCTGGCCGCCGGAGGACGACGAGGGAACGGCCTCGGGGGCCAAAACGAAAACGCCGGCCGCCGCAGGCTGCTCTGCTGGCACAGTAGGGGGCGAGCCGTCTTGGAGGGTGCCGGTCGAGCCGCCGTACGCGGGTTGAAAGTACAGCGCCAGCGCAATCAGCAAGGCGGATGGGACGCCGATCTTGGGTAGGGTGCTCATGGTTTGTTCCTTTCCTTGTAGGTCTGTCTGGGTTCGACGGGCGGCAGGTCAAAGCCCGTTGGGCGGGTGTGGGCGACGAGTTGGGCAATCGCATGTAGCTCGTCCTCGGTGCGGTACGCCAGCGTCTGCAGGCCGCTGGCGAGCTGCGTCTTATCCTGCACCCGGCTCATCTCGATCTCATAAAGAGCCCGTGTGATCCGGCGGAGATCCTGGGTCTGCGCCGTGTCGATGTTCTGGACCAGTTGCGTCAAAAGCTCATTGGTCACCGCATTCGAGGCGGCGAGCGTCTGCACGGCGAAACGGTTCAGGTCATTGCGGTACTGCTCCGTAAGTTCTTCTTTGACGCGGACATACAGGCCCGCCAGGGCGATCTGGTAATCGTCGCGCATCTCGTCGACTACTCTGGCGCGGAGGGCCGGCTCGATGGCAGCGGCCACCGCCGGCGTCAGGGCTTCGCGGATCTGGTCCAGATCCAGGGGCTTCGGCGCCGACAGCCAGCCGACCGCATAGCCGGCAACAATGAGGACCGCTGCGGCGGCCGCCAGCCTGACGAGCCTGCGGATTGTGGGTTGCGGGCTGCGGATTGGCAGGAGGCACGGCCCTGACTCCGCGAGGCTTCGGAGGGTCTTATCGACGACTTCTTTCGGCACTTCTTGCGATTGGCCGTCGTGCTTCATTCGCGCCACGGCCTCTGTCAGTCTGTCCCTACGACGACTTCTCACGATTCACCTCGTCTTCATCTGCCCGCACCGCACCTAAAGCCTCCCGCAGCTTGGCTTTAGCGCGGAACAGCGCGACGCCGACGGCGCTGATCCCAATGCGCAATTCCCCGGCGATCTGTCGGTAGCTCATTTCGTTCAAGTAGCGCAGGCAAAAGACCTTAGCCTCTTGCTCGGGCAGTTCCCCGATGGCTTGGCGCAACTGCCCGACCAATTCCTGGTCCTGCGCCCGGCCCGCGGGATCGCCTGCGCCGCAGGTCTCGTCACCAGCGCCGCCATCCATCCGGCGCTCCTGGCGGCCTCTCTGGCGCAGCCGGTCGATGGCACGGGTCGTGGCCAGGCGGACCAGGAGGCCCGACACGTTGCGCACCGGCTGGCGACGCGACAATTCCAGCGCCGCCAGGAACGTCTCCTGGAAGCAGTCGGCGGTGTCCGCATGGTTTCCGAGCAGACGATAAGCGGTCCGCCACACGAGGGGTCCATGCTCGGTCACAATCATTTGCCAGTCATGCATCTGCCACGAGCATCTCCACAGTTCGTCGTGCTGCTGCACGACCGTGGTTGGCGCGTGTCCGCGCTCGCCCTGGTTTCGAGGCCGCACACCTAACTCGTGTGGTCTCGGTGCTCACTACAGAAGATGTCGCCGTGCGCCACAATTTTATTACTTGCCATAACCGTGCTTCGACACTGGACTTGATGTCACTCGGTCCAAGAAAAATCCAACTTTCTTGAGGTGTCGGCGTTTTTTTCGCTTGCATTGTAACAGGGCCTCGGTAGAATACGACGGTCGATCAAGCGACGCTGTTTTGAAGTCTGTTATCGCAATGATATTGGAGGCGATAGATGACGGGCAAGCGCGGGGGCTTAGAGCCGACGGCACGGATGGGGCCCCGAAACGCGAGGGATCGTGTTTGGGAACTGCAATTGATCCTGTGCCTGCTCTTTGGTGCTGTCCTGTTGGCATTTTCGGGTTGTGAAGAGGCGATTCGGCCGGCGCCTGCCGCTCCGATGACGACCGCCACTTCCGACCCGACCGAAGCGCAGTTGTTGGCTGAGTTAGGCAAGAAGTACGAGAATCCGCAGGTGCATCTGGAGTTGGCGCGCCTGTATCACAAGGCGCAGAATTGGCTCAAAGCGGAAGATTACTATAACAACGCTATCGGATTCGATCCGGCGAACAAGGCCGCCCAGGCCGGTTTCGTCAAGCTGTTCCTCGACCGCGGGAATCCGAGCAAAGCCGAGCAGTTCGCCAACGCCTACATTCAGCAGGCGTCGTTTTCGGTACGAGAGACCTTGCGTCTCGGCTGGGAATTCAAGCAGCTCAAGTTGGACGACTATACGTTGCGTTGCTTCCGCCAGGCGCTGGCGGCGGACCCGAACTCGTTCGAGGCCAACAAGCAGATGGGCTTCCACTACCTCGAGAAGGGAGACACGGCCCAGGCGAAGCAGTATCTGATGCGCAGCTTCGAGCTGTACCCGCGGCAGCCGGATGTCGCCGGTGCGTTGGGCAAGCTCGGGGTGGTCGTCGAGTTGCCGCCGGAGCCGCCGCAGACGGTGCCGGCGAAACCGAAGTAGAAGAGGAGTTTGCAGTTGGAGGTTGGAAGTTGTAGTTGTAGGGTGGGTTCTTAACCCACGCGTTCCCTACGCATCGACGGGCGACGCGTGCGTTGAGAACGTACCCTACCGTTGACTTCACACTGGTTTTGTGCTTTTTCGTTGCCCCGTGGCGAAGGGATGCGCTGCGGGGTTTTTTATTGGCTGGACGCCGGGGCCCCGGTATGATGCCGGGCGTTCGATCTACGCACCTTCGTGAGTGGACCTCATGCGCGGCTTGCACCCGGCAGACATCGCAGTCATCGCCCTGTACCTTGTCGGCATCGCCGTGATCGGCGTCCGGACCGGTCGCGGACTCAAGCTCAGCGCCGACTTCTTCATGCCCCGGCGGTTCGGCAAGCTGATGATGGTGATGTTCTCCTTCGGGGCGGGCACCCACTCCGATCAGGCGGTCGGGGTGGCGTCCAAGATCTACACGAGCGGGCTATCGGGCGTCTGGTATCAATGGCTCTGGCTGCCGGTGACGCCGTTCTATTGGTTGATCGCCCCGGTGATGCGCCGCGCCCGGGCCGTGACGACCGGCGATATGTTCGAGGCCCGCTATGATCGCAGCGTGGCGATGTTGTATGCTTTGGTCGGCATGTCGAACCTGTCGATCAACATCGGCATGATGTTGTTGAGCTCCGGCGAGGTCATCTCGGCCAGCACGCGGGGCCTCCTGTCGGCCGACCTGGTCATGGCCCTGATGACCGTGATCTTCGTCATCTACGGCGTAGCTGGCGGCTTGTCAGCGGCCATCGTCACAGACTTCGTGCAAGGCATTCTGACGATCGTCTTTTCTTTTCTCCTGCTGCCTTTCATCCTGAACGCGGTCGGCGGCATGGCCGGCATCCGGGCCGCCATCGACGATCCGGCCAAGCTTTCCCTGGTGGTCCCGCAAGAGATCGGGCTGTTCTACATCACGGTCATCGCGCTGAATGCCCTGCTGGGCGTCGTGACCCAGCCGCACGCGATGGGCAACTGTGCCGCCGGCCGGACGGAGATGGACGGCCGGGTCGGCTTCATGTTCGGCAACGTCACCAAGCGGATCTGCACCATCCCCTGGGCCTTGATCGGCTTGGCGGCTATCGTGTACTTCGCCCAAGCCGGCCGTACGGTCGAGCCGGACAAGATCTTCGGCACGGTCGCCGGGGACTTTCTGCCCCGGGTGCTGCCGGGACTGTTGGGCGTCTTCATCGCCGCACTGCTGGCCTCCGTGATGAGTTCCTGCGATGCGTTCATGATTTCCTCCTCAGCCCTGTTCACGGAGAACATTTACCGCCGGCTGGCCCCGAGCCACGCGGAAGGGCACTATATCACCGTCGGCCGCATCGCCTCCGTCGCCGTGGTCGCCGGCGGGGTGGCCTTCGCGTACTGGCTGCCGGGGATCGTGGCGGGTCTGGAGATCTTCTGGAAGATCTCCGCGATGACGGCGATTCCCTTCTGGCTGGGCCTGTTCTGGCGGCGCACGACCGTAGCGGGCGCCTGGGTGGCGACCCTGGTCAGCTTGACGGCCTGGTTTGGCACCAGCCAGATCGTCTTGGGCGGCTCGGTCCTGTGGGATTTCGACGCCCGCATGGGGTCGTACCTGCCCTCGTTCATGCTGTGGCAGGGTAAGCTGTACCTTCCCTGGCAGATGGTCTTTTACCTTTCGGCGGGGCTGCTGGCCGGTATTGTGGTGAGCCTGCTCACGAAGCCTGTCCCCGGGACCAAGCTGGAGAACTTCTACGCCTTGCTGCGTACCCCCGTGCGTCCGGGCGAGCAGGTAGCGGTGCCGTGTACACTGCCGGCGGATGCCGTAGTGCCCGTGCGGCGCAATCTGTTTCCCAGCCGTACTCTGGAAATCCCGATGCCGAGCCGGACAGGGATTCTGGGTTTCCTGGCGGGCTGGGCCTGCGCCGGCATTCTCGCTCTGGCTCTGTATGTCATCGCAGGCATGTGATACTGGGTCGGGCCGATCGGTTATGGAGGATGTGTCATGAAGCAGGTCTCATACGTGCTCTGGCTTGGATCGTTCGTCGTGTGCGTACTCTGCGCGGCGGGACATGCGGTACAGTCCGCACCGGCAGGCGGCGCACGCTTCGAGCTTGGGGCGGGGAGCGGTCGTTTCGATGCCTGGGGCCGGGGCAAGGATACCCGCTGGTTCGCCCTGGAGTCCCTGCCGGCTTTGTTCGAGCGGCAGTTGGTCCTGGAGGACGTGAAGCTGGCGGGTGGGCAGCTCGAATGGATCTTCACGGGCGAGCGCGGCGGCTTCACCGTTACCGTCGACAGTGCGACGATCAGTGTGTCACAGCGGTTCCACGACTCGCCCGGCTTCAACCTCATCGCCGGAGAGACCCCCCGGCATCCGCAATGGCAGACCCAACCTCAGAGTGCCAACCATGACGGCGTGCCGCGCGAGATCACGGTGGCGCTGGATCATAAACTGGGCCTGTCGGTGCAGGCCGACGGGCGCGAGGTCCTGCGGCAAGAATGCCTGTTGGACATCAGCCGGCATCAACTGAGGCTCACCGGCAAGAATGTCGACAACCTTCGCGTGATGGGCCGGCTGGTGGAACCGCCGACCCAGACCGTGCCGATTACGGTCGATGCCGCCCAAATCCACCAGAAGATGATCGGTTTCGGGGGGATCACTACCCCAACCGCGTATGCACAGCTCAGTCCCCAGGGCAAGCAGCGGTGGTGGGAGTTGCTCTGCGAGTACAACCTGCTCATCCAGCGGGAGTACCCCATCGGCAATCGCCTGAACGAGACGATGGACAATTGGGACACCCTGGCCGACGCCACACCGCATTACTACGGCGACAACTTCCCCAACGGTGAGGTGAGCGACTTCGACTACATCCGCAAGCTGCGCGGCCTCGGCGGGAAGGTCTGGTTCGAGTTTTGGGCACTACCTCCGTGGGTGGGCGGCGATGTGGAGAAATACGCCGGCGCAGTGGTCGAGTACTGCCGGGTCTCGCGCGACAAAGCGGGAGCGCCGCCGGATGTAGTCGGCGTGCAGAATGAGGTGAAGCAGACCGCCGAGAAGTGGCACGCCATGACCCTGGCGCTGCGGCGCAAACTCGATGAAGCGGGCTTTGGATCGGTTCGGATTCACATGAGCGATAGCGGCTCACTGACCGATGGGATCGAGCGGGCCGGGGCATTTCGTCAATCACAGCCGGTCTGGAACGCGATCGACTACTCAGCAAGCCACATGTACGACTACCAGGGTTTCTTTACGAATCCGGACGGGTTCGACGGACGCCTCCGCCGGTGGAAGGAAGCGACGGGTGGGAAGCCCTTCCTTTCGACGGAGTTGTGCGTCAACAACTCAAAATACCAGTGGCCCACGTACCGGTTGGCCCTGCTGATGGGGCAGCTCTACCACAAGAATCTGGCCATTACGGACGCCACGGCGATCTGCTATTGCTGGACGCTGCTGAACGTGGTGCAGCCGTCCTACGGGTGGACGCGGAGCCTGTGCGTGCCCGACCGCGAGCAGGGCTTCGTCCCGGCGGCATCCAGTCACCAACTGCGCATCTTCGGGGCCTACAGCCGGCGCATCCGCGAAGGCATGATGCGAGTGACCGCCACATCCACCGATGACGATTTGCTGGTCTGTGCGTTTGAGGGCAAGGATTCCGGTGCAACGGTGGTGCTCCTGAACCGGTCCGTCGCCCCGAAGCGCGTAAAGGTCCTCTGGCCCGGCGTGGTCTTCTTGGAGCTCGAAGTCGCAGACCCGTACCATCAGAATGAGGCTCGCCAAGTCGACGGCGCCGGCGACGTGCTGGTCGCTCCGGGAGCAGTCGTCACGGTCACGAACGTCGGCCTGCGCCAATTCCGCTGAGAAGGAGGAATCGCGTGCCGCCAAAAGGATTCGATCAGAGCTCGGCCGATTCGCAGGCGACGCTGGTAGTGCCGGTGCCGGTCGCGGACTTCGATTTCGAGGCCTATGCCGACTCTGAGAAGTCCTTGAGCGAGCGATGCCGCCAATTCTGGGCGGCTGATTCCGGCGTGCTCGTATATCGGCGCATGCGCGTGGCGGAAGTCTTTTCCCACGGTTGCCGGGATATGAAAGCTTCGCTCGCGTGGCAACTCGGGGCGCTGCGCAAGAGCCTGGAGTACCGTGCCGATGTGCCCAACTTCCTCGAACCTTGGTACGGGATCGGTACCGTCGCGAGTGCTTTCGGAATTGACTACGTATGGCCGCCCGCACAAGCGCCCGTGGTCAAACCCCCATTCCATTCGGTCCAAGACGCGTTGCGACATACCACAGAACCGGTGGCGCAAACTGCCATTGGGTCGCATACGCTCACGATGATCGACTATTTTGTCGAGCAGACCGGCGGCAGGCTGCCCATCTCTCTGACGGACACGCAGTCGCCGCTGAATGTCGCGGGCAACGTCGTCGACATGAGCCAGCTTTTCCTGGAGGTCTACGACCGGCCTGAGCCGGTGGCGGCTTTCCTGATGCGTATTGCAGAGCTGATTGCCCAGTTCAGCCGAGTGCAGGCGCAGGCCATCGGCAAGGCGCTGGTCTGGCCGGGGCATGGGTATGCCTCGTCCCCATGCTTCAGAGGGATCGGCGTCAGCGACGACAATATCCTGATGCTCTCCGGACTGCACTATCGGGACTTGGTCGCACCGGCGCTGGAATCTCTGGGCAACCACTTTGATGGCTGGGCATTTCACTCCTGCGGCGACTGGTCCGGCAAGATCGAAACCATCAAGACGATCCCCGGCCTGCGGATGGTGGATGCTGCCTTCTCGGCGGCGACCGACCCCTCGCCCAATGATCCTGAGCGATTTGCCGAGGCCTTCGCCAACACCGGCATTGTCCTCAATGCGAGGATCGTGGGCGACGCTGACTTGGTGGTAGATACCGTGAAAAAGTTGTGGAATCGCGGCATGAAGCTTATCGTGGTGACCTATTGTCAAAGTCCGGACGAGCAGGCACGCGTCTATGATCGGGTCCATGAGGTCTGTGTGTGACAGCGGGGTCAGAAATGGAACGGATGAGGTGGTTGTTCATTCTGTGGGTGGTTTGCGCTTGTGGGGTATCCAATGTATGGGGCGCGCAAGTCCTGTACGATGTGCGGGACTTCGGCGCCAAGCCTGATGGGCAGACGCTTTGCACGCAGGCGATCCAAGCGGCTATCGACAAGTGCTCGGCGGCCGGCGGCGGGACGGTTTACCTGCCGCCCGGGGCCTTTCTATCCGGCACAATCTATATGAAGGGCAGCGTCACACTGCACGTGGACAGCGGCTGCACGCTGCTCGGCAGCACCAATCTGAAAGATTACCCGCCGACAGTGCCGGCCTTCCGGTCCTATACCGACAACTACACCGACAAGAGCCTGATCTACGGCGAAAAGCTGGAGCGGATTGCCATCACCGGCCGGGGCGTCATCGACGGGCAGGGAGCGGCCTTCAAGGGGCCTTACAAAGTGCGACCCTACATGATCCGTTTCATCGAGTGCCGGGACATTGCGGTCGAGGGCGTCACGATCAAGAACTCACCCATGTGGGTCCAGCATTATCTTGCCTGCGACGATGTCCGCATCCACGGCATCACGGTCAAGAGCCATGTAAACGCCAACAACGACGGCATCGACATCGACTCGTGCCACCGCGTCACGATCACCGGCTGCAATATCGATTCGGGCGACGACGCCATCGTGCTCAAGAGCTGCTCGGCGCGGGTGTGCAAGGACGTGGCGGTCAGTGGGTGCGTAGTGCGAAGCACCTGCAATGCCCTGAAAATGGGAACCGAATCGAACGGCGGCTTTCAGAATATCGTTCTTACCGGCTGCGCGATCCATGACACGCGGCTGGCCGGCATCGCTCTGGAGATCGTTGACGGCGGGGCGATGGACCGGATCGTCGTGTCGGACATCACGATGATGGGCGTCGGCGCGCCGATTTTCATCCGCCTGGGAAATCGTGCCCGGCCCTTCCAGGAAGGGAGGGACAAGCCCGGCCTCGGTAGCATGAAGAACATTACTCTCAGTAACATCGAGGCGACCGGGGCCAACCCGACCGGCTGCGCCATCGCCGGCCTGCCCGAGGCGAGGATCGAGAATGTGACTCTGAGCAACATCCGCCTCTCGTTCGCGGGCGGCGGGACCGCGGAACAGGCCTCCCGCACGGTCCCGGAAGAGCCCGAGAAGTACCCCGAGTACGGCATGTTCGGCAGGTTGCCTGCCTACGGCATCTACGGGCGGCACGTGGACGGGCTGAGGCTCACGAACGTACAATTGCAGTTCGCGAAGGACGACCAGCGGCATGCGGTGGTCCTCGACGATGTGCAGGGCATCACACTCGACGGATTGGACGCCGCCTGGTCCGACGGGGGGGCTTCGTCCCTGCGTCTGACCGACGTGCGCGATGCCCTGATTCGCGGTTGCCGGCCCGCGCCGGGAACGGGCGTCTTTCTGAAAGTGCAGGGCACCCGAACCGAGGGCGTGACCCTCACGGGCAATGACTTCCGCGGCGTCAAGAGGGGCGTTGAGATCGACAAGGATGTACCGCAGGCGGCGGTCGCACAAATCGCCAATCGCGCGGAATAGGAAGGTGCAACATGATTCTGGGCAAGTACTCATTTGGGATCGGGGATCGGTTCGGTCATCAGGGCAAGGCACAGTTGGCGGCCATCCTCCGGGCGCAGGAGGAGGGCCTGGAGATCACGCCGGTCTGGAACAAATCCAACCGCGAACACACCATCATCGGCACCAGACCCGCTGACGTCCGCAAAGAGGCGGATCAGGCGGTCGCCTCTTACGGGTGGAAGAAGCCGTACTACGTCGATGCCGACCATATCGGCTTGGCCAACGTCGACGGCTTCATGGACGCCAGCGATTTCTTCACGCTCGATGTCGCCGATTTCATCGGCCGGCCCGCCCCCGAGGCGGAGGTTCAAGCGTTCGTCCGGAAGCACAAGGACCTGCTTGGCTCTCATACAATCGAGGGAATCGACGAGGGCATTACGATCGATGAACCTCGGCTCCGGTCCATCGCGGCGAAGTACCTGATCGCTGTGCGGCAGGCAGGCGAGACGTTTCGTCACATCGAGGCCCGCAAGGGCGTGGGCCGGTTCATCACGGAAGTGTCGATGGATGAGACGGACACGCCACAGACGCCGGTCGATATGCTGGTCATCCTCGCAGCACTTGCCGACGAGAGGATCCCGGCCCAGACCATCGCACCCAAATTCAGCGGCCGCTTCAACAAGGGCGTGGATTACGTCGGCAACGTGAGCCAGTTTGCCCGGGAGTTCGGAGAGGATCTCGCGGTCATCCGGTTCGCGGTGGAGCAGTTCGGCCTGCCGGCGAACCTCAAACTCAGCGTCCATTCCGGCAGTGACAAATTCTCGATTTACCGGCCTATCCATAGAGCTCTGAAGCAATTCGACGCCGGCGTGCACGTCAAAACCGCCGGCACCACCTGGTTGGAGGAACTCATCGGCCTGGCCTTGGCCGGCGGCGACGGCCTCGTGATCGCCCAGGACATCTATGCCCAGGCATTGAGTCGCCTCGACGAGCTCTGCGGCCCTTACGTGACCGTCATCGACATCGACAAAGCCAAACTCCCGGACCCGGCCGAAGTCCGCCGATGGGACGGCGCGCGCTTCGCTGCGACCTTGCGTCACGACCGCCGGTGCGCGCCGTACAACCGGAGCTTCCGCCAACTTCTGCACGTCGGTTACAAAGTGGCGGCGGAGATGGGCCGGCGCTTCACTGACGCCCTCGATAAGCATGAGGCGATCATCGCGGAAAACGTCACCGCCAACCTCTACGAGAGGCACGTCCGCCCGCTGTTTCTGGCAGAATAGGACCGATGGGACGTATGGGACCGATAGGACCTGTGCCGCCGGGAGCGGCGCCAGCCGCGCTATAGGAACTCGACCAAGCCGGCGAAGGCGGTGAAGCCGGCGCCGAAGGAGAGGAGCAGGCCCGTCTCGTGGGGTTTGGGCCGGGCCTCGCGCAGAATTCGGTCGAGGACGAACATCACCGAGGGGGAGGACATGTTGCCGTACTGGCGGAAGACCTCATACGAGAAGCGTAGCCTCTCGGGCGCCAGTCCAATCTGTTTCTGTACGGCGTTGAGCACCTGCGTTCCGCCGGGGTGGACGACCCACCAGTGGATGGAGTCCTGTGTTAATCCATGCCGGTCCAGGAGGCGCTGGACGACCTGGCCCACAGCCCTGGCCCCGATGACAGGGACATTGCGCGTCAAAACGTTTCGCAGCCGCCCGCCTTGTGTCGTATAGCGAAGCTGCTCGCGGTACTTGGGCAGCGTGACCGATTCGAAATCTATGAAGCGCAAGGGCCCGGAGACTGGAGACTGAAGGCCGAAGACGCCTGCAGCCTGCGGTCTACCGCCTCCGGCCTCAACGACGGCGGTCGAGGCGCCGTCGGCGAAGATGCTGTTGCTGACGACCAGGTCCGGGTCAGGGCCCAGGAAGAACGTAGCGGAGCAGATCTCGACGGACAGGCACAGGACCGTCTTCTTCGCTCCCGACTGGATCATCCGGCAGGCGGCTTCGAGATTGGGGATCGCACCGCCGCAGCCCATACCCATCAGATCGAGAACCGAGGTAAAGGCCGGTAGGCCGAGGTCTTCGACCAGATACGAAGACAGCCCCGGACACAGGTACCCCGTGCAGGTGTTGACGATGAGGCCCTCCACGTCCCCAGGACTCAGACCGGATCGGTCCAAGGCGTTCCGTGCCGCTTCGGCGGCGATCCGGCGGCTGTGGGTGGCAAAGCGCCGGATCAAGCGATCCGGGTCCTGCGAACAGATCTCCTCATCCACATCGATGGCGATATGCCGGCCCCGGATCGGACCTTCCATCAAGAGTTGCCGGTAGAGCTCCTTCTCGTCCGGCTGCATCTGGAAATGTGCGGTCAGAAAGGCGTAGATCTCCTTCTGCGTCGCATAGCGCTTGGGGTTTGCCGTGGCCAGCGCGGACAGGACGACATTCATTCCCCGGCCCTCCGATCGAAGCGCACGACCCCCGCAACGCGGCAAAACCACATTCTTCGGACGACCGCAGCCGGATCGTGCGGGGCTAGCCGCTGTTGCAGCTCGCGGGGCTTGAAGCCCCGTCGGATCGACAGAAGGCCGTCGTGGCGGATTTCCGGCGCCACCGCAAGGGCGAGGATAAAGCACGCGATGTAGTTGGCCAGACGGCGATGCAGGTCGTTGATCAGCACTGCCTTACGCACAAAGCTGCGCAGGTGCTCGATGAGCCTATCAATCTCCTCGTCCGTGAAATGATGGAAGGTCATCGACCCCATCGCATAGTCGAACTTCTCGGTGGGCTGGTACGTGAAGACATCCGCCTGCACCATCTTGACAGTTGGTAGGGTGGGGCTTGCCCCACCAGAGAGAATTCGGTGGGGCAAGCCGGGTCCCCCAACGCGAGATTCTGCGTTGGGGACCCTGAGCCCGATCCACCCTACACGATGAGCCGCCGCCTGCTCCGCCAATTCGATTGCTTTGGGGTTCTGATCCAGACACGTGAACTGTACTTTGTACCCTCGTCCCCTGGCCCAGCGCGTGACGGCCCGCGGAATGTCACAGTCTCCCGCGCCAAGGTCCAGGACTGTGATAACATCGTTACCTGTCGATTGGGACAATTCTTGTGCGAGGAAATCGCGCACGACGCGAATCCCGCCGCCGATGCGGTTGACGACCTTCATGAACCGGTAGCCCTCCGCGACGAGCCGTGGATCGGCGTCAGGACGATCAAGGAACTCCGAGCCACGTGCGCGCTCCCTAAACACCCCACAACCTCCCGTCGATGAGCCGCTGCCTGGCTTTCTTCAGATGGGCCGACTGGGCGCGCTGGAAGGCGGCGTCCACCGTCACAGCTTCCTTGGCAATGTCCTCGCAGTATCGACACTCCGCGCAGGCCAGGCGCGAACAGCAGCGCAGCTCGAATCCCTCGATGAAGTCGGCCGGGATCTTCGACGCATCAATGTGAAAGGGACTGCGCTCCAGAGCAAAGAGCATTCCCTGGCTCTTCATCAGGGTGTAGAGAGGCCTGAGCTTGAAGGGGTTGACCTGCCCCGGCCGGAAGAAATGGCGCAGCAGCCACAGCCGCTGCTTCTCCGGCGGCTGCTTGAATCATTCGGGTTCATTCCCCGCGGCTTGCCGCGTGGAAGCGGTAAGCCGATTGTTTCGATACCTCGCAGCTTGCTGCGAGGTAGTTCATTCCATACGGCAGGATCAGTTCGGCCAGATTGCCGGTGAAGCGGCGGCCGTGGTACGCTTTGACCCGCCTGAGCAGCTCGGCCGAGGGAATGCCTCGCTCCAAGAGCTTGAAGTGCTCGAAGCCCAGGGCCTCGTAGAAGCCGAGGTCTTCCGGCCGGATCCAACCTGCTTTGATGAGCATGGAAGGGTCCTCCAAGCGCTGGAGCGTGCACGATAAAAAGCAGTAGTCGACGAACAGTCGGCGCGATCCATCCGAACTGTGGGCGAAACCGTTTTGGTGGTAGGGCTGCATCGGACAGTTTAGCAGGCACGGGTGATTCGCAATCAGTTGGAGTTCGCCATCCACGGCTTCGCGAATGGCCCGGAGCGTGCCGAAGTCGCGGTTGATGGAGAAGCTCTCCAACGTCAGAGCGTCGGCGCCGAGGTCGCGCCAGAAGCGGGCCCGCCGGGGGGTGTCGATCTGGGCGTAAACGCCCGCCTTGACGTAAAACTCGGGAAAAGCTGCCTTGATGCGTTCCAGCAGGTACGGCGTGGAGACCGTCAGTCGTCGGACGCCCATGGAACCGAGGCTTTCCAGCAGGCGCATCAGCTTCTTCTGCCACCGGCGGCTCCACTCGCGAT
Organism: uncultured Pirellulales bacterium; assembly: GCA_964354535.1. GTDB lineage: Bacteria > Planctomycetota > Phycisphaerae > Sedimentisphaerales > Anaerobacaceae > PLanc-01. The sequence goes on from CAYHAJ010000440.1 coordinate 20,402, forward strand.
TGCCCATACAGGAGCTGTTCAGAAGGTAGTTGAAGGCGATGTCATGCCGGTTGAGGAGGGCGACATAGACGGCCAAATCGTTCTTCGTCAGGGGCGTGCCCATATAGCTGGGCCGTCCGCCGCCGACCGCATCGGCAGGGAACTTGCCGTAGACCTCCGCCACCGGAAACTCGGCAAGCTGGGTTACCAGATCGAACTCATAGTCGGCCGCGACCGAAAGTTTCATAATCCCCGTCCATACACACCACGAGCACACGAGTACTTGCCACCATCGAAGGTTGTGATCGGCCGCCTGCCAATCAGGAAATCCCTTTGGGTCGGAATTGGCTTTGTTTCGCACGATTGGCCCCAGGAAAGGCCGGAGGCCGCAGGGGCGAGGGTCGAGGGAGAGACCCCACGGACCACGTCCCCCAGGCCCCGTCCCGCCCAGGGGGAAATTGGGTTTGTTGGACTAAACCGCTTCGCGGTAGGGGGAAGGTCGTTGGCCGGACTCGAGAGCGGACGGCTGTCCCGCGCTTCTGGCAGACGGATCTGGGGTATGCTCGCCGTCGAACGCCCCACCGGGGGGTGTTATCAACGGTTGGTTTCGCGAAAGGAGTATCCCCATGACAGCCCTCAGAGAACGAATGGTGCAAGACATGAAGATCCGGGGTTTCACGCCGGGGACCCAGGACAAGTACTTGGAGGCCATCGAGGCGTTGGCCCAGCACTATCATCGCCCGCCCGACCAACTGACCCAGGAGCAGCTTCGCGCGTACCTGCTCCATCTGATCGAGAGCCGCCAGCTGGCCAAGAGCACCTTCCGGCGGCATCTGTCGGCCCTGAAGTTCCTGTATCGACGGACCTTGGGCTGGTCCTGGCCAGTGCTGGCGTTGCCGCGGATCCAGAGCGAGAAGAAGCTGCCCGTGGTGCTCAGTCGGGAGGAAGTGTGGTGCCTGTTGGATCAAGTGCGCAAGCCCGCAGCCCGTATGAGTCTGTTGTTGATGTATACGTGCGGTCTGCGGGTTTCGGAGGCCCTGCATCTGCGGGTCGAGGATATCGATAGCCAGCGGAGGGTGGTCTGGGTCCGTAACGGCAAGGGGGCCAAGGACCGCTCGGTCCCGTTGCCCCAGCAGACGCTGGCCGAGGCGTTGTTGAAGCTGACGGCCGATCCCCATTACGTGGGCGGCCTGGTCGGGGTGATGGCGGTCCTGCACCCCTGGGGCTCCACCCTGACCTATCACCCCCATGTGCACTGCCTGGTGACCGGCGGCGGGGTCTCGGCCGACGGGCAGCAGTGGCGGCCGGCCCGGCCGGACTACCTCGTCCCAGTCCAGGCGTTGTCCAAGCTGTTTCGCGGCCTCGTCCTGGACCGGCTCCGACGGCGGTTCCCCGAGATTGAGCTGCCGTCGTCCGTGCGGCAGAAGGACTGGGTGGTGCACGGTAAACCGGCCGTCCAGGGCACCCAGAGAGTCCTGGAGTATCTGGGCCGCTATATCCATCGGGTCGCCCTGACCAACAGCCGCCTCGTCGCGCTCGAAAACGGCCAGGTGACCTTTCGTTACCGCGATTCCCGCACGGGCCAAACGAAGACGATGCGGCTGGAGGCCCAGGAATTCCTGCGGCGGTTCCTGCCGCACGTGCTGCCGCGCGGGGTCCACAAGGTGCGTTATTACGGCCTGTGGAGTCCTTCCCACCGGGACCAGTTGCACCGCTGGCAAGACCGATTGGCCCCCGAACCGGTTCCCGCCTCGGCCCCCGAGCCAACGCGGTCTCCCCGGACGGCGGCCCGGGAGACTCCCTCCCCGCCGCCAACTCGCCCCTGCCCGTACTGCAAGACCGGCACCCTCGTGTACGTCCGCCGACTGCCGCCGCAAGGGAGGCCGCCCCCATGAGACGGTTGGTCGAGACCCTCTTGCTGCGGATCCCGTCCCACTCGGCCGATACCGCTTGGCGGCCCGAGACGCCCTCGCTCTATCGAGGTCTTCCCGATCCATCTTCTTTCCCCTCTTCCTCCCCTCGAATTGGCCTTGGCCCGCGCTGTCTTGGGGAGAGATTTCTTCCCGACAAGCCCCCTCAGACGCGCCGGTCGTCCTGCCCGGCTGAGACCCCTCTGGCTTAAAACTCCAAACCGCAGCCACGACGCCGTCCAACAGACTCTTTGTGTCGGCTGCGCGACACAAAAACTCTTTATTCGTTTCGCACGATTGGTTCCCGTCGCCAGTCCGCTGGCAGCCTTGCCGGTCCTCATGGCATCCCCGCGGTTGGGATCCCAAGCTGGCCCCGAGCGAAGGCAAACCGACCGAGCCCACCAGGAGCGGCGCTGGAAATTGGCTTTGTTTTGCCGAAGCTCTTTTGGGGTCGCGTTTATCGTAACTCTCTTTCTCCGCAGTACTTGCCCTTCCGGCCGCTCC
>CAYHAJ010000441.1:0-13934 GCA_964354535.1 uncultured Pirellulales bacterium
AGCGGTTCGGTGGTACAGTCTGTCATAGAAATGGCCTTTCTGTCTGAGGGTTGGAAGCGTTGCAAGTCCTTACCCTACCGATGGTTAGGCCATTTGTCTACTAAAAACCACCAAAATTCGATGAAATATGCGGGTTAAGGCTTCTTCCGGCTTCTTGACAGAGGGACGCAACTCGAGCCGCGGCAGATCGCCGAATCGTGCACGTAGGGCCTTATAGAAGATCAGCCGGTTGGCCCACACATAGGCCAGTGTCTTAGCCATGTTGTCCACGGCCTTGATCCAGTCCTCCGCCGGGGTACGAACGAAGGTCCATTCCTGATCCTGCATCCAGCGTTGGACATGGAGATCGAAGGGCTTGCTCTTGTTCGTATGCTCGAAGATGTACGAAGCGGTCAACTGTACCGGCCAATTGAGATGGCCTTCCAGCGAGTGGATGAAGACGTCATCCGGGGGCAGCCATTGACGCCGACGCCCGGAGATGGTGTCGGCCAGGTCGTGCAACAGGTCCGGCAGAAGATGGGTCTTGATGAACGTGAGGTTCTCTTCACGGGCGACATCCTCGGAATTCGCAAGGTTTCGTGCCAGTCGCCACACCCGCACTCGGCGGTCAATCAACGGCCGATCCCAAAGCTTCCGGTCAAAGAGTGCGAATTCATTGACATTCCAAGTGAAGAAGAACTGCACGTTCGCGTTATCTGCCTTCATGAAAGCGTCTTGCATCAACTCTTCGGCAAATGCAGATCGCCCTTCATAGGTTCCCGGCAGCTTCACCTCCCCGCATAGGATCACGTTGCCAGCGGTATCAAAGAAACGCAAGTCCTTCCGTTTGCGCCGGCCTGTCCCTGTTCCGAAACCTTCCAGACGTGCTTCATGGAGAGGGTGATAGGCACCTGGATTCTGGCTCACCAGGACGCTGACGGCCGTCGCCATCTGCCCACAGAAGTCAACTTCATGGATTGCGGGTTTGGGTGAAGCCACCATCGTGCCTCTCCGTGACACATATCAACGAGATTCCTGGGCCAAACAAGCAGCCCATAATAGTATCGACAGGGTCGGCAAGCAAGGGCCAAGGAATTGTGTGGATCTGTGTGAGGAGAGGAACGGAAGGTTTACAGGTGGCACGTGTCAAGCTCGAATCTGCGTCCGCCTGTAGGGACTTCGCGGGCTTGCCTGTCCGCAGCCATGGGCAGAGCCAAACATACGTCCCTCCGCGAATTCCCTATCACCCGCCGCTGGATTTATTGTTGCTCTTGCGGATGGCCCGGGGGTAGAATACTGGAGCGGCGGGAGGAATCCGCCGCGTGAGACAACTTGTTGCATCGGGATTTCAGACGCTTCAACTCAAACGGTCAGGTTTGTATCCAAGAAGCGGCTGGAAGGCTCGGTGCTCTCTGTTTTTGGGCAGGGAGCACCTGAGCTTCTATGTCTTTTGAGATCGGCATCCTTGATTCGTCCTCCGACATGAAGCTCGGGCTCCGGCTGAGAGTCTGTCTGCAGAGAGCACCGTTGACTTCCGCGTTCTTGGAGGGCCCTGACCGGCCTGAGTTGAGCGTGGTTGCGGCGGCGCTCTTTTTCGTTGGGCCGCCGCGGGATATGAGGGACCCGGGGGGACGAAAGGGCGAGCTATGCGGCGGGTGCGGCGAGTTGCAGATGGGCGGGAGGCAGCGGTCTATGAGCGGATTGTCGAAGTGTATAGTCCCTATGTGCCGATTCGCTGCGCTCGGTACACCAACCAGCGGAGGCAGGCCCAGCAGATCGGAGCGTATACCTTGATCACCGCGTGCTTGGTGGCGCGGGAGGTGGGCCCGGCGGTGCGGCTGGGCCGGATCGTTGAGAGCGTGCTGAGCGTGGTCGGGCCGGACGTGCTGGCGGGGGCGCGCGGCGAGGATTGGCGTCAGGGGCGCGATGAGCCCTTTCCGGCGAGCCCACGGATGCGCTACCTGGCCACGAGCCTGAACGGCCTGAAGCGGCGCGGGCGGGAGGTCCTCGTCCTGCACCATATCAGCGGGCTGACCCCGGAGGACTTGGCCGGGCTGTTGGACCAGCCGGTCGAGCAAGTGCGGGCCCGGATCGGCCGGGCCGAGAGACGCCTGGCCCAGTGGCTCGGCGCGGCGGACGTGGGCTCCCGACTGGCCGAATTCGCGGCGGGTTTGGACAGCGGCTGGATCGCGGAGGTCGCGGCGTGTGCGCTGGACTATCTGGCCGCTTCCGGGCGGCGTCACCGGCGCAGGGGCTCCGCCGCAGTGCATGAAGGGTAGCGGGGCCGGTTCGATTGCAACCGATTGCAACTTCATTGCAACTTATCTCCGCTGAGGTTGCAATCTGCAGGGGCCGGTCCGGGGAACCATCGTCCGGCGCGAGTCGCTCCGCGCCCGTGGACCTGGCCATCCCGGACCAGCTCCCGCCGCAGCACCTGGCCGATACCCGAGCGTGTTGAGAAAGAACTCCACCACCCGCTTTTGCGTCCGGACCTCTCTTTCGCCGACCTTGCTCATGGTGATCCCCCCAGGACTTTCCAGTGGCCTTTCTTGGTCGGGCCAACATGCCGAATCCGCCCGGCTTTCCGCAACTGTGCCAGATGGTGCTTCACGCTGTCAGGAGTGAGGCGGAGATGGTCCGCCAGAGCTCGGCGCGTGATGGTCGGCTCCGCCCGCAGCAAGGTCAAGATTTGTTCTTGGGCGGCTTCTTGGGTGGTTTCTTGGGCGGTTTCTTGGGTGGTCTTCCGCGAGAAGATGTCTTCGAGGTAGGTCGGCGCAAAGGGAAACTCAAACCACAATTCGCCCGGTTCGACCTGAACGCGCGGCTGGGGCGTCCCTGCCGCGCGGCAGGCCTCGAAAACACGCTGGATGCCCCGGCCCCAGGCTTCGATCTCGCCTGCGCGGAAGAAGGTGTTGGCCACGGTCGGATTGAAGGGCCGCGAGGGATGACGGCCCAACAGCTTGTCGACGGACCAGTTGTCCGGCAGCTCGCCCGGGTTCCAGATCTGCAAACGGTCGGCATAGACCCGGATTTGGATGGGTGCGCCGATCGCATAGTCACGATGGATCACGGCGTTGAGCAGCACCTCCCGCAGCGCCTCCTCGGGCACGGGGTAGGTCTCCACCCGCTGCAAACCCTCATAGCTGATAGATGCCTTGAGGTACTTCGTCAGCAGCAGGTCCATGGTTGAGCCACCTGCGTCAGCAGGTTGCCGTGCACCTCATCGTGATACCGCAGGTCGGCGTCGCTCTCGAAGTAGCCGATGCGGATCGAGGCGCCCGTGACGAGTTGGTCAAAGTATTTGGCGTGGAAGTCGGTCAGGTCCATCAGGCCGGATGCACCTCCACAAGAAGCTTGGTCACGAGCCCGCGCAAGGCGCGCGCAGCAACGCTGTCCCCCCAACTGCCAATACTGACCGGCAATTTCTCCGCCACGTCGCGGCCTCTCAACCCTGTCACTGCTTCTTGAATCGTCAAAATCCTACCCCTTCCTATCAGCCAGAGCAAGGGGAATCGCCCAGAGAGTTCACGGTTCCCGGTGGTCGGCGGCGAAGCCGCAGAGTGCGAAGGATAACAGAGTGGGAAGGGTGCGAAGGGTCAGCTACGCGCTATGGCCTCCCGCCTTCAGCCTCTCCGTCGGTAATCTGTGCCAATCGGCGAAATCTGCGGCTGAAAACCCGTACTCCTACTACTTGTTGAGATCTTGTTTCCTCACGAAGACTTCTTGGTCCCGCCAGGACCGGAGTTTAGGGAACGGAAAACATGCGCGTAATTTTCACTTTCTTGTTGATTTCGGCCCCGTGATATGGTATAATATACATGTTTGTCGCCCCGCGGGGGCGGCCGTTGAAGGAACTGCGAGTTGGGAGAGATGCTCATGATCACCGCGGCCCAGATCCGTGCCAATCGTGCCAATGCCCAGAAATCCACCGGTCCGCGCACGGCGGAAGGGAAAGCCCTCGTCGCGCGGAATGCGGTCAAGCATGGGCTGCTGGGCGAACAAACCGTCGTCGAGGGCGAAGACCGCCTCCGGTTCACGCGGCATCGCGACGAGATGCTGCGGGCCCTGGTCCCGGTCGGGGAGGTGGAAGTCACGCTCGCCGAACGTCTGATCGGCCTGTCCTGGCGGCTGCAACGGATCGAGCGGCTCCAGGTCCAGGCTTTCGAGACGCTGTGTGCCGGGCCGGCGGAGGGGCCGGCAGGCGCGGGGGCGGACGAGGAGCTGACCCTCGGGCGGATCGTGGTGCGGGACTTCTCCGAGGCCCGGGTCCTGGATAAGCTGCTGATGTATGAGCGGCGGCTGGAGCATAGTCTGTGCCGGATGCTGGGCGAGCTGCGGAAGGAGCATCTGTTCCAGAACCTGGAGGCCCGGACGATGGACGAGGGCCGGCCGCAGGTGCTGCTGGAGCGGCTCATGGGCAAGCTCCAGGATGGTCCGAGCACTATGCTACGCGGCGGGCGGGGATCGGCGGGGTGCGAGGAGACGCCGGCACACGATGCCTGGGCCGAAGGGGCGGAAGAAGTTGCAGGTTTGAAGTGTGACGTTTCAAGTGAAGAGAGCCAATCGGCGGAGCCTCGGGGACTTTCGACTTCAGACTCCGCACGGGAGACTCCAAACTCGGCCGAAGGCCGATCGGGCGAGGGAGTCTCCAGTTTGAAGTGGCAGGTCTCCAAAGGCAGCCCCGCGCTGGAGATTTCCCACGTCCCACTTGCGGCTCCCGAAGACGGGCCGGACGGCAGCGCGGGGCTCCCCCAGGCGACCGAGCGTGTAGGCCAAGCCGCGACGAATGGCGCCCAGACGCCGGGGCCTGCGTGCGAAAGGCACCCGGTTGACGAAGGGACCGGGACCGGGCTCCCGGACGTGACAAGTCCCGTTTGGGGACCCTCGCCGGGAGCGGGGCTCAGCGAGCTGACCCCTGACCCCCGACCCCTGCCCCCTGGGTTTTTGCGCCAAACAAACCCAATTGGGGCCGGCGGCGAGGTGGGGCAAGTGCTTTTTGGGGCTGGAGTTACGGACGATACGTCTCCGGCGGGCCTCGGAAAAACAAAGCCAATTTGCCCCGCGCCGGCGCTAGCCGCCTCAGGGGTTGCCGATACCCCGCATTGACACCCTCGGACCGGCCACCTATGATCAGGAAAGTCATGAGTGTGAATCGTTTCTTCATTCCGGCATCGAGCTTCGAGCGCGAGCAGGTCCGGCTGGGCCCGGAGCAATCCCACCAGGTCTGCCACGTCCTGCGGCTCAAGGCAGGCGATTTCATCGTTGCCCTCGACAACCGCGGCATGGAATACGAGGTAACGTTGACGGCGGTCAGTCGGTCGGAAACGGTCGGCCGGATCACCGGCCAACGACCGGCAGCCGGCGAGCCGACGGCGGAGCTCGTCCTGTTCCAGAGCCTGCTGGCGCGGGAGAAGTTCGAGTGGGTGCTGCAGAAGGGCACCGAGGTGGGCGTCGCGCAGTTCGTGCCGGTCCTGACGGAGCGGAGCCTCCTGCGGGCGAAAGTGGTCGAGGACAAGAAGTTGGACCGTTGGCACCGCATCGTGACCGAGGCGGCCGAGCAGTCCCACCGCGGCCGCATTCCGAAGATCAGCCAGATCCTCTCTTTTCCGGAGGCAGTCGACCAATCGGTGGGATTTGACCGTCGCCTCATTGCGACGACCTTTGGTGAAACCGTGTCGCTGCACGAGGCACTGGACCAGAGGGTAGTCGGTAGTCGGTATTCGGTAGTCGGCGAAGAGAAGGACACGACGCCATCCCAACCGGCTACCGGCTACCGGCTACCGGCTACGGCCTCTTCTGTGGCCCTGGTGATCGGTCCGGAAGGCGGATTCACGCAGGAAGAAATGGCCTTGGCCGGTGAGAAGGGCGTCGTTCCGATCCGTTTGGGTCCGCGCGTGCTGCGGACGGAGACGGCCGCCATCGTGGCCTGTGCCCTGGTTCTCTACGAGCTCGGCGAAATGGGACCCTAAGCGGAAGCTCCAAATTCCAAATCCCAAATCTCAAACAAATTCCAATGACCAAAACAGAAGAGAATTCCAAACGGATCCCCCGCGCGGCGCCAGCGTTTGAGTCATTGGTGCTTTGGATTTGGAATTTGTTTGGAATTTGGTGCTCGGAATTTGGAGTTTGTTTAGCCTATGGTGCACAATAATGGCCAATGGTACACTCTATCTGGTTGCGACGCCGATTGGCAACCTCGGCGATATCACGCTGCGGGCATTGGAAACGCTGCGGCAAGTGGACCTGATCGCCAGCGAGGACACGCGCCACACCGGCCTGCTGCTTAAGCATTTTGACATTCGCAAGCCCCAAATATCGTTCCACGAGCACAACGAGCGCCAGGCGACGCCGAGAATCCTGCAACTGCTGGAAGAAGGCAAGTCGGTCGCGGTTGTCACCTGTGCGGGCACGCCGGGCATCTCCGATCCCGGTTTTGTCCTCGTGCGGGAGGCGGTCAAGGCAGGCTTCGAAGTCACCATGATTCCCGGCCCTGTTGCCTTCGTCATGGCTCTGGTCCTCTCCGGCCTGGCGGTCCACAGCTTCACCTTCCGGGGCTTCCCGCCGCACAAGCCCGGTCAGCGCCGCCATTTCCTCGAAGCGGACCGAGACTCGCCTTATACGCTGATCTATTACGAAAGCCCGTTCCGCTTGCGTAAGCTGCTCGAAGATGCACTCGCGGTCTTGGGCGACCGTCCCGCCGCCGTTGCCAAAGAACTGACGAAGATTCACGAATCCGTCCGGCGCGGTCTACTGTCCGAGTTACTCGCCAACCTCGAGGAGAACCCCAAAGGCGAGTACGTCGTTCTGGTCGCCGGCAGGGCCGAGCCGGAAGCACCAAGTTCCAAATCCCAAATCCCAAACAAATTCCAATGACCAAAATCTCAAATCCCAAACCAAACCCCCGCGCGGCGGCAGCGTTTCGGTCCCTGGAATTTGGAATCTTCGCCGCCCTGCGGTGGCGGGGCCGCTCAGATCATTCGCAGCAGATGAGCGGCGGCTTTGGTGCCGCGGCGGAAGCTGTCGAGGCTGAAGTGCTCGTTGGGGCCGTGCGGTCCGTCGCTGTCCAAGCCGAAGCCCATGAGGACCACCGGGCAGCCCAATTGCTCGACGAACGTGCTGACCACCGGGATGGAGCCGCCGCAACGGATGAAGACGGTTTCGCGGTCGAAGCCCTTGCGCAGGGCCCCTTGCGCGGCGCGGATCATCGGATTGTCCACGTCGAACAGTACCGGCGGACTGGCCCCGAACTCGTTGATCTCCAGGCGGACCGTATCCGGGCAGACGGAGCGGATGTGCTGGATCACCAAGTCGCGCGTCCGGGCCGGATCCTGATTCGCCACGAGGCGGCAGGTGATCTTGGCGGTGGCGGAGGCCGGGATGATCGTCTTGGAGCGTTGGCCCTGGTAGCCCCCGAAGATGCCATTGATCTCGAAGGTCGGGCGGGCCCAGAGCCGCTCCAGGGTGATATAGCCGGGCTCGCCGTGCACGCGGGGGATGTTCAACTCTTTGGCCAGGGCTTGGTCGTCGAAGTTCAGTTTGCGGAAGCTCTCCCGCTCCCAATCCCGCAGGGGCACGACCTCATCGTAGAAGTGCGGGATCAGGACCTTGCCTTCCGGCGAGACGCTGGCGGCGAGGATCTGAGCCAGTACCATAGCCGGATTGGCGATCCCGCCGCCGTAAGCGCCGGAATGGACATCCGAGGCGGGACCGCGGATGATGAACTCCAGGGCGATGATGCCGCGCAGACCATAGGTGATCGCGGGCGTGTTCGCGTCGTACATCGTGCTGTCGGAGATGACCACGACATCGGACTTCAGCTCGTCCCGGGCCTGGGCGACGTAGCGGGCCAGGGCATCGCCGCCGGATTCCTCCTCGCCCTCCAGCAGGAAGGTCACGCCGCAGGGGAGATTGCCCTCGGTCTTGAGCAGGCTCTCGACCGCTTTGGCATGAGTAAAGACCTGCCCCTTGTCATCGGTCGATCCCCGGCCGTACAGGATTCCGTCGCGGATCGTCGGCTCGAATGGCGGGGTTCTCCACTCCGCGACCGGGTCCTCCGGCTGCACATCATAGTGCCCATAGATCAGCACATGTTTGGAGCTCTTGCCTTTCTTGGAGGCCCGGACAATTGGCTTGCCACCGATATCGATCAGCCCCGCCTCGAATCCCAAGGCCCGGAGATGGTCGGCAATCCACTGGGCGCAAGCACGGGTGTCACCATCGTGCTGCTGCTGGGCACTGACGGACGGGATCCGCATGAACTGCATGAGTTCCTGGATGAAGCGGTCCTGGTTCGCGTCGATGTAGGCTTCCACTCGATCCGTCATTTTCCTGCATCCTCCTTATCAAAACGGGCACAACTCACCCTTAGCGATCCATTCTCACCCCATTCTACTCCACGCGCGCGGGGGGCGGCTACAGGGAATTCCTCACGACCGACGCGGAACGAAAATGGGTTCCCATCCGAGCCACGCCCGCATGGGAACCCACTGTTTCTATACAGCGCGGTGTGCTTACATTCCGCCGGGGAAACTGGGGTGTACCTGGCCCCAGCAGCCCCCATGGATGAAGCGGAGGTCGTCCCACTCCTGTTCGTTCTGGGGCGTAAAGCCGCTCCCGTGATAATCGAGGTGCTCGCGGCCGAATTTGATGGTCGTCATGCCCGTCCACTTGTGGTATTCGACGTGGCCATCGGCAAACGAGACGTTGGTGCCGTCGCCATGGCGGACCGGGGCATTGTCCCACCAGTTCCAGGTGCTGTTCCAGTGCACGGCAAAACTATCAGGCGTGGCCCAGCCTTCGTCGATGAAGACCAACCTTTGGCCGGGCGTGGCGATCTCGCTCGTTTTCTTGACCCAGAGCTTCTTGCCGTTGGGGCCTGTGGAGGGCGATGTGCCGCTGTAGGTTCCGGACCTCGGCATGCCGTTGACGCCGTCCATGATATTGTAGGTGAGCATTTCGTCGCGGATACCGGTCGGGCAGGCAAAGGCGTCAATGTCGCGCACGTAATTGCCGATCCAGAAGATGCCGGCTTGGATGGCGGCGATTTGCGTCTGGCGGCTCAAGCGTCGGCCACCCTTCACGTTGTACTGGTCCCAGCATTGGCCGACCCAGTACGGTTCTCTGGTGTGCATCGCGCGGCCGCTCGGGTTGATGCCGGCCTCGCCGTTGACGAGCTTGTCGTCGTTGTCGTCGGCATACATGATCCAGCAGAGGGTCAACTGCTTGAGCGTGCTGACGCACACCGCCCGCTGGCCCTGCTCGCGGGCCCTCTTCAGCGCCGGCATCAGAATCGCCATCAGAACCGCGATGACGGAGATCACCACCAGAAGCTCGATCAATGTGAATCCTGCTCTTTTCCTGTTCACGATGCATCTCCCATACGAAAACTGCCGGCCCAGGACCACCCGCGGGTGCCATGGCACCGAACGCCTCAAAACGCGGTCGACACCGACCGCTCAATAATCCTTATATCGCCTCATCCACTGCGGCCAGTCGCCCGGCTGCATGCCGCCGGCCTTGGTGTTAGGCCCGCGCGGGTTGAAGCTCTGGTGCCAGCGGAGAGTCCACAGCTCTTTCAGGCCGACAGGCCGCACCGACCAATCGCAAAAGAGCGAGCCCAGGAAACCGTTGTGGCGGTCCACGCATACCCGGTTCATTTCATTGGTATTCGGTGTATCGCCCGGACCGCCGGCGATCATCGGCGGCTGATCCGTTTCCCGCGGCCAGAAATCGACCCACCAGGCGTCGCAGAACAGCGGAATCTCCCAGGCGCTCGGCACGTTGGGCGTCCGCCAGTGGTCCCTGGCGGGAGAGCGCCCCCACACACTGCTCGCGCCCGGTGCCGGATTGCACATCCAGCCATTGGGACCATAGCTTCCAATCCACTCGCCAGTCTGCCACGCCTGCTCGGCCCAGTAGCCGATCCCCTGGTGGACTCCCGCTCCCACAGCCTTTGTCGCTTGGGGACAGCAGCGCATCTTCACGCCGATGTTGTACGTGTTCAGCATCGGCTCGAACCACCAGCGCCCGCTGCTGCCGCCGGCGCCGCTGAGCCAAAAGCCATTGTTGTCGTCGCAGTACATCTTCCAGAAGAGGCCCCACTGCTTGAGGTTGGCCATGCAGGAGATTTTGCGCGCCTGCTGGCGGACCCGCTGCAGGGCCGGCATCAGGATCGACATCAGCAAAGCGATGATCGCGATGACCACCAGCAATTCGATCAAGGTAAAACCTCTTCGTTTGCCCATCATACGGCTCCTTACACACTTGCCCGTCCACATCCGACCGATGTTTGCTTGTCCCGGCCAGGACAGACAAACGATCGGCTGCTTTTACGATCAGCACCACTCATCCGAGTGACGGATGGCAGAACGCCATATAGGCACCGATGCCATGGCCAAAGATGCGCTGGAGGGAGATCCTGTTCCCCTCCTCCGATTTCGGCAGGTAGTAATCCGCGCCACCGTCGGTTCAGCCGGCATTGAGTCACAAGTCAAGAAAAGGGGTGGTCCCCTGCCACCAACTCCTTTGATTCTATCACGCTCCGAAGACGTTGTCAAGGTCAGGGTCGAGAGATTATGGGACAGTCTGGCCCGTCCTGCTACAGAGGATATCGCGTCGTCACGACCGCTGTACGCTCCCTCGAGCGAGCCGATGGACCCTTTCCCCTCCAGGCTTGTGCCCGCGCCGGATCGCCGTATCATTTTGTCAAATCAAGGTTAAGACGCCGGGTGGCAGCCTCAATCGCAGCTTGGGGAGGGCTTCGTGTCCCGATGCAACTGGGCCGCGGGACTTATGATTTCCGGTTCTCGCGGCAGAATTGGCTCATGAGTTCCATGGCTTTGGTCATCCGGTCCATGGAGCCGTCCATCTTGGCGTAGGCGTCGACCAACTCCAGCAGCTCGGGCGGGGCTTCGACCGAGCCGTACTGGTGGGCGGTGTTGACGATGCCGGCGTCGAGGCCGTATTCCATCGCCTTGGCCACGTACGCCCGGCAGACACCGATCTTGCGGGCCGGCAGGTCCCGCACGCTGTTGCTGACCCCCAGCGAGCAGTGGACGCCCTTCATCTGCGGGTCGTTCTTGATCTTCTTGATCGTCTCGAAGGTGCGGTAGGTGTAACCGGGGACGCCCGGCTCCATCGGCATGTCGATCGCCAGCGGGAAGACGGTGGAATCGAAGAAGATCTCGCCCGGCCGGAACCCGTACTGACCCACCGCCCGCGCGAAGATCTGCTGGGCCAAGCCGTACAGTTCGTCCACCGAGTGCGAGCCGCCGGGACCGGTGGGCTTGTCCTCGCTCACGAGCAGGCCGATGAAGGAAAAGTCGTAGTCCTTCTTGAGAGGCAGCATCCGGTTCATGGTGTAGACCTTCACTGAATTGAGGAGGGGAGGCTTGGGGATTGCGGATTGCGGATTGCGGATTGCGGATTCAGGAGCATACCATTCCTTCAATCCTGCCATGAGAACACTGTCGCTGCTGCTGTCGATGCAGACAGGTACACCGCGACCCCACTGGCGCACGAGCTTGACGTACTCGACCATCATGTCCACCGCCAATTGCGGGTTGTCCTCGCCGAAGGCATCGAGATTGACGGCGATATAATCCGCGCCCTCCTCGGCCTGGGATTCGATGAGAGCCCGGACGTACTCAAACTGCGGGCGGGCCTTCTCCAGTCCGCAATCCGCAATCCGCAATCCGCAATTCTCCCACAGTTCCTTCATGATCTTGCCGGTCTTGGGGATGGAGGCGTGGATCGCTTCGCCAATGGAGATCAACGGAGACTTCATGGTATGGTCCTTCCCGAACAAGTAGTTGATGATGGAAGAGGTGTGTGCCAGAGCCGGGTTGCGCGGCTTGTTGATGATCGTCCGCAGTCTCTGCCGTCCTCCGCTTTCCGCCGTCCGTCCGCCCTCTGCCGAGGCAGCGGCCTGGTAGATCCGCTCGCCGATGCAGACGCGTTCGAGGTTGTTGCCGCACCGGCCGTCCGTCGTCGCGTCGCCGCACGGAGCGTTGTCCATCCCCTTCTCGCAGCCGCCAATCGTGCACAATCCGAAGTTCTCCGGCAGAAAGCAATCGCCACACTCTTCGCACTCGAACAGCAGGTATTTGAACGCCTTCTCGCTGCTGTTGAACAGCTTGTAGATCGCCCCCTCACCTCGGTCCGCCCCCAGGACCGCCATGGCCTTCTTGAACACGTAAAAGCCCGTGTGCTGCGGGTCCAGGAACGCCCGATGCGAGAAGTCGAAGAATCGTTTGGCGAAGGTCGGACGCGGCGTCACCGGCCGCGATTCCGCCTCCAGCTCCTCGGAGAGGTAGAACACTTCTTCGGATTGCGGATTTCGGATCGCCGGAACGACACCGGGCGACAGGCGTCCGCCTTCGGCGGAGTTGTCGGATTTCGGATTGGCACCCGAACCACCGATTCGCAATCCGCAATCCGCAATCCGCAGTTGGGGCGGCCAATGGAGGTTGTCCTTAAATGACTCCCACGCCGTGCCGATTTCGGCGGCCCGCTGGAGGATGCGCGTGAACAGGTCGAAGTCCGGCACACCGCCGAGGTCCACGCCAGCCGCCCCGAGGGCCCGGTACATCGCGATCTGCTGGGCCGCTCGCTCCACGTGGTCGTCCACGCGCTCCGACTGAACCTTGGCCAACAGTTCATCGCTGACGAAGCAGCCGGGCAGCTTCCCGTCGTGCATCAGCCGCGGGGCCGGCGTCAGTGTGCTGAGCAGGTACACATTGCCGATCACCGGGATCGTCAGACCGGCCTCTCTCAAGTAGGTGAACAATTCCAGTGATTTGCGCCAGTCCCAGCCAACCTGCGTGATGAGAAACTCCGCGCCGCACGCGATCTTCTTTTCCATCTTGTAGTACTGCTGCATCTGCGATGCTTCCGTGTACTTGAAGGGCGAGACGGCAGCCCCGGAAAAGAACTGATGGATATCGCCGAGGGCGCGCGGGTTCGCCTGGATATGGGCGTCGCGATTGAGCCGCCGGATCAGCCGCAGCAAGCCGAGCGATTCCAGCTCAAAGACGCCGGCGGTCTTGGCCGGCTTATCGCCCGTTAGCGCCAGGAGGCTCTCGACGCCGCTGCCCTTAAGACTCATCAGCGAGCTGACGATGGCGTCGGCGTTCATATCCTTGCAGGTGACGTGGGGCACGACGTCCAGCCCGGCCAGCAGACCCTTCGCCTGCATCCGGCTGATGACGCTCGCCGGCTCGAGATTGGCCACCCCGCCCGGACTCTGCGGCAAGGTGATCGCGGCCAGATCGAACCCCGCCGGGATGGCGTCCGTCTTCTCCCGCCGGGCCGCAAGGAACTTCTCGATGGGGTCCAGACTGAATCCCGGCCCGCCCGTCAACTCCGCCAGTACGACGAGCTTCCCCCGCTCTCGCAGTTCATCCCGTAGACTTACTCGCGCCATTCACGTCTCCAATACAATCCGTCCAACAGAATATCAGAACCGCCCTGAAATTGCCATTCCGACCGTGCGGCTCTCTTGCCCTCTCCGCCAGCGAAGCCGAACGGACCACACCTGTCGGCGCGGTCCTGGAAATTGGCTTTGTTTTGCCGAAGCCGTTTGAGCGCTGCACTTGTCATAAATCTTTTCACACAAGGCACTTGCCTTTCCTTGTACTCTCTGGCAATTGGCTTTGTTTTGCACAATTGGTCTCACCGGTGGCTCTCTTCCCGAACCAGATGTGGCGCAGTTTCGGCCCAGGTCGTGAAATTGGCTTTGTTTCGCACGATTGGTTCCCGTCGCCAGTCCGCTGGCAGCCTTGCCGGTCCTCATGGCATCCCCGCGGTTGGGATCACAAGCTGGCCCCGAGCGAAGGCAAACCGACCGAGCCCACCAGGAGCGGCGCTGGAAATTGGCTTTGTTTTGCCGAAGCTCTTTTGGGGTCGCGTTTATCGTAACTCTCTTTCTCCGCAGTACTTGCCCTTCCGGCCGCTCC
>CAYHAJ010000442.1:0-8402 GCA_964354535.1 uncultured Pirellulales bacterium
CGGGATTCCCCGATTGACGGTTCGTCCATAGCTCAACCCGCCGAACCGCCGTATGCGGACCCGCATGTACGGTGGTGTGACAGGGAAAGCAGGCGACCGCCTACCTATGTCGATTGCGCCGGTTAGGACTTCGATGTCCCCTCTGCGGGTTGGCTGCTCTTCAAGTCGGCCTTGTATCGATCGGCCTGCTGCTGCAGGCGATCAAACAGCATCCCCGGCGCCAGACCGAAAACCATGGCTACCAGAATGCCTATCAAATTCTTTTGGAGATCGAAGACATCCTCCAGCTTGGCAGGGGCTTGCGCCACCTTTTCACTCATGGCAGATCGTGCAACACCAGTGTCTTCGTTCTGCTGGGCATTGGAGGCGTCCGTTTGCTGAGCGGCGGTCGTCGTCTTCGATCCCTGGTCGGCCTTCTTCCCGGGAGAGTCAGCCGCCCGGGTTGCCGCTGGGGCACCGTCCTCCTTCGCGGCAGCCTCTCCCCCCGTGCCGGTCCCCGGCGTCGATACTTGGGCATCGCCCTTTCCGCCGGTGGCAGCCGGTGGCTTCGACGGCCGCAGGAGGAACTGCTTCGAGAACGTGACCCCAGTGCTGTCGGTGACCCGCGCGACAAAGCGGTCACGTTGTCTGGCTTCTTTGGGTGTCCCGCTCAACAGACCCGCCTTAGTCAACGTCAGGTCGGGCGGGACCGCGTTCTTTGTGTCTTCAGTGATCGTCCATTCGTACGGGCGCGTACCACCCGTGGCGAGAAGCGTCGTGCGGTAAGACTTCTGAAGCGTATAGGGCGGCAGGTTCATATCCGTACTGATCGCCAGTGGTGTAGAGGACTCTGGTGCAAAGACCGGCGCGGCAAAGGGCAAGTACGCCACAAACAGCAAACCACCCAGTGCACCCAAGCCGCTGAACAAGGGGAGGGTAATCCGGCGGGCTGCCGACAACCCGTAGTCGAGGACGGCCGACACCGCTTGGGACTCGTTGCGCAGCCGGTTGCACAGCCCCACGGTGGCCCCCACCAGGTAGAAGACTGTGGCGGCGATAATCTGTTTCCTCGGAGCCCCGCACATCACGGCGGTCGCCAGCAGCGCGAAGATGACCATCGTCGTGAGAGCGAACGTGGCCAGGAGATGGTTGCGGGCCTGGATCAGTCCGTTCCAACGGTCGTTACGGTAGCCATTGATGGCGGTCCGCACGTGACGCAGCGCAGCGCGTGCCAGTTGCTCCGGCTCGGTACCCCCGGCCGGTACCGCCGCGGTCCCGGCCGGCTTGACGAGCAGAACGAATTTCCGGCGGACCTGTTCCGGGGCCGGGTTCGCGCTGTCCATCACTTCCACCTCGAACTCGCCGGGATCGTCCGTGACCGGTTTGCCGCTCAGCACCCCCTCTTTGCTCAGGCTCATCCCCTGTGGGATCCTGCTCTTGGAGCCGCCCGGGAGTTCCTTCCACGTGTACGGTGGTGTGCCTCCGGTGGCGAACAACCTCTCGACGTAGTCCTCATCCACCGTGCCGCACGGTAGGCGCCGGGGTGTGCCAATGGTTAAATCTGGCGTGGTGGCTGAAGTTGACGGACCGATCAGCAGATCGAAGTCTTTCTGGACCGCAACCCCCGCGCTGTCCGTGAGTTGCAGGGTGAAATGCGCGTGCCCATCGTTGAGGGGTGTGCCGCACAGCGCGCCGGCGGAGCTGAGGACCAAGGCTTCCGGGATGGCCCCGCCGATAACGGCCCATTGGTAAGGCGGCACGCCGCCGGTGGCCAACAGCGATGCGCAGTATCTTCCGGCGACGGTGCCTCCGGCCAGGGCGGTGGTGCCGATGGCCAAAGCCGGCGGCAGGGTCAGCCCCGCGGTGGACTTGAGGTACTTCTGGGCACTCGGGTCCAGGGTGACTACGGCTTTTCGGAGCTTGGCCAGGAGGTCCTCCCGATTCGGGATATCGGACCCTTCAAGACGTGCTTCGTCGTAATAGGCGCCCTCCAGGACCTTCTGCCGCGGCATGACTTCGATCATGGCTTCTTCGGCGTGATACAGCCGTCCCCACACTCTGCTGTATCCTGTGGCCAACAGCCAGGTGAATCCTCTCGCGGCAAGTTCCTTTCCGATTTCCCTGTTTTCCCGTCTGGCCTCGTAATAGGCGGTTTTCTTGCAGAGGTCCTTGGCGGACTCGGCGGCCGGGCCGAAGTATTTAAGCCTGGTTTTCAGTTCCGCCAAACGCGGGAGGAGTTCGCCGTAGCTGCTGGGAATGGCATGCCGGGCGTCGGCGGCCTCACGGCAGAACCCGGCGAAGACAAGCCATACACCCAAAGCACTCAGCGCGGCCCACAAGGGGGCCAGAGAATAGACGTAGCGGTGGCCAACCAGCCATTCCACCAGCACAACAGCCATCGTGAAAACGGCCGCCGCACTCGGCAGGAAGACCGACGTGGCGATCAGGGTCGCTCCATAGCCGCAGGGCTGCTTGGATGGCACGGCGGGACTGGGGCCGGACGCTGGACCCGAGATCCGGAGGTCGTGATTGGGCGCGGAAGGGAGCTTTTGTTCCGACGCATCCTCTGCGCCGACCCAGGCTTCCGAAGTGGGCTTTCCTTCTTGCTCGTGCAGCAACTGCTGAAGGGCCTCATTGATGGTCTTCCGTTGCGTCCGTCCTTTCACGCCTTCTGACTTGAGCATCTTCTTGATCGCTTCGGCGAGGCTCTGCATCTTCTTTGCGTCCGTCTCAGGCATAGGCAACCTCCATCGGATCTAAAGGCACCAGCAAATCATTGTTTACCATACGCACACGTTCTCTGTTGCGAAGACGGCGGAGAGTACCAGCAGAAGTGAGATCCGTCCGAAGAGTCTCCCGTTCCCCTCGGGGGCTACTCACGTGGCGTGCCAACTTGTCCTGTCTGGTTCTACTCTCGGCCCCCGGACTGTCGCGGCCATCGCACTTACTCCCGTGCGTCACTTCTGTGTGGCCTGCGTCGGGCTTTAAGCTGTTCGTCGGTGCTTCATCAAGGTGTGTACGCGCATCATTATGGCGGGCGGTGGAGAGAATGCAAGAAAGAAATACGAGAAGAGTGGTAGGGAAAAGTGATGAGGGCGATAGCCGGTGGCCGGTTGTCATCGCTCCGTACGAGGGGGACCGGGAGCCGGGCGCCAACCGGCCACCTTTGGGCCCGCTCCCCGTGAGTCCCTATCTCAGGACTTGAGTCCGGTTGGTCATCACGGCCGCAGCAGAGCCATCGATCAGCCGTGGGGTGGAGAGAGACCCCAAACGCGAAAAATTGCGTCGGGAACGCAGATTATCTCGTTGCTGCGCTCGCAAGGACATTCGGCATTCCGAGATCGTTTCTATGCCGGGTACCTCCACATGCCCCAGCCCCAGTGGCCTCCGCCTTCGACTTGCCCCAGGCGGCCGATATCTTCATTGACCCAGCGTCGCCGGGCTTCCTCCAACGTGGCCCGGCGCTCCTGTTGGTTCTCGGCCTGCTTTTGGAGGGCGGTCATGAGATCGGACTGGTAGTCGTCACACTCCGTCCCGCCGGCGGCATCAGGCTGCCGGTACCGTGACATATGCGAGCCCACGTGCTCCCTAATACATCGTGCCCTTGGGCCCTTTGACGAAGATCTTGACGGTGTACGAGACGTTTTGCCAGGGGGCGTCGCACCACCAGTGGACCTTCACGTAGGGGCAATCCGTGCCGATCCGGCTCTCCTCCAGGCGGGCACCCCCCTGAGTAAAATCGATCGAGTCCACCACCCAGCCGTTGCGGAGCTTTCGATTCAAGAAGTACTCATCATCACCCCTGTATCCGACGAACAGACTGGCGTGATGGTATCCGTTGATCCATATTCCGGCGGCCGGGATGGGAAACACGGCAAATGTATCGCCGTCCTGGCGCGCCTGGAAGCGATAATCGTTGTTTGCCACGAGGTCGGTTATCAGCATGAGGGTGGTCGTGAGGCTTGGCCTCAGCACCATCGGCTTCGGGTCGCTCCTGCCCATGCTGTTCTTCACGTAGATCCTGCAATTCTTGGGGTTGACAAAGCCCGTCAAGGGCGGGGTCCGCGCCACGATGTGGGTGTTGGTCCAGGAGGAGATCTGCATCGCGTATTCTTTGCCGGAATCATCGATCAGGTACACAGTGCCCCCTGTGGACGCGCCTCCCCCGGTGCCCCCGGCGTTTTGGCTGGCACCCGCATTCGCCTTCGCCGCCTCCAGCATCCTCTTCGCCATTTCCTCCGAATCCGCACCGGTCCCGCCGGAGCCGGCCGCCACGCTTGAGGCGGCACCTGCCTCGGAAAGGCCGCCGAAGCTCACGCCGCGGATCAGGATCGGGCTATCGGCCGCCGCGGAATCGGGCACGGCCTGGATCAGGGGCAGGCTCGGATTGAAGATCAGCGCCGCATTCTGGCTGGAGACCCAGCCGGCCGGGACCTTGCGGCTGATGTAGATCCAGCCGTGGGCGATCTCCTTGGCAACGTACGGCGGCACCGGAGCGCCGGCGAGGGTCGTGCCCCGGACGGTGGTCGGCGCGGCCGCATAGTCCCCGAGGCCCGGGATGACAAAGTGGATGACATCGCCCTCGGCGAGATTATTCCCCTGCAATTGCACGAGATCGTTCGGCCGAACCTCCACCGGGTCGACGTAGACGATCGAGGGCGTCAGCACCGGCGTGAACTGGAACGGCAGGGCGTTGGTCGTCACGACTGGCTGGCGGTCGAGAGCCCTGGCGACCACCTGCCCGGCGAAGGGACTGGTCAGGCCGGCCTGCTCCGGAACCTGCACCTTCATGGTGACGGTCCCGTCACCGGCGGCCTCGAAACTTAGCACACTCGCCGGGACCACCACATTGGGGGCGAGAGTGAAGTGGACTTCCGTGGCGTCCTCGGTCAGCCCCACTCCAACCAGGGTGACCTGCTCGCCGGTCATGCCCCCCTGGGGCGTGACTCCGCGAAGCATTGGTGTCGCCGGCGGGGGGAACTTGGCGACTCCCCCGGGGCTGCCCATCCCCCTCAGAGCGCCTGCCTTCGCCGCGCCTGCAAGGGCGGGCGGGCGCAGCGCTTTGAATCTCCTGGCCGGAAACGCCATATTCTTGAGCGTATTGCGGCGCGTGGCGATCTCGTTGTTCGCCTGCGTCGTCAGAGACTTCGCTTGCGTGAGTTTTTGGGCTTCCAGGGCCTTGTTTCTGGCTTCCGCGGCGGCCTCCGCCGCTTTGGCTTGGGCGGCGGACTGCTGCGGCGTTGGCGCGGGCGGCCTGGCGGCCTGCCGGGCCAGCAGCGGCTTGATCTGTTGCTGGAAGCGAGCCATGTCGACGGGCGCGGACTGGACGGCGAACTTGCCCGCGGCCTTGGCGCTCGCGGAGACCCCCGTGGGCAGTCGCAGCGAGACGATCACCAGAGGACATTTGGCGGGGCCGCCGAGGGCCTGAGCGTTGAGCGTGAAGCTATAGGAAGGACCGCCCAGCTCTGCGGGCGGGACGACGACCTTACCGTCGCTGCCGGTTGCGGCGAGGGTCAAGGGACTGCCGCTCCAGGTGACGTTCACGTTGATCGGTCCGGCGCCCGGGTTGGGAATCCCGAACGTTGCCCGCTCTCCCGGCTCCACGGAAAAACTCTGCGGCCAGGTCGGCGGCTGAAGCGGCGCCTCCGCCGCCAAGCCCAGCCCGGAGATCAGCAGAATACACGCACACACCCCAGTCCCCACACACCCGATTCTCATTCGATAGTCTCCTTGACCCTATCATTCCGGGGCCCAGCGCCCCATTGGTCATCCAGCAACGATGGCACCGGACGGCACAGAGCCTACTGACTCAGTCCCGTGGCATTATTCTGCACCTCATCACAATAAAAGGCAAGGGTTACCATCCTGGGGTGGGCCGGCCGGCGGCGGATTGCCGCGCTCCGCTCGCAATTGGCTTTGTTGGACTAAACCGCTTCGCGGTAGAGGGAGGGGCCATCGGCCGGATTGGAGAGCGGACGGCTGTCCCGCGCTTCTGGCAGACGGATCTGGGATATGCTCACCGTCGAACGCCCCACCGGGGGGTGTTATCAACGGTTGGTTTCGCGAAAGGAGTATACCCATGACAGCCCTCAGAGAACGGATGGTGGAAGACAGGAAGATCCGGGGTTTCACGCCGGGGACCCAGGACAAGTACTTGGAGGCCATCGAGGCGTTGGCCCAGCACTATCATCGCCCGCCCGACCAACTGACCCAAGCGCAGATTCGCGCGTACCTACTCTATCTGATCGAGACCCGCAAGCTGGCCAAGAGCACGTTCCGGCTGCATCTGTCGGCCCTGAAGTTTCTGTATCGACGGACCCTGGGGCGGTCTTGGCCGGTGCCGGCGTTGCCGCGGATCGGCACCGAGAAGAAGCTGCCCGTGGTGCTCAGTCGCGCGGAAGTGTGGTGCCTGTTGGATCAAGTGCGCCAGCCCCCGGCCCGCCTGAGCCTGCTGTTGATGTATACGTGCGGTCTGCGGGTTTCGGAGGCCTTGCATCTGCGCGTGCAGGATATCGATAGCCAGCGGAGGGTGGTGTGGGTTCGTAACGGCAAGGGGGCCAAGGACCGCTCGGTCCCGTTGCCCCAGCAGACGTTGGCCGAACTGCGGGCCTACTGGCGCCAGTATCGGCCGGCGACCTGGCGGTTTCCCGCGAACAGCGGCACGCCCCGGAGACCCGACAACGCGGTTCGCTGCTGTCTGCACGCGGCCCTGCGCGAGACCCCCATCCGCAAGAAGGTCAGTTGCCACACCCTGCGGCACTCGTATGCGACGCATCTGTTGGAGGCCGGCGTGCCTCTGCGGGCGATTCAGGCCCTGCTGGGAATCGCAGTCTCAAGACCACGTTCCTCTCCCTGCACCTGACGCAAAGCACGAGGGCCGACGTCCAGGCCCAGGTCAATCGGGTGAGGAACCGCCCGTGAGATGGGGATCAAGACGCCGTGCTGGAAGTGGCCGATGTTTTGCGGCAATACGGCCCGGCCTATCTTGAACCGTTCGGCGCGCAGATGCTCCCCAGCCAGCGGCGGGCCTGCGAGGATCTCCGGCGGTGTCGCACGGCGGCCTTGGGGGGCCACCTGTACCAGTGCAACGCGTGCGGTCATCTGCATTACTCTTATCACTCGTGCCGCAACCGCAGTTGCCCCAAGTGCCATGCCCGCGATACGCAGGCCTGGCTCGAACAACGTCAGGCCGAACTGTTGCCGGTGCCGTATTACCATGGGATCTTCACGCTCCCCCAGGAGCTCAGGGACGTGGTGCGCCGCCACCAGAAGCCGCTGTATGGTCTGGTGATGCAAGCGGCGGCCCAGGCGCTCTTGAAGCTGACGGCCGATCCGCATTATGTGGGGGGGCTGGTCGGGGTGATGACGGTCCTGCACACCTGGGGCTCCACCCTGACCTATCACCCCCATGTGCACTGTCTGGTGACGGGCGGCGGCGTCTCCCCCGACGGATCCCAGTGGCGGCCGGCCCGGGCGGACGACCTGGTTCCGGTCCAGGCCTTGTCGAAATTGTTTCGCGGCATCGTCCTGGACCGGATCGGCCGGCAGTTGCCCGCGATCGAGCTGCCCTCGTCCTTGCGGCAGAAGGACTGGGTGGTGCACTGTAAACCAGCCGTCCAGGGCACGGAGAAAGTCCTGGAGTACCTCGGCCGCTACCTCCATCGCGTCGCTCTGACCAACAGCCGCCTCGTCGCGCTCGAAGACGGCAAGGTGACCTTCCGCTACCGGGACTCGCGCACGGGCCAAACCAAGACCCTGACGCTGGACGCCCAGGAATTCCTGCGGCGTTTCCTGCCGCACGTGCTGCCCCGCGGGGTCCACAAGGTACGCTACTACGGCCTGTGGAGTCCTTCCCACCGGGACCAGTTGCACCGCTGGCAAGACCGAGGGGCCCCCGAACCGGTCCCCGCCTCGGCCGCCGAGCCGACGCGGTCTGCCCGGACGGCGGCCCGGGAGATTCCGTCGGCTCCGCCAACTCGCCCCTGCCCGTACTGCCAGACCGGCACCCTCGTGTACGTCCGGCGGCTGCCGCCCCAAGGGAGACCGCCGCCATGAGACCGTCGCTCGACACCCTCTTCCTACGGATCCCGTCCCACTCGGCTTATACCGCTTCCCGGCCCGAGACACCCTCGGTCTGTCCCCGCCTTCTCTTTCCATCTTCTCCCGGCTCTCCACCCCTTCAAATTTGCCTTGGCCTGCTCTGCCTTGGGAAGAAATTCCTCCCCGACAAGCCCCCGTCGACGTGGCGATCGTCCTGCCCGGCTCAGACCCCTCTGGCTTAAAACGGATGTTCCATATCGATTCTGACTTAAGGCCTTATCGGAACTTGAGTTATGGCGATTTGTGCCCAGAAATGTAGCCAGTAATATATACACATAATATTTGTAATAATGTAATATTGACGCCTGCGACAAAAGTCGCAG
>CAYHAJ010000443.1:0-18538 GCA_964354535.1 uncultured Pirellulales bacterium
CATCAGCACAATGCTGCTGAGAATCACAGGCCCGTTGCTGGGTCGTGCCGTGGTGGCCGAAAGCCTGCGAGACAGAGGCTTTCTCTGTTGTTGGCGGACGACTTTCGCTCATTTTTCTCTGCAACCCTGCTACAGTCTCGAAAAATGGGACAGAAAAATCACGGGAACTCAGAAATTCTCCGCTTGGAGCGCAGAAACACCTCCGGCCGCAACGAAAGAAGTTCGAACCACGGAGAGCACGGAGGACACGGAGAATGAATAGATCCCCTGCTAGGACCTCAAACGACGCCCACCTTGTTGAAGCCCCAAGTCTCTTCCCTCCGGCATCTTGTTTTCTGTCTCCGTGGTCTCCGTGTCCTCCGTGGTTCACCAGCTCTCTCCTTGGCCCCAGTGGACTCTTCGAATCTGCGAAAATCGGTGTAATCTGTGGATTTCTAATTCCTCTTTCGTTACCGCTCCGGCCGCTCCTCGGCGGTGACCTCGCGATACAACCACAGACGCGCGTAATTCCAGTATCGGCCGGCGGTACGGCGCGAGATGCCCTTGATCTCGGCGGCTTGCTCCAGGGTCAGCCCGCCGAAATAGCGGAGTTTCACCAATTCGGCGACTTCCGGGTCCTGTTGCGCCAGTTTGGTCAAGGCCTCGTCCAACCGGACGAGATACTCCGGCAGCTCGCCCGCGACCGCGTCCAAGCCCTCCAACTCGATCCTCTGATGGGCGCCCCCATGCCTCTGGGCCTTCTTGCGGCGGGCATTGTCCACCAGAATCCGCCGCATCGCCTCCGCCGCGGCGGCAAAGAAGTGACCGCGGTTCTCCCAGCTCTGGGACTCGTTTCCGACCAAACGGAGATACGCCTCATGGACCAGCGCCGTCGCCTGAAGAGTCTGGCCGGGCCGTTCCTGGGATAGCCTCTGGGCCGCGAGAACACGGAGCTCCTCATAGACCAAGGGCAAGAGTTCCTCCGTCGCTTTCGCGTCCCCCCGTTCAATGGCGTTCAAGATGCGTGTGACATCGCTCATGGCCACGGTCCACAGTTCTCTCTTGAGAGAGCCATTCTGCCAGAAACAGGGCGGCCTATCAAGTGCAGGACTGATGGGCCAGGGTCATGGTCTGTGGACGTGGATCTCCGGCGCATGACGTATTCATGTGATCGCCGCGTCGTTAGACGGTTCGTCTCCTCGGGAGGCAAGCCCTGCCCCGCCTTCAGGGGGATTGAGGCCCCGTGAAAGCAGTAGGGGCGACGCAGGCGTCGCCCCTACGAATGACCGAAACGAGTCGTGCAAGCGCCGAACGCTTTGCGATCTTTACCTCACGTCCAGCTCGAAGCTCTGCGAATGGCTGTTGAATTCCGGGGCATACATGCACTCGATGTTGGCCATCCCCGTCTGGTATTTCCCTTTCTGCTGGATGCGCGTGCTGTATTCGAAGACGTACGTGCCTTTGGGCAGATAGTCCATGAAGAAATGCGTGGCGGTGTCGCGCGTGCTCTGGTAATAGCCCAGGCCGTCCTGATAGCGGTAACGGCTCAGGACATCGACCGGCTCGGTACCACTGCCGCGCTGGTCCTTCATGTGGACGTATTCCATGTCGCGGTCCACCCGCAGCTCGATTCGGACCACCAACTCGTCGCCGACTGCCAGCGGGCCCTGGACCGGGTAGAGAACCTGACCCTTGTCCGTCGTCTCCTTGATATAAAGGGTCTTGATGAGCTGTAATGGCGTGCCCTCGTAGGGCGTGACCTTGCTCATGTCCTCCAGGTACTGCCAGTGTACGGCTCCCCAACTAACGCCCGCATCGGTCTTCTTGACCGTGATTTGGCCCATGCCGGGCGTGATCTCGCCGCGCACGAAGCGCTCCTCGTAGAACCCGGTGCCCGCTTCGATTTGTTCGGGCACGATCCATTGGCCCGCCAGGGCCACCTGGACCAGGGCGGTGGAGGACAGCATGTCGGTCCCGCGCAGCAGCAGCGAGTAGACCGCGTCGGCCGTCGCCTTGGTCGTGTGCCAGGCCTGCGTCTGCTTCTGCTTGAGCAGCCAGACCCGGCAATCCTCGACCGCCTGTACGTCGCCCAGGACCTCATCGAACGCCTCGATCATCAAGGCCTGGGTCTCAATCGGGGCGTGATACCACCACCAACTGCGTTCGGCGTCCCGCCAGAACATGCCCAGCTCCTCGCTGGTGACACTGTACTCCTTGATGGACCGCATGATATCGGCGGGAGTCAGCTTATCGCCAAAGCGTTTGAGGCCGATGGCCACGTGGCCCTGGGATTGCCGTGACAACGCGAGCCAGTACTGGCGGGCTTGGCCGAGCCAGTAGTTCAGGGCCTCCTGGTACTGGGCGGCGACGGGTTTGTCCGACAAGAAGAAGCTCCGTCCGTACAGGTAGAAGGCGACCGTCGGGCCCAGATGGTTCTCGTCCTTGCGGCCGTACTTGAGGATGTCCCGATACCAGCGGTCCATCCACCCGTCGAGGACATCCAGGGCCTTGACTGCACCACTGACATCGAGGTCCCGCACGCCGAGATGTCGCAGCCGGCCGAAGCCGGTGCTGATGTAGAGCGTGATATACTCGTTGCCGGGGCAGCCGGGGAACCAGGGCCACAGACCATCGCTGTGCTGCATCTGCTGGAGCTTGGACAGGGCCCGTGCGGTCTCGTCGTTGAGCCGGTTCTGGTCGAAGAGGATGCCGACGTTCTTGCGGGCCTCGGACTCCGAGATTGCCTGGCGGACCCAGGGCGTCTCTTCCAACGCGACGCTCTTGAGGTCCTCGTTCTTCTCCAAGGGGCTGTCCAAGGCCGGCGTGGCCTTCCACTGATCGAAGATCCGCCGGATCTTGGGATCGGAGTTGGCGATGTACGAGGCGAGCGTGTTAGCGTAGAGCCGATTGAAGACCTGCTCGCTGCACTCGTACGGGTACTCCATCAGGTAGGGCAGGGCCATCACCGCATACCATGCGGGCTGCGAGACCATCTGGACCGTCAGGCTCTGATGGCGCAGGGTCGCGGACCGGCCCGAGTCGAGCAGCTTGGTGAACTGGAAGTCCTTGGTCGCCGGCCCGCGAATCGGCAGCGGCAGCGATTCCTGCACCAGAATCCGCCGGCTGAGCACCGGCAGGTAGCCTTCTTCGCCATCGCTCAGCCGCGTCGTGGCGCCCACAGCCTTGTATACGAGGAACTGGCAGTCATCGGGAATCGTCAACCGCCACGAGAAGACGCGGGATTCCTTGCTCGGCACGTCGAAGCTCTGCTCGGGCGCGACGTTGCCCAGGGCCTTGTCGCGGGATTCGAGCGTGCGGGCGTCAGTCAGCGTCAGGCTCACTTTGCCCGTCTGGCGGGCGGCGGATTGGTTCGAGACCTTCACCGTGAACTCGATCACATCGCCCTCGCGCACGAATCGCGGCGGGTTCGGCTCGACCATCAAGTCCTTGGCCGTGACGACGGTGTCGGTCAGATAGCCGCTGCGAAGCTGGCTGTCATGGGCAAAGCCCAGGAACTTCCACTCGGTCAGGGCCTGCGGCATCGTGAATTCCATCTGGACCACGCCATCGGCGCCGGACAGAAGGTGCGGGAAGAAGAAGGCGGTCTCGTTGAGGTTCGTGCGCGGCGAGACCTTGCTCAGATCCGGACTCGCCTGGGCACTCGTGGTGTCCGTCTCGGCGGCCTTGTCCCCGCCGGTCTCCGGACTCGCCGGTGCCGGCGTGGCTCCATCGGTGGTGCCACCGCTTCTCGACGCCGGACGGCTCGCCGCGCCGCCACCCCCCCAGGAGTATCTGCCCGTTACGTAGATGATATCATCCGGGAAATGACGATAGGAGAGCGTCACCGATTTGTAGTCGGTGGTCCAGCCGGAGAGGGCCCACGCAAAGGAAACGGCGCTGTTCTCAAACCGGCTGCTCAACCGGCTGGTTTCCTGGCGGAAGCCTGTGAAAGCGTGCAGCCAGTCGTGCGCCAAGTACTGGTCCAGCGAGGCGTCGTACAGACCCGCCACCATCTCAGCGACGGCTCTCTTGGCGTCCGGCCCGGTGATAATCGCGGTCCAGGTCTCCTTCTGCCCCGGCTCCAACAGCGACCGGAACCGCTCCCAGGCGATGGTCAGTTGCTTGTTGGTCCAAGGCACATCCACGATCTGCTGGCTCAAATACGCCCGGTTCTCACGAACGTACGTCACGCGCAGCGTGAGTCCGCCGCGCATGCCTTCGGTGACCGGTTGCTGAATCAGCTCCTGGGTTCGCTTCCCGTCTGTCCACGAAGCCTGCAGGACCTGGCCTCGGCACTCCAGTTCGACGTAGGCCTGGCCGGTGTCGTAACCTGTGCCCCACAAGGCCGTGAATGTCTCGCCCGGTTCGACAGACCACGTCGGCGCGGCCAAGTGATTGGCAACACGTACGCCGAACCGGCTGGCCGTCGGGTCCACCACCTGAATCGTGTGTCGCGCGGTGACGGCCTTGCCGAATCGATCCTTGGTTTCCAGTGTCGCGCGATAGATGCCGGCTTTCAGGGGGATGGGGATAGTGACCTGACCCGTGTCATCCGTCTTGAACGTCCGCTCGACGATCAAAGCTGCCGGGTTCCAGGTGTCGGGATCGGAGGCATCAGGCTTGGACTGGCTCGAAGTAGACGGGACACCGTAATAGTAGGTGCCGGCCGGAAGCTCGCCGCGAATGACCTTGTCGGGCTGCTTGAGCGTGTGAATCCGGATCGTGCCGGACGCCCGCTCGCCTTCGCCGTCGAGAGATTGGGTCTGGATCGTCAATTGGACAGGTTTGTCGAAGGTCTGCCAGGCGTCGGCCAGGATGGATGCTTGCAGTGCCGTGTACCCCGCGCGAACCGTGCGCTGATCCGACCGCGTCTCGCCCGTCAGATCGGTCACGTCCGCATAGACGACGAACTCGAATACCGGCTCATCCGTCTCGGTCACCGTCAGGTCCGGCTTGGCTGTGAATTGAACGGCAAACGAGCCGTCCGACTCCGTGACCCCCGAGCCGTGGGCAATCGCCTGGGACTGGCTGGTCGGATACGACCACCGCCACCACCAGCACCAGGGCGGGAATCGCACCTGCCGCACCACGCGCCATTCGACTTGGGCACTGCCGATGGATGCGCCGGTGTACGCGGTGGCCTTACCGGGCACGATGACCTCAGCGCCCAGCTTGGGTGCCTCGGCAGGGGGCTCAAGCTCCACCCGGAACTTGGGCCGCTTGTACTCCTCGACATTGATGCTCGTGGACCCAGAAGGCCCACCCTCAGCGACGAGAGTCATCCGGCCCATCAGGCGGTCGCGCGGGGCGGTGAAACTGCCGCTGAAGGATCCGTATGCGTTGGTCCGCTGTAGTTGCCGGGCGATCTCTTGGCCATTGACATCTCTAAACATCACGGCCAACTGCTGGTCCTTCAAGGTCTGATAAGTGTCAGTAGCCAGATCTACGCTGACGCAGATCCCCTTGTAATGGATGGTCTGCCCCGGTCGGTAAAGCGACCGATCGGTGAAGAAGACCGTCTGAACTTGTTCTGATTGGGGATTGCTGTACGATGGGTACGTATGGTAGGTGTTCGCCGTGGCCAGCCTGTCGCCTCCGGATGCGGCCACGATGACGATGTTCTGGTACGTCTTGCCGATACGAGAGAACCGGAACAGACCATTGCTGTCCGATTGCGTCTGACCTGCAAGTTCGTACCGATGCCTCGAAGAGCCAAGAGACGCGGTTGTCCATGCTGTTACGTCGGCTTTCGCAAGAGGGGCACCGGTCTTTGCGTCAAGTACGAAGCCTTCGGCTACACCCTCCTGGGCGATGGTGCGCATGACCAGCGATAAGTCGCTGATCCATATGCACACGCTGCTGATTTGATTACCGTCGTTCTTGACGGTGGAGCCGTTGAACGAAGGATGATGGCTGGCGATCAGGTAGCAAATACCTTTAGGAAGCCCCTTGGGAGCGGGGACAATCTCCGTCCGCGGCTTGAAGTCTGCGCTGGGAGGGAGTTCCGCGCTCCATTGGAGCACAGGCTTCATGGTTAGCAGTGTGTCGGTGGAGTACACTCCCGCAACCTGTACATAATCCTCGAAGTTGATGTGTACTGCGCGGAAGTAGACGCGAGTCACGTTGCGGTAGGTGACCTTGATGTCAGGCATGGGGTCGTTCCATACCCGCTCGGTGGAGATCATAGCCCACTTGGCTTCAATCTGCTGAATGAGATTATAGCACTGGATACCGCCGAAGCTGGTGGGGTATTGGTCCCAGGCCTGATTGGCCAGTCGGTGCGCCTTAAGGTAGTCGCCTTGTCCGTATTCCACGTTGGCCCACTCGTACAGAGCGCGGGCCGCGATTTCGTGCTTGGACAATTGGGTCGCGAACCGCTCCAGGGCGGCCTTGTACAGATCGGTCTTCTCCGGCCCGACGGCCTGATTGTTCCCGAAGATCAGCCGCTCCAAATCCGCGTCGATGAACGCGGTCTTGTCGGCGTCGTTCTGGTGAAAGACCAGGAGGGCCTGGTAGATCCGGATCGCCTTGAGCTTGGCGGACCCGGCGTCCGAGGTCTTCGGCTGCCAGGCGAGGAATTCGGCTACCGGCGCGAAGATCGGGCTGTCGGCCATGATCTCGAAGGTATCCTGCGGCCGCGCTCCGGCCTGTTCGCCCGAACTGTAGAAGGAGAGGGCGTCGAAGGCCAGGAAGTCGTACAGGGTCGGCCGGTACGTGTCCGGCACGGTTCCTTTCTCGATCAGGTCGTCCCACATGCTGATCGGCGTGGCCTTGAGGGTCTTCTCCGCCTCCAAGGCCAGAGTGAAGTGCCTGTCGATCTCCGCCAGGATGGTCGCGAGGTCCCAGGTCGTGATGTCCGCTCCCGGTGGCTCGGCGGTCTGGGTCCGCTGCAGGAACCGCCAGCGATTCTGCTGGAAGTACTGCCAATACCAATGCCCAAGGACCGCTTCCATGACGGGCTTCATCGGCTCCGGGGCGGCGGCGATCTCCGCCTGGAGCTGGACGATCATCTCCTCCGCCTTGCCGCCCTGGATTTTCCCATCTTGGGCGATCTTCATGCAGATGGCCTTCGTCGCCTCCGCCCAGGCCTGATCCGCCAACGCCCCGGGGATGATCTGGTCCAGGAGCTTGATGGCGGTCTGGGGCAGTCCCTTGCCGATCGCGTCCTGTACCTGGGCCCAGAGCGCATCGCGCGTCCCGGCCAGGGACACACTCGTGCCGATAAATAATAGAATGATGGCTGTGAGGATCCGCGTCTTCTTCATGACATGACCTCCCAAAACTCCATGTCCCGCCGCGTGTAATATGGTATGATATTATAAGTCCATGGCACCAAGCGGCCCCCGGCGGGTCCACGAGCCTGCTCCCAGGCACCAGGATCATATCGGCACAAAGCCAAGGGTACATCTGATCCCCATTCTACGCTGGGACGGATAATCTTGTGCGCGCGCCACCATAGAGGATGCCTCCTGGGAGCGTAACGCAGCATGGAGCCCCGGACGCGACGACTCGCGTTTCGGAGTCCCACCCGCCCCCAGCGATGACTCCTGGGGTTCGGGGCGCCCATGGCGATTCCTCGCGTTGGGGAGCCCTCCACCAGAGGGGCGGCTGGACTGCATCCATATCCGCAATGGCACGCCAGCTACTTCTTTGTGCCACATCACGAGCCTGACATAACGAACTTCCGAGGACTTTCTGCCGCGGGGCTCCTACCGGTCACCAGTTTCTGCTTGCCTATTTCTTACGTGGGCGGGACAATATTCGACGAAGCGGCGGCGAACCAATTGGAGCCTGATGCCGGCCGGACAGACGTGGTGAGGTCGAGATGTGTGCAAGGGTATGGGGAGAATGTAAAGATGAAGAAGATCCTTATGGGTACTGTCTTGGCGGTGATTGTTGCCGGTGGATGCAGCAGGCCCTATACGCGGATCAGCACTCCGGTGAACCTGGGGCCGAACGTGAACACCGATAGTCACGAGGGTTCGGCGGAGATCTCGGCGGATGGCCGGACCCTGTATTTCGATGCCTTGGACCGGCCGCGTGGGCTGGGCGGATGGGATATCTGGATGTCGCGCGCGAAAGCGCCACATCGGGACTTCTCTCCGGCGGTGGCGCTGGCGGGACCGGTGAACGGTCAATTCAATGAAACCGGGCCGTGCCTCTCCGATGACGGCTTGACGCTCTACTTCGCCTCCGACCGACCCGGAGGCAGCGGCGATTTCGACCTCTGGGTGGCTACGCGAAAAACCACCAAAGACCCCTGGGACGAGCCGGTCAATCTCGGGCCGACCGTCAACAGCCGGTATTACGACAATCATCCGAGCATCTCGACCGATGGCTTGACACTCTACTTCGATTCCCGCCGGCCCGGCGTCTCCCGTCGGCCCGGCTACAATGACATCTATATGACTAAGCGGGCCACCGTCCACGACGCTTGGGGCAAACCTGAGCTCCTGGCCATCAACACCGAAGGACTCGAGTACTCGCCGGATATCGCCCGCGACGGTCTGACGCTCTACTATGACAGTCCGCTGGCAGGCCGGGATATCTGGGTTGCCAAGCGTGCCGCGTCCGACGAAGCCTGGAAGAAGGGAGTTCCTCTCGGGCCGCCTTTCAACACTGCCGGCATCGATACGGACCCGAGCATCTCGGTGAACAGCCCTCGACTCTACTTTGTCTCCAACCGGCCCGGTGGCCAAGGCGGATTCGACATTTGGGTGATGGATACCCAAACGGAGCAGAACCCCAAACCGAACAATTGAGAGTCTCTCGCCTCGGCTCATTGAGGAATGCTGTGTTTCGCAAGTCCTGTGACCATAGCGAATCGATCACGGCGCGTCGCTGGCAAGGGCATATGGTATTCTGGAACAGTCTGGAGCAGGGTAAGACCATGCGCAAACCGCGAGTCTCTGTCATTCTCTCATGGATGGTTGTCCTTCTGGCGTTGGCCGGCAGCCTTTCGCTCGCGTCGGAGCCGCCGTATCCGGCGAGTCCGGTGATTGCCAAGCTGACCTGGGACGACGCGGTTGTCAAGTGCGGCCGCGATGGGTCGGGGGACAATTGGCCTATCGCCTGGGTGGAGGACGATCTGTATATCACCTCCTGGGGGGATGGCCCGGGGTTCGACGGACCCACGTCGCGCGACGCGCGGCTGTCGCTGGGCCTCGCGCGAATCTATGGCGATCCGTCGGGGTTTCGCGGGGAGGATCTTGCGACGAACGTCGATACGCCGGAAGGGTCCGGGGCGAAGGGAATCAAGGCCAGCGGCCTGCTGATGGTCGATGGCACGCTCTATATGTTCGTGCGAAACTACAGGCCGCCGGGCTCGGACGATTTCACGAACGCCCGGCTGGCATGGTCGCGCGATCGGGGCGCACATTGGGAATGGGTGGACTGGCATTTCGCCGACACGTTCGGCTGCCCGGAGTTTGTGCAGTTCGGCAAGAACTACACAGCTACGCGGGACAACTACGTCTATATCGCATCGCAGGCGAATGACAGTGCGTATGGTTTCGCGCCGGACATTGTGATGGCACGCGTGCCGAAGGAGCGGGTGGCGGACCGCAAAGCTTACGAATTCTTCGCGGGACGGGAAGAGAGCGGGCAACCGAAATGGTCGGCGGATCTCGGGCAGCGTGCTCCCATCTTCCACGACGCGCACGGCACGCAGCGCATCGCGATCACATACAATGCCGGGTTGGAGCGGTATATCCTGACGACGTCTCATTTGCCGCCCGGGGTGCAGGCCACGCACACGGCAGCGCTCGGGGTGTTCGATGCCCCCGAACCGTGGGGGCCGTGGACGACGGTGTACTATGAAGACCACTGGTCCGTGGTCAACGGCAAGGACTGCCGGACGTACCATCACAAGTTCCCGCCCCAATGGATGAGTCCCGACGGCCAGGAGATGTGGCTGCTCTATTCCGGCCTGGACGGCGGGCTCTATGCGTTTTGCGTCAAGAAAGCCCGCCTGGAAGTGCGAGGGCCCGGCGGGAGCGACGGCGGCGCGGGTCTGGCGGCCAGATACATCGGTGACAAGGGGATCGCGCACGACCCGGCCGTGGTCTTCGCGGAGGACTTCGAAGCCGGCAGCCTGGAGGCGGTGGCAAAACGCTGGGAGAGTGCGGAGAATAAGGACATCATGTCGTTGTCGCCGGAGGTCCCGCCGGGCAGCGGCGGGGCGCGTTCGCTGCTGATGTCACACGTCGGCGGCAAGAGCACCGGCGGGCATCTGTATCGGAGGTTGCTACCGGGCTATGACAAGCTGTATGTGCGGTTTTATGTGAAGTTCGATCCGGATTGCGCCCCGATCCATCACTTTGTACACGTGGGCGGCTACAATCCGCCGACGCCCTGGCCGCAGGGGGGCGCGGGGACTCGACCCAGCGGCAACGAGCGTTTCACGACCGGTGTCGAACCGTATGGGGCGGCGTGGCGGTGGGATTTCTACTCCTACTGGATGGACATGCGATCCTCGCCCGATCAGAGGTCCTGGGGACACGACTTCATCAACGATCCGGCCCTCAAGGCCGAGCGGGGCCGATGGACCTGCGTCGAGCTGATGATGAAGATGAATGACCCCGTGATCCGGAGCAATGGGGAGCAGGCCCTCTGGATTGACGGCAAGCCCTGGGAGAAGGAGGGGCAGATCCTCAGCTATCTGGGCCAGGGCTTCCCACGCGGCAAGTGGACTTGGGACAGCTTCCACCCAGACCCGAACGGCACGCCCTTCGAGGGCTTCCGCTGGCGCAGCACGGAGGATTTGAAGCTGAATTTCCTGTGGCTGCTGCTCTACATCACCAAAGCGCCGCCCGACCACATCAGCCGGGTCTGGTTCGACGACATCGTCGTGGCCCGCGAGTACATCGGCCCGATCCGCCCGGCGGGCATTCCCTGACAAGGCCGGAGTTCGTAGGGTGGGTTCTTAACCCACGCGTTCCCCCGAGCGATGCGTGCTTGACGCGTGGGTTAAGAACCCACCCTACAGCCTAATAGCGCATCACCGATTTTGGGCGTCCAGCCTTTGAAGCCGTGGCAGCGGTACACGCCGAACGACTTGATGGGTTTGCCGGCGCGGTCGCGGATCGGCCCGGCAGGGGCGTCCACCCGGTCAAAAGCCTGGGCCAGAGCGTTCCCCCGAGCGATGCGTGCTTGACGCGTGGGTTAAGAACCCACCCTACAGCCTAATAGCGCATCACCGATTTGGGCGTCCAGCCTTTGAAGCCGTAGCAGCGGTAGGCGGCGAAGGATTTGATGGGTTTGCCGGCATTGTCGCAGATCTTCCACGGATCGGCGTCCACCCGGTCAAACGCGCGGGCCAGAGCCGGGGCGATTCCCTGGTCGGTGACATAGACGGCGTTTTGGCCCACGAGCTGGTCGAAACCCGACCAGATGTCGTACTGATTCATCCGCCGGCCCAGGTTGACGCAATAGACCGTCGGGCGTCCTTCCATGTAGAAGGCCAGCTCCGAGGCGGTCATGTAGTAGTCGGCCAGGATGAAACAGGGTTTGTCCATGCTCTGGGTGATGGTCGTGACCTGGGCGCCAAGCTGTCGCCATCCGAGCAGTTTCCGGAAGGGATTCGAGTCTTCCGGCCAGGGGATGCGCAAGGTCAGAAAGGGCACGTGCAGGAACAGCGTGCCTACCGCCGGGATCAGCAGGCCCGCGGTGACCCACTGCTTCTGGCGAATGCTCAGCGGGCGATAGCGGTGCACGAGGAAGTCCGCCAAGGGGACCAGTCCGGCGAGCCAGGCGACCAGCGGCCAGTTGGGCTGGACCTTGCCCTGGAGACTCTTGAGCAGAAAGCCGAGCAGCAGGGGGATCGTGAGCCAGAAGCAGAACGGGTCCTCCCGCCGGCGTTTGATGAGCAGGTACAGGATCAAGACGGCGACGATGGGGGTAATGACGCCCAGTTGCCCGCCGGCGAAGGCGAAGAAGTCCTTGGGCGAGAGGCCCCAGCCCTGAGCCAGTTTCGTATGGCCGAGGTCGTGGCGGAACGTGACCCAGCCGTGTTGGCTGTTCCAAAGGATCACCGGCAGAAAGAACAACAGGCTCAGGGCCAAGCTGACATAGGGCCACGGGGTGCGGAGTCGGAGCCGTCCTTGTCGCGTCGTCGCCAGCAAGAGAGCGGCGGGGATATACAGCAACGCAATGGCATACTTCGAGAGCAGCCCCAGACCGAGCGCGACCGCCAGCAGCAGCCAGTCGTGCGCGGCCCCCTCGGACCAGGCCCGATGCAGGAAGTACAGCGCGAGCAGCCAGAAGAAGATCAACGGGGTGTCCGGCGTCATCCCCAGGCCGAAGGCGGAGATCAGCGGCATGATCTGAAGCAGCACCGCCGCGACGAGGCCCACCTTGCGACCGTGGGGCCGCGTGCCGAGAAAGTAGAGGACCACGCTGGACAGCACCGACAACACCGGCGCCAGGACGCGCACCCCCAACTCGGTGTCTCCCCATAAGCGTGTGCCCGCGTAGATCAGAGCAGCCACGCCGGGCGGTTTCGAGTAGTAGCACCAATCCAGCCGGCGGGACCATTCCCAGTAGTGGGCCTCATCGCCGCTGAGTTCGAGGGCTCCGGAGGCCAGGATGGCGAACCGCACCGCCGTCAAAGCAACGAAGAAGCCAAGCACGAGCAGCAGGTGGTTTCGCGACACCGACTCCGCCCCGGCGGATAAGTCATCTCGAACGTCCTTGTCGTACACCATGAATTCTCGATGTATCAGTACAATCGTGGTTGTTCTGTCAATCAGCGGTCTGCATCTTACTGCGAACCATCATGATTGAGAAGTCGGATCACGGTAAGCGTGGCTTGTTTGTAGTGACGCCGCAAGGCGTCATCTTCTTATGCTCTTACGAGCACACTACAAACCAAGGCCCTGAACCTTGACGATGCCAGCCGGAGCCTCGTCGCCGCCATGTCATTCCTGCGCAGGCGGGAATCCGGTACTGCTGCGACTTTCCTGGACCCCTGCCTGCGAAGGGTGACACAGAAAGGCTTCTGTTTGACCGCTCAGCGATCAACGGGTGAGGTCGAATTCGGCGACGATGGGGGTGTGGTCGCTGGGGCGGGGACCCAGACGCGGCTCGATGTCGATGTAGCAGGCGGTGCAGCGGTCGGCTAAGGGTTTGGTGGCCAGGATGTGGTCGAGACGCCAGCCGTGATTGCGCCGGAAGGAGTCTCTCATGCGATAGTCCCAGAAGGTGTATTGGCCGGCCTCCTGGCAGTGCCTCCGAAAGACGTCGGTGAATCCCCAGCGTACGATCTCGTCGAGCGCCTGGCGTACGGCGGGGTGATAGCAGACGTGGCCCAGCAAGGCCGCCGGGTCGTATACGTCGAGGGGTAGTGGCGCGACGTTCAAGTCGCCTACCCAGACGAGCGGGTCCGAAGGCCGGAAGTTGGTGCGGAAGTAGTCCAAGAGACGCGCCAGCCAATCCAGCTTGTATTGGAACCGCTCCGAGGTGGCCAGGTAGCCCTGCGGGACGTAGGTGTTGACCAGGATCAGGTCACCGAGGCGAGCCTGCAGCAGGCGGGCCTCATCGTGCGGCTCGTCCGGCAGGCCGAACCCGACCTCCGCAATTTCACGACGGGCGACCAGGGCGACGCCGTTGTAGCTCTTCTGTCCGCGAAAGACGCACGCGTAACCCGCCTCCACGAAGGCGGCTCGCGGAAACTCTTCGTCCTGGACCTTGGTTTCCTGCAGGGCGAGGACATCGGGCCGGCGTTCGCGCAGCCACGAAAGCACCACCGGCAGGCGGGCCCGGACCGAGTTGACGTTGAAACTGGCGAGTTTCATGCGGTCCATTATAAGGCATGGCCTTCCAGGATCGACAGGAGACTCAGCAGGAAACTGACCATGCTCTCCGCCCCCTGGTTGCCGTTGACGCCGCCGGACATGAGCCCATCCGAGCAGCCCCTGGTACGCGCGTCGCCACACAGGGCATAATACTTCACCATGGCGATCGCGCCGCGCGCGTTGTCATCGGTGCAATAGCCGTGGGCGCGGTTGGGAACGGTGAACTTGGCGTGCTGGAAAAGCCCGGTGTCGTCGGTAAGGCGGATCAGGTGGTCCAGAGCGGGCTCCGGAACCTCATAGGGATGGTGAGCAATCAGCGAGGACAGACGGACTCGTGCCGCCCCCAGCCGCAAGTCACGGGCGGTTCCCGCTAAAGAGCCTCCCCTGGACTCACCCGGCCTTCGCCCATTTCCTGGATCAGTCATGGCCGAGATCATAGGGAATTGACCTAACCTCTGTCAATCCGACCGGTCCCGGCGATTACCTGAAAAACCGTAGGATTTCTCTGACCCACTATTTTGATTGCCTTGACGGGCGGGCTCCCAAGAAGTAGTATGGAGCGCTTACCCGCAGGACATTCCGGGGAATGACGAACTCAGGGGGCCTCTGGTCGGTAGTGGCATATAGTAATATGGTAGGAATAGTAGGAGATTGCATCGCATGAAACTCTCTACGCGGACTCGGTACGGGATGAGGGCGATCATTGAGCTTGCGCAGCACGAGGGCAAGCGGCCCCTGCAACTGAAAGCGATTGCCGATCGGCAGGGTATCTCGGTCAAGTATCTTGAGCAGTTGATGAGTCTATTGCGCTCGTCGGGATTCGTGCGCAGCGTCCGCGGTTCCAAAGGGGGCTATATTCTGGCCCGACCGCCAGGCGAGATCCGGCTCAGCGAGATCTTTCGTTGTCTGGAAGGGCCGGTGACCACGACCGAGTGTACCGAGGACGAAGACTGCTGCAAACGATCGTCGGATTGCGTCGCCCGAGAGCTCTGGATGGAGGTGGAGGCCGCGATTCAGGGCGTCTTGACAGCCCAGACGCTGGCCGATATGGTCAAGAAAGCGAAGGCGCATACGGCGGAATACCAGATCTGAGAGGTGGGGCCGATTATGGCGGCTGTGTTCGAGAACATAGCGGCGTCGGTGGGGAGTACTCCCCTGGTTCGCATCAACCGGCTGGGGTCGGGCCGGGCGCGAATCTTGGGCAAGCTGGAATCCAGGAACCCCTGCGCCAGTGTTAAGGACCGTATCGCCAAGTACATGGTCGAGGCGGCCCAGCGCGATGGGCTGATTACGTCGAATACCGTTCTCGTGGAGCCGACCAGCGGCAACACCGGCATCGGGCTGGCGTTCATTTGTGCCGCCAAGGGTATCCCTCTGGTCCTGTTCATGCCGGAGTCGGCCAGTCTGGAGCGGCGCAAGCTGTTGGCCATTTTCGGCGCACGCATTATCCTTACGGCGTCCGAGCGCGGCATGCCCGGGACGATCCAAAAGGCCGAGGAGTTCCTGGCGCAAAACCCCCATGCGGTCATGCTCCAGCAGTTCAAGAACCCCGCTAATCCCCAGGCGCATCGGGAGACGACCGCCGCGGAGATTTGGGCGGACACGGACGGCAAAGTGGATATCCTGGTGTCCGGCGTGGGCACCGGCGGCACGCTCACCGGTTGTGGCGAGCTGCTCCGGCAAAAGAATCCCGCGCTGCGGATCGTGGCGGTGGAGCCGAAGGACTCGCCCGTCCTGTCGGGCGGCAAGCCGGGACGCCACAAGATTCAGGGCATCGGTGCGGGCTTCGTACCTGAGGTCCTCCGCACCGATCTGATTGATGAGATCGTGCAGGTCTCGAACGAGGACGCCTTGGAGACCGCGCGGCGGTTGGCGTCGGGTGAAGGCATCCTGTCGGGCATCAGCGGTGGGGCCAATATCTGGGCGGCGGTACAGCTCTCGCATCGTCCGGAGAATGAGGGCAAGACGATCGTGACGTTCATCTGTGACACAGGCGAACGGTATATCTCCACCGAACTGTTTGACCATCTGCCCGAGCCGGAAACGGCGTGATGAGGCACATGGTTTTTCCGGGGAGTCAGCTTGGTACGTGCGCATTGACGCTCAGGTGGTAAGAACCCGGGTCCGGGAAGGTGTGTTGGTAGTGACTCCGTCAGGCGTTTCTTTCGGAGTTTGAAGTTGGAGGTGCGAAGTTCGAAGTGTCGAGCAGGAAGCCGGGGATTCTGAGCTTCAGACTGCCAACTTCGAACTTAACGCTCTCCTGTTCAGTTTCAGGTCCGCGGATGGCAAAGAAAAGGTTCACGAACGGAACGCTCGAAGCGCTGGTCGACCGGATCACGGCGACCTACCAGGGCGATTCGGGCATCAATTTTATCGACGCGGCCAACCTGCCCGTGCGCGGGCAGATCATCGAGGTGCTCGACTGGCTTTGTGAGGTGCTCTTTCCGGGCCACACGGGCAACAAGGCCGTGACCCGGTCCAACGTCAAGTACATCGTCGGCGATCTCCTGAGCCAGATCTACGTGGCGCTGGTGGAGCAGGTGAATCGCGCCTATCAGTATCAGTGCCGGATCAAGAATTGCCGTCACTGCGACTGCGGGAGCATGGCCGAGCAGGTGACGCAGGAGCTCCTGGCCCAATTGCCCCGGATTCGCGAGCAGCTCAAGGGCGACGTGCGGGCGGCCTTCGACGGCGACCCCGCCGCCAAGTCACACGAAGAGATCGTCATGAGCTATCCCTGCATCATCGCGATCGCCACGTACCGCATCGCGCACGAGTTGTGGATTCGCCAGGTGCCGCTGATTCCGCGCATCATGTCGGAATGCGCGCACTCCCGGACCGGCATCGACATCCACCCTGGCGCCCGGATCGGCAACAATTTCTTCATCGACCACGGCACCGGTGTCGTCATCGGGGAGACCACGATCATTGGCAATAACGTGAAGATCTACCAGGGCACCACGCTGGGCGCGATGAGCTTCCGGCGGGACCAGCGCGGCCGGATTATCAAAGGTGGCAAACGCCATCCGACGATCGAGGATGATGTGACGATCTACGCCGAGGCCACGATCCTCGGCGATGTAACGGTCGGGCGGGGGGCCGTGGTCGGCGGCAACACCTGGATCAAGGAGTCCGTCCCCCCCGGCGTGACGGTCTCCAGCCCCAATCCCGACCTCGTCTTTCGAAAACGCGAAACCGGCCGTAAGAAGGGCAGGTAGAGTTGTGCGGAGCCTTCCAGACGAGACGTGTGGATTGCCTTTGCTTGTCACCCCCGCGAAAGCGGGGGTCCACCAACGTGCCATCGGCTCATGGATTCCCGCTGTCGCGGGAATGACAAGTCGCGAGGATGTGCCTGCGTGAGAAGGATGGACGTGTGAACGTGCCACAGGCTGCAAAAGACAGAACCTTGGATCAGAGGCTTTTGGCCGAGATTCTTGAACTCAAGGCCCAACGCCGGGCCGTGATTCTCGCCCACAATTACCAGCGGGCGGAGATTCAGGATCTGGCGGACTTCTGCGGCGATTCGCTCGGCTTGAGCATCGAAGCCTCAAGGACGGACGCCGAAGTGATCGTTTTCTGCGGGGTGCGGTTCATGGCGGAGACGGCCAAAATCCTCGCGCCCCGTAAAACCGTGTTGTTGCCCGACCGATGGGCCGCCTGCCCAATGGCCGACATGATCACGGCCGAGCAGTTGCGCGGCCTCAAGAGCAAGCACCCCGAGGCGCTCGTTGTCTGTTATGTCAACAGCACGGCGGACGTCAAAGCCGAGAGCGACTACTGCTGCACGAGCGCCAACGCGGTGGCTCTGGTGCGGTCCCTGCCACAAGGGCGCCCGATCATCTTTGTGCCGGACCAGCATTTGGGACAGTTCGTCCAGAAGCAGACCGGGCGGGATTTGATCCTGTGGCCCGGCTATTGCCCGACGCACGTGCTCATCGCCGAGGACGACATCCGCCTGGCGAAGGAACGGTATCCGGACGCCGTGATTATCGCCCATCCGGAGTGCAGCGAGCCTGTGAAGGACCTGGCTGATGCCCTGCTGAGCACGGGCCAAATGGTCAAGTTCGTGAAGACCAGTCCGGCGCGACGCTTCATCGTGGCGACGGAAGTCGGGATGATTTATCCGCTCCGGAAGGTCCGGCCGGACGCCGAGTTTATCCCGGCCGGCACGCGGGGCGTCTGCCCCAACATGAAGAAGACCACCCTGGAGAAGGTCCTGGCCTCGTTGGCCAGCCTGCAATTCCAGATCGAGGTGCCGGACGACATCCGGCGCAAGGCCGAGCGAGCCTTGCACCGAATGGTCGAGATCCTGCCGGAGAAATAGGCTGTGGGCGGATTTCCCACGGCGTTCGACAGGGCCGATTTGCCTCGCTCCGGAAAACCGCGGGCGGAGAGCCGGCGTATTCTGAAAAGGTGGAGAAAAACCAAGGACTGATTGGGAAAACCGCCATGTGGGAATACACAGACAAAGTCAGAGATCACTTTTTCAACCCGCGCAACGTGGGCGAGGTGGAAAACCCGGACGGCGTCGGCGAGGTCGGCTCGCTGGCGTGCGGCGATGCCCTGCGGCTGACCTTCAAGCTCGACCAGAACGGGCGGATCGCGGACGTCAAGTTCAAGACCTTCGGCTGTGCCAGCGCCATCGCCACGTCTTCCGTCCTGACAGAGCTGATCAAGGGCAAGACCCTCGAAGAGGCGATGAAGGTAACGAACCGGGACATCGCGGCGTACCTGGGCGGGCTGCCGGAGCAGAAGATGCACTGCTC
>CAYHAJ010000444.1:0-4618 GCA_964354535.1 uncultured Pirellulales bacterium
AGTAGGTACTCAAACTGACCGATTTTGAAAGCCCCGAATGGGGCGACAGTATTTGGCCGGGGGCAAATGTTAAAAGGCCCCCGGAAACAAGGAACTTAGAACAGGAGCCCCGACGGGGCGACAGAAGGATGAACCACAGGCGCCACCGGAGTGTCTTTTCTTTCGCCCTGCTATGTAGCGGGCTGTCAAGTTTTCCAGTCCCGGACAAGATGATTTTTTCAGTTGCCGATCACGAGCAGCCTGCTATTCGGTCGTCCGCAGCCCTTGCCGCGGAGATCATTTTATCTGTACGCATGGGACGGATCATTCTTTCAGCCGGGTTATACCCAGGGGCGTATCGGTCTCGTCCCGCATGATCAGCCACGGATCCAGCAACAAACTCGTCTCTTGTCTCGATACTCCCAGTGCGAGCGGGAAGTCGATGGGCACGGCGGCAATCGGGTCTTGCCGCGCTGTCCCGCGGCAAGCACCATAATGGGGGGGCGATTGCCGCCGTGGGGTCCCATCGAGTTCCCGCGGTCAATCATCCAACAAGCGCCTCCGCACGCAACGCCGTCTGGGCCTCAAGGCCCGTATGCCAAAGGACCACCGCCAACGTTCGCATCCGCGCGACCACGGCCTTCTTCTTGTGCTTGGGGTTGCGAGATACGATTGCGTCATACGCATCACGTTCATGCTCGTCACAGCGTAAACGCGACCATACCGCCTGGCACAGAACCTTCCGCACACGCCCTGGCCCCTGGCGTGTAATATGACCCTTCCGGTCCGCAGTCTCGCCGGTCTCGTAGCTGCTGGGAACCAGGCCAAGGAAAGAGCCCACCTGCTGACGGTTGGCAAAGCGGCTCAGGTCTCCCATCTCCGTCAAGTACACCATCGCCGTCAGAGTCCCGACGCCTTTGTGTCGGCACAAGGCCGCCACCACCGGGGCATAACGGTCCGCTTTCGCCAAAGTGAACACCTGCTCATCCAGGATATCCCGCTCCGACCACAACCACTGGACCTGACGCATCAGACTGCCCAAGGCAGCGCCGGCCCCGGACGGCAGCGTGCCGCTGGCGAGCTGTTCCAGCCACTGCCAGTACTTGTCCGTCCATGCGTTGGCCGGCGCCAGCTTGATGCCGTGGCCCTTCAAGAGCCACCGGATGCGAACCATGGCCGCCGCGGCGTCCTCGGCGATAGCCAGCCGGCGGCGTACCAGCTCGCGATCGTCGCGCGTCTGGGGGTCCGGTATCCAGACCGATGGCATCTCCACGCCGGCAAGGACGTATGCCTTGAGACTGTCCAGAATGAGTTGGGCATCTCGCTCGTCGGTCTTGCGTTTGCGGTGCTTGGGCGACTTGTGCATCTTGCTTGGGGCAAGCACATAGCACTCGATCCCGGCGTCGCTCAGTTCATCGTGCAGCCGGAAGCCGAATCCGCAAGCCTCGTAGGCAAAAAGGATCCTTGCGCCGCCGAGGCGTGCGGCCCAGCTCCTCAGATGCCGGATCATGAGCAGAACGGACTCGCCGTCAGTGTTCCAAGTCTCG
Source organism: uncultured Pirellulales bacterium (assembly GCA_964354535.1). Lineage (GTDB taxonomy): Bacteria > Planctomycetota > Phycisphaerae > Sedimentisphaerales > Anaerobacaceae > PLanc-01. Next base: position 1,527 of record CAYHAJ010000444.1, read on the forward strand.
ACGGTGGGCTTCTCGCGTCCCACGGCGATCTTTAACAACATCGACTTGTCGTGCAAATCGCAGCCAACCATGATATGCTTTTCCATCGCCAGTCTCCTTCAGTTACGTGGAAGAGTTCGCTGAACCCAACTGAACCTTCTATCATACTGTCCGAGACTGGCTTGTTCTTGCTACATGGTATCTTTCAGGGCTCTTCTTCTAGGGGACTTCCTACCGGGGGCTTACGCCCCCGGCCAAATGCTTTCGGCCCTCCGGGCCTGCCGAACCGGTCAGTTTGAGTAAAGAAGCCTGTTCTCTTCTTCTGCTTCACGACAAGGCCGACAAGTAAGGTGTTTACCGTAGCTGCCTGCCGGCAGGCAGGGCTTATTCTTTTGTCGAGACTTGCGGGATTTGCGGGATTTTCACTTACCGAATCGCCAAAGTGCGGTATCATATTATTCGCTCCGACCTCCGCCAGGGGAAACATGCGGAGAGGAAAGGTCGCCTCGGCGACTTCTACCGTGACGGCAGAAGCGAGTCCCGCTCACTCGTTCCTTCGGCCCGCCTAGCCCATTCCGGGCAAGTTCCCAAACTGGTTGCGTTATCCTTCGCGCGGGCGTTCCGCGCGAGGTGAACTTTTCGGTTGCAGATCCGCCATTGCGGACACGCCGCGGCGGACCGCGGCGGGCAGAAAATGGAAGGAACGAATCATGCAGATGAGAAAGATGGCTGGAATGACGGGAATGGTGGTTGCGGCGATTCTGCTGGCGGCCGGGGTGGCACAGGCGGACAACATCACCCGCACCATCACCCACGACGGCACGACGATCAACATGGATTTCGTCACTGTGGGCAACGCGGGGAACACGGCCGATGACACCATCTACGGCACCGCCTACGGCGCGGTGAGCTATGCCTACAAGATCGGCAAGTATGAAGTTACGGCTGACCAGTGGGCGGCTGTCATTGCGGCGGACCCCGCCGTCGGGAACGCGGGAAACTGGACCGGATCGCAGCCGACGGGCGGCACAAGCTGGAACGAGGCGGCGAAGTTCTGCAACTGGCTGACCACTGGCCATGCGAACGAAGGTTACTACACGATTTCCGGCGGCGCGGCCTCGACGAACGCGCTTAGCCACGATGCTTACGCGGCTGCAAATGGCACGACGTATTTCATCCCGACGGAGGATGAGTGGTACAAGGCGGCGTACCACAAGAACAACGGCGTGACAGGCGACGCCGCCAACTACTGGGATTATCCCACCGGCAGTGACACTGTGCCGACGGCGGTCACGGGCGGTACGGGTGCTGGCACCGCTGTATTTTATGGCAATGGTGTGGACCCGATAGCCCCTGCCGCCGTCAGCAACGCCGGCGGTTTGAGTGCTTACGACACCATGGGCCAGGGCGGCAACGCGTGGGAGTGGAACGAGCCTGTGGTCAGCGGGTCGTATCGCGGCCTGCGGGGCGGGTCGTTCTACCACAGCGACGACCAACTGCACGCGTCGTACCGCATATGGTGGCACTACTACTACCCGACGTTTGAGGACAGCAGTATCGGGTTCCGTGTCTCCGAGGTTCCTGAGCCAGCTTCGATGGCGGTCCTCGCGTTGGGCAGTATAGGGATGCTGCTCAGGCGGCGGAAGCTGGGAAGATAACCCAAAATAAGCTTGCATGGATGGCGCAGACCGAGTATCTGTCACCGAAATCTTTAATCTTCGATTCGCGGGATGCGAGCGATAGTATCCATTCTTCAACTCTGTGCTTCAGGTTGCGGGAGCATGGCGCCCGGCGTATAATCAATATGCTTATCCGCGAAAGCGAAAGCGCGGCACCCGGCCGGGGAACTCTCCGAGGAAGGGCGCCAGAGCTTGCGAGGTCCAATAATGAGCCAATCGTTGATCCTGTTTGGGGCCGGGGCAAGCTTCGGGTCGGACACGCAAGGAACTCCACCCATCGGCGAGGCCCTTTTCGACGCGCTGGCCAAGTTCAGCCCTTCAACATGGGGCAGCATCCATCCGGGGGAAGCCGCGTCCTTTCGGAATGAATTCGAGCAAGGAATGAGGGCCTATACTGGTGTGCATGCGACGGATGGGACAGTGGACCGCTTGCAGCGTGCCATGGCGGCATTCTTTTTCAGTTTCTGCCCGGGGCCCAACAACCTTTACCGTAGATTCGCACGTTGGACCCATCGCCTAGGGTGGAACGGCGCTATGGCTTCGCTCAATTATGAACGCCTGCTGGAACTGTCTCTCCTAGGCGAGGGACTCAACGTAATCGGAGAACCATCCCCTAATTACATCGAACTTTGTCATCCGCACGGGTGCTGCCACCTGTTTATCAATATGAAAGTGGAAGGTCCAATCGTACTCGGCTCAATGAACCTCAAGATGGAACACTCGGGCCCCCCGGTCCCGATTAACGACGGAGCGGAATTTCACCAGCGAATCTGTACGGACCAGTTACCTCCGGTGATGTGCTACTTTGAACCCGGCAAGGACGCTAGATGCGGATTGTCGTTCATCAACGAACAGAGGGCGCGATTCGCTGCCCTTGTGGGATCAGCCTCGGTGGTTGCGATAGTGGGGGTCAAGGTTCGGCGACATGATCGACACCTTTGGGAACCGCTCGCCCGAACTCCCGCCCGGTTGGTTTACTGTGGCGGGGAAATCAGTGCGTGCGAGTTTGAATATTGGGCGAAAGGTTGCGGGAGAAGCGGTGACCGAGCGGTCCCTGCTTTGTGGTGCGATGGGTTCGATGAGATTTGTAGTGCCCTTATGACTTGACCCGTGAGGCCGGTGGCATGTTTCCCAAGACCCATCGCCGGCGGTGCTGTGCTTTCCGGCCGCGGAAGCATATCCCCAAAGACGATCTCAACGCTTGCAGCGTTTGCGATGCGGCAGTTTGGGGCCCATGCCGGGAACGATAACAACGCGACGCGGGGATTCAAGGGTATTTAAGGGGAAAGGCTCGAACTACGTAATGCCTCAGTTACGGGGGGTTCGTAGTGTCGCCGTAAGGCGATTCTTCAAGAAGCCCCTTACGGGGCCACTACAAGCGGGCTTGCTCAATACTCACGGCTCTCTCTCCTCCCATAAGAGGCATTACGAACT
>CAYHAJ010000445.1:0-21662 GCA_964354535.1 uncultured Pirellulales bacterium
ATCGACGACCTGTGGCGGATGGGCAAGCCCGCCGGCTGGGGCGGCCCGTGGTGGAACACGCCCGTCCAGGCGGGCGAGGTCTCCGATCCCTTCCTGATGACCGGCTTCGACAAAAAGGTGATGCACTTTACCCATGACTCCCCGGAGCCTGTGCGGCTGGACGTGGAAGTGGACTTCCTGGGCGACGGAAGCTGGCAGCCGTATCAGTTCTTCAGCGCCCCGGGGAACTACCTTCATCACGAGTTCCCGGATGGGTTCTCCGCCCACTGGATCCGGGTCAAGATAAACAAGGACTGCCGGGCGACGGTATACTTCATGTACAATTAGGCTATTGAGCCTCAAGTATTCAGAACATATATTGCTGAACTCCGGGTGGCAGCGTCACGCTTCGCTTGACGCTGGTCTTCTATGTGGCGAGGGCGTCCCGCTCTTGCGTGTCGCGGGCATCCTGCCCGCGATTCGAGGGCCAGGGGCCCTCGCCACGAAAGAGCAAGGCCAGAATGGCCTCGCCACGAGGGAGCCATCGCCAAGGCCTTCGGCCTCGACGCTGCCACCCGGCACAGACTCACGGCACGAACGTGTTGGCGTAGGCGAATAAGGAGTTGTGATATGGCGGATAGAGTCGACAGACGAGTGGGGCCGGCGTTGATCTTGTTGGTCTTCCTGGCCCTCGGGCCGGCGGCGTTGGGACAGGATCTGACGGAGTTTGAGAAGCGCCTGACGAAGTTCACGCTGGACAACGGTCTGACGTTCCTCGTGCTGGAGCGTCATGAAGCGCCGGTGGTCTCCTTTCACACCTACGCCGATGTGGGCGCAGTCGATGAGGTCAAGGGCATCACGGGCATGGCGCACCTGTTCGAGCACATGGCGTTCAAGGGCACCCGGACGATCGGGACGAAAGACTACGAGGCCGAAGCCGCCGCCCTGGCCCGCGCGGATGAGTTGTTCCTGGCGATCAAGAAGGATAGCCACAAGGGCGACAAGGCGGACCCGAAGGTCCTGGCGAAGCTCCAGGAACAGTTCCAACTGGCCCAACAGGAGGCCCAGAAGTACATCGTCCATGACGAGTACGAGGAAGTGCTCACGCAGCAGGGGGCGGACGGGTTCAACGCCTACACGAGCCAGGATGCTACGCAGTACATCGTCAGCCTGCCCTCGAACAAGCTGGAGCTCTGGATGATGCTGGAGGCGGGCCGGTTTGCCCACCCGGTGCTGCGCGAATTCTACAAAGAGAAGGACGTTGTGATGGAGGAGCGGCGGATGATGGAGAACCAGCCGACGGGACGCCTCTACGAGGAGTTCCAGGGCATCGCCTTTCTGGCTCATCCGTACGGCGAGGGTGTCATCGGCCACATGAGCGACCTGCAGACGCTCACCCGGCCCGAAGCGGAAGCCTTCTTCAAGGCCCATTACGGCCCGAGCAACCTGACGATTGCCATTGTTGGCGACGTCGATCCGGCGAACGTCAAGCGCCTGGCGCAGAAGTACTTCGCGGGCATCCCCAGCGGACCCAAGCCCGAGCCGGTGGAGACCGAGGAGCCGCCGCAGCGCGGGGAGCGACGCGTGACGGTGCAGGATGCCGCCCAACCGATCGTGCTGATTGGCTATCACCAGCCGAGCGTGAACCACGGCGATTTTGCCGCGTTGGAGGTCGTTTCGCAAATCGTTGGGGTCGGGCGAACCTCGCGGTTGTACAAGGACCTGGTCAAAGAGAAGAAAATCGCCGTTTCCGCCAACGCCGGCGGGAACCCGAGCAAGTATCCGAGCTTGTTCCTGTTCTTCGTGGTGCCGGCCAAAGGCCACACGAATCAGGAATGCGAGCAGGCCGTCTATGCTCAAATCGAGAAGCTTAAAAGCGAACCCGTGTCGCCCGAGGAATTGGCCAAAGCGAAGACCCGCACCCGGGCCGACCTGATTCGGCAGCTTGATTCCAACTCCGGGCTCGCGGCCCAACTGACGTTTTGCGAGGTGGTCATGGGGGATTGGCGCACCCTTTTCAAAATGCTGGACAAGATCGACCAGGTGACCGCCACGGACGTTCAGCGGGTAGCCCAGACGTATTTCACGACGAAGAATCGCACGGTCGGCGTCATCGAAACCGCCGCCGCGAGCCGATAACAGGAGCCCAGACATGAAGAATGTGATGATCATGCGAATTGCCCTGGTGCTGATGTGTATGCTTGTGCCTGCGTGGCGAGGGCGTCCCGCCCTTGCATCGGGCTCCCAAACGCAGTATTTCGCGTTGGGGGTCCCGTCCCGAGGCCATCTTGGCCTCGCTTTCTTAAACGATAGCTCGGCCGTCGCGTCCGAAGTGCAAGGGCAGGATGCCCTCGCAACGGGACGAAGACAAGGGCAAGATGCCCTCGACACGGGACGAAGACAAGGGCAAGATGCCCTCGCCACGGCGGGCGGTGCGGCAGGAATAGCGGTGGTGCAGGAGCCGGTGCGGGCGTACAAGCAGTTGAAGTACCCCAGACTGCGCGACATCAAGATCCCGGATGTGCAGCGCTTGACTCTGCCGAACGGGATGCAGTTGTTCGTGCTGGAAGATCGCGAGCTGCCGCTGATCCATGTTTCGGCCCTGATTCGGACCGGCTCGATCTATGAGCCGGCCGACAAGATCGGCTTGGCGAGCATCACCGGCACGGTCATGCGCACCGGCGGCACCACGAGCCGGACCGGCGACCAGATCGACGAGCAGTTGGAGCAGATCGCCGCCTCGGTCGAGACCGGCATTGGCGACAGCTCCGGCCGGGCCTCGATGTCGGTGCTGAAAGAGGACGTCGATACCGGGCTGGCCGTTCTCGCGGATGTGCTGATGAATCCGGCGTTCCGCCAGGACAAGATCGACTTGGCCAAGATCTCCGCCCGCAGCGCCATCGCCCGCCGCAACGACAACCCAGGCGCCATCGCCGCACGGGAGTACGCCAAACTGATCTACGGCGCGGACAGCGTTTACGCCCGCCACACGGAATACGCCACGATCGACAACATCACGCGGGACGACCTCGTGGCGTTCCATCGCCAGTTCTTCCATCCGAACAGTACGATGCTGGCCGTCTGGGGCGACTTCGACAGCGCCGCGATGATCGAGAAGATCAAAGCCGCCTTCCAGGACTGGCCCAAGGCCGACGTTACACTGCCGCCCGTCCCGGAGGTCAAGTACGACTTCCGCTCGACGGTCAACGCGATCCGCAAAGACGATATGAATCAAGGCGTCATCCGCCTGGGCCACCTCGGCGGCCTGATGAGCGATCCCGATTACCACGCCCTGATGGTGATGAACGAAATCCTCGGCGGCGGCTTCACCGGCCGGCTGTTCAAGAACGTCCGTTCCCGACAGGGCCTGGCCTATTCGGTGGGCGGCGCCTACCGGGGCGATTACGACCATCCGGGGATGTTCTCCCTGAGCTGCCAGACCAAGCTCAAGAGCACCGTGCACGCCACGGAGGCCATCATCGCCGAGGTCAAGAAGATGACGCAGGAAGAGGTCACGGACGAGGAGTTGGCCCTGGCGAAGGACAGTTACCTGAACTCGTTCGTCTTCAACTTCGACAGTAAGGGCCAGATCATCAACCGCCTGATGACCTACGCCTACTACGGCTACCCGGCCGATTTCCTGCAAAAGACGAAAGAAAACGTCGAGAAAGTGACGAAAGCGGATGTCCTCCGCGTCGCCAAGGCGCACCTGCGCCCGGATAAGATGCAGATTCTCGTCGTGGGGCGCCCCGACGACCTCGACAAACCGCTGTCCACATTGGGCGAAGTGAAGACCATCGACATCACCATCCCGGCCCCAAAGCCGTGACGTCTTGGGGCCTCCGTCCCCAGACCCCTGGCATTTTTCGCCTTGAGCCAATAGCATGGCAGGAGGACCCGACGATGCCCGTTCGTAGTGGCGCCGTCAGGCGTTTCTTCGTAGGTCGTGCGTCCCCGCGCGACTTCGTCGCATAGGCGTCTCGCCCATGATTTCAGGATGGCGGGCAGGGTGGCCGTGTGACGCGAGTGGAGATGCTCGCGGTACGCGGGCAACATCAAGAGAGAGGAAGGGGTTGGGCGACGCCGGAAACCTTGATGGTCAAGACAGGAAGAAAACCTACTGAGACCGGTTGACGTATAATGCTTGTAGCAATACAGTGTAATTATGCGCAATGTGTCCTTTTCGTGGGATGATCGCAAAGCCAGGCAGAACGCCCGGAAGCACCAGGTTTCGTTCGCAGAGGCGATGAGCGTTTTTCTGGATGAGAACGCCATCGAGTTCTTCGATCCTGACCATTCGGAGAAGGAGGACCGATTCCTGATGCTCGGGATGAGTTGGCGACTGCGGCTTCTCGCGGTGCACTACACCGTGCGGGAGCAGGGCAGACAGATTCGCATCATCTCCGCGAGAAAGGCGACGAAGAACGAGACAGAAGCTTATCCGTGGACAAAACTATGAGAAAAGAATACGATTTCGTGAACATGAAGGGCCGCAGGAACCCCTACGCCAAGGGGCTGAAGAAGCAGGTCACTTTGCGTCTGGGCGTGGACGTGATCGATTACTTCAAGGCCCTGGCCAAGGAGACCGGCATTCCGTACCAGAACCTGATCAATCTTTACCTCCGGGAGTGCGCCCACGCCGGCAAGAAACCTGCCCTTTCCTGGGCCTCCTGATCAGACCGAGATAAGTAAGGGGTCCCCGGAATTCTGCCTTTGGGCCTTCTTCCCTCGAAGGGTCCCACTCTCGAGGAAAGACCGCGTACCTTTAGTTCTCGCTCGGCCAAATCAAGTTGGATATGTGTTCACACACGGTTTCGACGAAAACGATGGCATCGTCTACCATCTTCTCGTCAATGGGCCACCGGGCACCGGGAACACTCGGATCGGCATCCGCTTCGTGCGCAATTTTGTTCCTTCGCTCCACAATCAACTCGATCTGTCGCTTTATGTCTTTCGGATCACGTCCCACGAGTTTGCCGACCCGTTCCCAGAGCCTGACGGGCGCGACAAGGCGAATTGCGTCGGCAATCTTGTCTGGATATTGGAAGGCCAAGTGCCCATGTCGAATGGTGATCTCGGTGCTCAACCAGTCCGTGTTCTTCGGATCAGCCAAACCAATTCTCACAGCAGCGAGTGAAACAGAGAACCGCTCAAAGGCCTCTGTCTGTGCGCGCTTACCGACATGGCTCTCAAGCATCCCTCGTCGGGCCACCTCGTGGACAAAACAATCCAGAGCACTCACAAGCATGACAATTTGCGCTCGCAGGAGATCAGACAAGTCAAGCGCTCGTGTCGTTCTGGCCTTTAGGGCATCGTGAATGGCCCGCAGATTTCGGACGTATCCCATATTAGCTCGAAATTGCTCAATCGCGCTCTGCATGAGTACTCATCTCGATAACGTGGTCAGCCGCATCCGAAAACAGCTTCCGAAACTCCAGCATGGACTTTTTAGTTCGCTCAAGAACAATGCCGCCCTGCCCAAGTTGATGATCCGAAAGCAGAAAGATCGGCGTCTGGTATTTTTGCGACTGGGCTATCAGACCGTTAAAATCACCCATCTGTGCCAAAACATAGTGCTTCCCAACCTGCGCCCTCTGGTACTTCGATTTCGACAACATCATCTTTGCCGAGGACAGTGCTGGGACTAGTTTTGTGGCGACTTGGGACTCAATCTCGTTAATCCATCCCTGGAAGGCTTTGGCTGGCACACCGCCGCCACGCGGGCGGTATTTCTGGATAATAAGACCCATGAACTTGGGAGATACCTTAGGGAACGGATAAGTTGCTTCCTTGAGGGCGTGGATCGTCTGCGCCGCAACAGACCAGGCCTTCCACTTTGGCAACACAGCCGCCAGAGAGTCAATCGACATTACGGAAAAGTAGTCGGGGTTCATCGGCACAATGAAGAATTCGCTTGTTGCGAGAAGGTTCTGGTTCAGTGGACCAAGGCTTGGGCTCATATCAACAAGTATGTAATCCGCCGAGATATTCTCGGCAGTATTGTGCAATAGGTAATGAATGCAGCCTGGCAAATTCTTCAGCGTCAGGAGCGAACCCGACAATTCCTGAGCTATGCCGAGCGTTACTTCATATTCCGCCAGACCAATATGACCGGGGAGAAGGAATAAGTTCTCCTGGTCTTTGACTCGGACACACTCCACTGGCTCGACAGGCGTCGGACGCGACTCGAACGCTGGTGCAAGTCCGTCCCTGATATTTTGGTTTTTCTTGGTCCTGTAAAACTTCTCAAGTTCCGACGCACCTTTGTACCCTAATACCATGCCAGTGAGATTACACTGGGGATCGCAATCCACCAAGAGCACCTTCTTTCCCTTGGAGGCAATCATCCATCCCAGGTTGAAGGCCGTGGTGGTCTTGCTGACGCCGCCCTTGTGGTTAAATAGGCAAATCTGCGTTGCCATTTCATATGTCCTTTCCGCGGAAACCGGGTGTCCCACCTACACATTCACATTCCGTTTTCTCAGTCTGAGTTGCCTGCTATACGGGATCATTTCGGTGACCTCGATGAAATGATCCTCGCTGCGCCGGCCACTGTTGAAACAGGCTACGCTCGCATTCTGGAAGACCTGCGCGAGATTCATAACGGCCTCCTATTCAGGCTGCCATTGTAAGGGTAAGGGGGCGGAAAGGCAAGTGGGAACGCCGGACGGTATGCAGTTATCGGTTCGCAGTTGAGACTTGCATCGGGAAGGCGCAACATCCTGTTTGTCTGACAAGAAGACCGAAGAAAGCGAGGAGAATGGAGCCGAAAAGAACGAAAGAAGACACGAAAGTGCCAAGGATGCGAGCAGGCTCGGCTCGACTGAGCTCACCAAAGTCTGCTTGTCCCTTTTTTCGCTTTCTTTCGTTTCTTTCGGGTGCAGCCCATAAGGCTGCCCGTCCAGCCGGTGTAAGTCCGGCGATGGTAAATGACGATGAGCCATCCAGTCATAACCGACCTGGGTCTCTGGGGCGACCCGGCCCAGGCAAGCTCGGTCGTAAAAGCCCTGGCCGGAGCGGGGCAAGCAACTTCTCCAGGCCGTAGCATCAAGCGAACGCTGCAGCTTCGTGAAACGACCCACGGGTTCCGGAAGACGTGGGACTTGTGGTTGCCGAGTCGATCCGAAAGCGACGAAGGCAGAATTCGCGACCCAGACATCGTCGAACGCAGTCGCGGGGACCACCGGAGTAGGGGCGGCGGCATGGGAAGAACGGACGGGCAGAGTAAATTGGGGACCCTCTGCGGCTGGCGGGTTGTTCCCGCAGCCGGGCGGAATAATGCATAAGCCGCCGGGTGGCCGTCAGAGGCGCAGATGTGGCCATAGTAAGCGACGATCCGGCCGGACACTATAACCGGCAGGGGAGCCAAGGGCCACTGGACCCGTGGTTCTGGTCAGAAGTGTTCGGTGCCGCTTGGACGTAAGTCCCTCTACGGAATAACCGCCGGACACGGAGATACGAACGGTGGCGGCCTATAAGTGGGGCTGGAAGCTTTCGCGAAGGTGGCCGCGGCTCGAAGCGGGTTTGAAGCCGTACTGGGGAAAACCCACCGTACGGAATTTTAGAGGGGGCGGAGGAACCGAGGTGCAAGGTCTGGTGGCCGTTTGCCACGCTGCTCGAAAGGGCCGATACAATGGAAGCCACTGACCTAAACATGCTCGCGCCTCCGCTCTACTCGATCTATTGTGATTTGGGTAAAATGGGTCGGTGTCAGGTACTTTTCTGAGGTGCGGTCAGGCTGAGGGCTACTGCCCGACTCTCTTCGGATCGAGCAGACGTGCGCCATGATGAAAGGTCAGTCCACCTCACCTGAGCCATTTGGCCATTTGCTCCTTGATCGTCTGGTGGGGGATCAATTCGCCGGCGTCGGCCTGTTGGAGGTCCCGCTCAATCTTGGCCAAGAGGAACAGCCGTTCCATGGCGTCTTCCAGGGAGGCATCCTCGGGTAAGGTGTGTATCGCCTGGCCAGCTTTCTCTTTCGTTGTCATGGATTTTACTTGAATAGGAAATTGTGCATGTGTATGATATTCGAAAAACAGAATAGCGAAACACGGATAGGCGACCATAGTTGCGGAGGGTTCTGTCGTGAGCGGCCCAGCGGCATCGGCCAGAGGCAAATCAACTCGCGCGGAGACGCAGAGACGCAACGAAGAACCGAGCCCGGCCTTTGGCCGGAACGGAGACCTACCCTCTCGCCAAGACGCTAAGAACGGCAAGAAGACAGACTGTGACAGCCTTACGCTCTGCGGCCTTGGCGTCTTAGCGTGAAATACAATGTTGTGCGAAACAAACCCAATTTCCCGCGGGCGGGGGGGAGCGAGGGCCGGCAAGGGTGTCGGTGCCACCACTGGGGCCGGTTGTACAAACAAACCCAATTTGCCCGGCACCGGGTGGGAAAGGGGCTGGCCGGGTGGGCGCGAAGCGCTGCCGGCACTGGGGACAATCGTGCGAAACAAACCCAATTTGCTCCGGAGCGATTTGACATACAAGTACCTTATGGATAAAGAGTTACGACCAATTGGACGCGCGAATGGCCTTGGCAAAACAAAGCCAATTTGCGCGTGGGCAGCAAGGGGCCGGGGCCGTCAAGGGCATCGGTGCTGGCGGTGGGACCGGTTGTACAAACAAACCCAATTTGCCCCGGGATCGGGTTTCAGGGATCAGAGATCAGCAAGCTGCCCCCCGGCCCCCGGAACGCCGGCAGCAGCCCGTTGTACAAACAAACCCAATTTGCCTCCATGGACAGAGACCGGCGCGGGCCGGCGAAGTCGCCAGCGGGGCTGCCGCGTGGGCCCGTTGCACCAAACAAACCCAATTTGCCCCGCACCGGCTGGAGAGGGGGCCGGCCGGGTGGGCGCGAAGCGCTGCCGCCGCTGGGGACAAACGTGCGAAACAAACCCAATTCGGCCAGAGCGGCAAGAAGGGCAAGCGCTTTGTGGGAAAAGAGTTATGACGAATTGGTGCTGTCCATGGCTTGGTCAAAACAAAGCCAATCTCCGGAGTCGGGCCGGCGTGATGGCTCTCGAAGAGACAATTGCGAGCGGAGCGCGGCAATCCGCTACCGTACGCCGGTCACCGATCGGTTTGACCGGGTGGGATCAGTGCGGTATAAACGGCCGTATGGTGCAACCTACGGAACCCCATTCTCCTGATGTGCGAAGTTCGTCGGAGGCAGTATGATGCACACGCGACGAGAATTCCTGAAGGCAGCGGGTATTGCGGCGGCAGGGGCGGTGGCGTCGTTTGTTCCTGGATGCCGGAGTGCGGGGGAGGCTCGCAAGGCGGGGGTGTCCGCGCGGAAGCCTAATATCATCTTCATCCTGGCGGATGATCTGGGGTATGGGGACCTTGGTTGCTATGGCCAGCAGGCGATTCAGACGCCGAACATTGACCGCATGGCGGCCGAGGGGATGATCTTCACGGACCACTACGCCGGTTGCACGGTCTGCGCGCCGTCGCGGTGCTGCCTGATGACCGGGCTGCACACGGGACATGCCTGGATTCGCGGCAACGACCGGATTCCCCTGCGACCCTCGGATGTCACCGTGGCCCAGTTGCTCAAGGGGGCCGGCTATACGACCGGCATCGTCGGCAAGTGGGGCCTCGGCGAGCCGGAGACGACCGGCATCCCGAACAAGAAGGGCTTCGATTACTGGTTCGGCTACCTGAACCAGGCCCACGCCCACAATTACTATCCCGACTACCTCTGGCGCAACGAGGAGAAGGTGCTGCTGGCCAACGAGGTCAAGCCGGTCAATCCGCCCAGCGGCGTGGCGACCAAACGCGTCCAATACTCGCATGATCTGTTCACGGCGGAGGCCCTGAAGTTCGTCGGGGAGAATGAGAATAAGCCGTTCTTCCTCTGTCTGGCCTACACGATCCCGCACGCGAATAATGAGAACAAGCCCAACGGCATGGAAGTGCCGTCCTATGGTCCGTACGCGGACGAAGACTGGCCCGAGCCGCAGAAGGGGCACGCGGCCATGATCACCCGGATGGATAGCGACATCGGGCGGCTCTTCGCCCGGCTCAAATCGCTGGGCCTCGACACCAAGACGCTGGTGCTGTTCTCCAGCGACAACGGGCCGCACAAAGAGGGCGGCGCCGACCCCAACTTCAACGACAGCAACGGCCCGCTGCGCGGCAACAAGCGCGATCTGTACGAAGGCGGCATCCGGGTGCCGCTGATCGCCCGCTGGCCCGGGAAGATTCTGGCGGGCACGGGAACGAATCATCTCAGTGCGTTCTGGGATTTCTTGCCGACTTGCTGTGAGCTGGCCGGCGTGACGCCGCCGGTGGGGATCGACGGGATTTCGTACCTGCCCACCTTGCTGGGCAAGCCGCGCGAGCAAGGCAAGCATCCGTACCTTTACTGGGAGTTCCACGAGCAAGGGAAGAAGCAGGCGGTCCGCATGGGCAACTGGAAGGGCATCCGGCTGAACGTCGCCAAGGACCGCAATGGGCCCATCGAGCTGTACGACCTTGCGACCGATCAAGGCGAAGAACGGAACGTCGCGCCGGAACACCCGGAGGTAGTGGCGAAGATAGCCGAGATTATGGTTACCGCCCGGACCCAGTCCGAGCGCTGGCCTTTGTGAGCGTCTACCAGAATGAATGCTGGAGGCCTCCTTTGTTACCCCTGCACAGACAAGGGGCCAGGAAGGTCGCGGCATTTCTGGATTCCCGCCTGCGCGGGAATGACAGAGGGCGGCGGCCTTCCGACAAACCGCTCTTGTGTCAGATGCTCTTATGAGAAAAGGAGAACCGATGATGACACGGCGCATGAAGGCGTTGATTGGGATGGGGGCGGCTGTGGTTGCTATGACGACCCTGGCAGTTGTTCAGGCGCAGGGGGAATCGTCGTCGCTGCCCCTGCCCCTCAAGGTGGTCGGGGCGCGGATTCTCAACAGTAAGGGTGAGCCGGTGACCCTGCGCGGCGTCAATTGCGCCAGCATGGAGTGGACGAGTAACGGCGAGGGGCACATCCTGCAGTCGGTAAAAGTCGCCATTGACGATTGGCACGTCAATCACATTCGTCTGCCGCTGGCGCAGGACCGTTGGTTCGGCAAGGCTCCCGAGCAGAAGGATGAGGGCAAGGCCTATCGTGCCCTCGTGAAAGAGGTCGTGGATCTGTGTGCCTCCAAGGGCTGCTACCTCATGCTCGATCTGCACTGGTCGGACGTGGGCGAGTGGGGCCAGAGCATCGGTCAGCACTCGATGCCTGACGAGAACAGCCTGGCGTTCTGGAAGGACATCGCTCCCGTCTACGCGAACCATCCGGCGGTCATCTACGACTTGTACAACGAGCCGCACGATGTCTCCTGGGACATCTGGCTCAATGGCGGCACCGTCACGGACCGGCCCAACCGCAGGGGTGCCGTGCCGAAGACCTTCCAGGCTGTCGGCATGCAGAAGCTGCTGGACGCCGTGCGGGCCACGGGCGCCAAGAACGTGGTGATCGTGGGCGGCCTCAATTGGGCGTACGACTTCGATGGCATCCTGGAGGGCCGTCAGCTCAAAGACCCCGACGGCAACGGGGTAATCTACGCCAATCACGCCTACAACAACAAGGGCCACCCGGTGGAGGTCTGGATCGCCCGTATGGAGAAGGCCACGGCCAAGCTGCCGGTGATCGTCAGCGAGTTCGGCGGCTCCGGCGGGCCCAATCGCCGCGGGGGCCGGTTCGGCGGACCCACCAGCCCGTCGGGTGACGACTGGCTCCTGCACGTCATGCAGGTCATTCAGGATCACAACTGGTCCTGGACCGCGTGGGACTTCCATCCCCAGGCGGGTCCCACTCTAATCGCCGACTGGAATTACACGCCCACGCCCGATTTTGGCGTCTTCGTCAAACAAATGTTGGCCGGCACTCTCCCGCGCTACACCCCGCCCGCGGCTCGGCCGACGCAGTGACGCCGTGGCTGACTCTTGCGGAAGGGCCGGACGGCCCATATCATTCCAGGGAATCGATTTGGGATTTCCTCGAATGACCGGCACGGCTCAGTCCAGAACAGTCAGAGTGCTTGCTCTTTCCACTGGGCAGGGCTTGGCGACTCTGGTCGCGCTGCTGGCGGCAGTGGTCCTGGTACGCGTCCTGAGCATCCGGGATTATGCCACCTATCGCCAGACGTTTCTGGCCTACCAGTTCGCCGCTCCTTTGCTGACTCTGGGCCTGCCGATGGCGCTCTATTACTTCCTGCCGGGCGAGAACAAGCGGCGGCGGGGTGTTCTGTTCGACAATCTGGCCGCACTGACGGTCATGGGGTGTATCTTTGCCGTGTTTCTGCTGGCCGGCGGCAACCGGTTGCTCGCCTGGCGCTTCCAGAACCCGGACCTGGTCGCGCCTTTGCGGTGGATGGCGGCATATGCATTGTTTGCCTTGCCCGCCGGTGCGTTGGGCGCCTGCCTGACGGTGCAAAACCGGGTCGTGCAATTGAGCGTGTTCCATGTCCTGAGCCGAGCACTGATTTTGACAGCGATCACCGTGACGGTTCTTCTTTGGCCGAATCCGTTCGCGGCCGTCAAGGCCAGCGTGGTATGCGAAGGTTTGGTGCTTGTCGGTGCCCTGTGGCTGATGATCCGATCCGTTCCGCAGGATGCCGCGGGTGTGAGTCTGCGGGGCATGTACGCCATGGCCAGGTACGCCGCGCCGCTGGGCTTGGCCTCCATGTTCGGAACATTGACCCTGCAATTGGACAAGCTGATCGTGGCCTCTCTGTGCGGCCCCGAGGATTTCGCGGTTTACGCCAACGGCGCCATGGAAATCCCCTTGATTGGGGTCATCACCGGCGCGATTGCCGGCGTGATCCTCGTGGATATGCGGGCGGCCGTGGCCAAAGGAGATTATGAAGAGGCGCTGCGGCTCTTTCGCCTCGCCGCGGCCAGATCCGCCTGTATCCTGCTCCCCGCTATGTGTTTTCTGTTCGTCTTTGCCGAAGACATCATCACGGTGCTGTTTTCGAGCCAATACGTCCAGAGTGTGTTACCATTCCGGATCTACCTGCTCCTCCTGCCGGTCCGCGCCGCGTTCTATGGTCCGGCGCTCCTGGCTTTGGGCCAGACAACCGTTGTGCTCGTGCGCAGCATTCTCGAGCTGTGCATTGATATGGTCCTGAGCGTGCTTCTGGTCAAATATATGGGTGCGATCGGGGCGGCCGTCGCGACAGTGGCCATGCTTTATCTCTGGTGTGTGCCGTTCAATCTGGCCTGCATCGCGAAGGGCTACCGCACGCACTTCCTGAGACCGCTTCCCTGGCGGCGCATGGCGGGCGTTCTTCTGGCGGCGCTGGTAGCGGCGGGGGTTTCCGGGACCGTGCTGGCGTTCGGATCGATTCCACCGGCACTGAGAGTGCTCCTGGGTTTTCTGCTGTTTGTGACGCTCTATGTGGGTGTAGGATACGTCCTTCGGACAGAGGTTTGCGTCGTTACGAAGGTGGCCATAGGGCACATGCGCGTCCGTGGTAGTCCGCAAAAGGTGTCGTCATGATCAAGGTTGTCAGAACGGTGCTAAAGGAGATGACCCCTCCTCTGGTGTATCGAGGCCTGGCGGGCGTCACGCACTGCCTCCGTCGGAGTCTTGGGCAGGCCCGGAACTGGGGGGCAAGGCCCGCAGGGTGGTACGACGACATCTACAGGTCACACCCGGAATATCACAAGCATTATACGCAATGTCTCTACTATCCTCTCTGGAGTGTGGTGGCGGACCGCCTGATTCGTTCGGGGGCGAAGAGAATCCTGGACTTGGGCTGTGGACCGGGCCAGTTCGCGCTTCTGCTCAGGGACAAGGGCGTAACGGAATACTGTGGCCTGGACTTCAGCGCTACTGCGATCCAGGCCGCGTGGGTCCTCTGTCCGGCCTTCCAGTTTCGCACGGCAGATGTCTGCCAGCCGGGTGTCCTGGAGTCCCTGGAATACGATTGTTGTCTGGCCCTGGAGTTTCTGGAGCACGTGGAAAAGGACACGGAAATCCTCCGGCGGCTCCGGCGGGGCAGTCGATTCTATGCGACTGTTCCCAACTTCGCGGATACCTCCCACGTGCGTCATTTCTCCCATATGCAGGAAATTGAATCCCGCTATGGGGAGTACTTTTCCGAGTGTTGTGTAGATCCGCATCGGGCCAATCCCGAAGGTTTGATGTTCTTCCTGATCGAAGCCAGAATACGATGAGCATGAAGAGAATATTGCTCGTGGGATGCGACTACTTCCCGCTGTCAACACCCGGCTCCTTCCGGTTGTATGCATTCGCCAGGCATCTCGGCGAATTCGGCTATGAGCCGCACATTCTGACGCTGGACTGGGACCAGACGAATGTGACGAGCGGATACTGGAGT
This sequence comes from uncultured Pirellulales bacterium, assembly GCA_964354535.1. Classification (GTDB taxonomy): domain Bacteria; phylum Planctomycetota; class Phycisphaerae; order Sedimentisphaerales; family Anaerobacaceae; genus PLanc-01. The sequence goes on from CAYHAJ010000445.1 coordinate 14,310, forward strand.
GCGGACTGCCTCGATCCGGAAGCACCCGCGGATCCTTGCCCCGTGACGCGGTTCTACTACCGATTTCCCGGCGGTGGGCGGTTGCGCGCCGCGCTGCGGCAGTACACGGTGCGGGGGATGTTCCCGCTCTCTTGGCCCTTGTGCCTCACCCGCCTGTTCGCGGACCACATGGAGCGTCTCCACACTCAGCATCGATTTCACATAATCCTCACCACGGTCCCGTACTACCCGTCGATGGTTGCGGCGCATCGCCTGCACCGCAGGAGTGGGCTGCCTTGGATCATGGACTTCCGAGACATTAAAGGCGAGTGGCCCATACTTAGGTCGTGGACCCGGCCCTGGCGCTGGTTTCACCCGGTCTACGAAAGATGGGCGGTGTCTTGTCAGGCCAGGATCGCCCGGAGCGCGAACGCCGTGGTGACTGTATCGGAACCCTTGGCGAAGGCGCTGGAGAATCAGACGCACGCCAAAGTAGACGTGATTCCCAACGGCTTCGCCCCGGAGGAGTTTCCGACGGCCGGGTCCCGGGCCGACGGCGTGTTCCGCATGGTTTACGCAGGCACGATCATCCCCGAGCGGCGCAGTCCCGCGCCGGTACTGGAGGCGCTGGATCTTCTGTGCCGGTCGGGAAAGATCGCCCAGGAGTGCTTCTCCCTGGACTTCTACGGGGCCAGCGCGGAGAGGATCAAGAATCTGACGATGGGTCGCGCCTGCGCTCCACTCGTCCACGTGCACGCCCGCGTGCCCAAGCACGCCATTCATAGAATCATGACGGATGCGGGGATTCTCCTGCATCTTTCCACGCCGGGTGCGAAGGGAATCATCACCAGCAAGCTCACGGAGTATCTCGGTGCCCGACGGCCCATCCTGACGGTCCCGGGCGATGGTGACGTGGTGGATGAGTTGTTGCGGCGCACCCGGGCGGGGGGTTCCCTGAGGAATTCCGCCGAGATTGCCGGGTGGATTCTACAACAATATGAGCACTGGAAGACGCACGGAGAGCACCTGGTCCCGAACCTCGTGGAGGAGGAAGTGGCCAAGTACACCTGGCACCGGCAGGTCCGGAGGCTGGCGGAATTGCTGGATGACATCCATATAGGAGACGATCATGCCGTTCCTCACGGTGGTCATACCCCTGTACAATAAGCAGAAGTACATCCGCCGGGCGATAGATTCCGTTCTGGCGCAGACGGTTCGTCATTTTGAGTTAGTGGTCGTCAATGACGGCTCCACCGACAACAGCCGGGCCCTTGTGTGCGAATATACCGACCCGCGCGTGCGGTTGGTGGACCAGGAAAACCGCGGGGAATCCGCGGCGCGCAACCGGGGCATCACCGAAGCCCGGGGGGAACTGATTGCTTTCCTGGATGCGGATGATGAATGGTGTCCCGAGTTCCTGGCAACGATCCTCGATCTACGCGAGCGCTTCCCGTCGGTCGGCGCCTATGCCACCGGCCTGCGAGATCTCAAGGACGGAAAGCTCGCGTATCGGAACCGGCGTCTGCGGAGTGCCGTCGCAGAATCGGGGTGCTGTTTTGATCTTTGGCGCAGAGGGGCATTCATTCACTCCTCCTGTGTGGCGATACCCCGCCGGATCTTTGATACGGTCGGTGTCTTTCGGGAAGGGTACGTTGTCGGGGCGGACATCGACATGTGGTTCCGCATCGCTTTGCGTTTCCCTGTTGCTTGCTCTCCCGCGATCTGTGCCCTGTACCATGGTTATCTGCTGGACAATGCGTCCCATGTCGCGGTGCCCAATGAGGTGTCTCCGCTGCTGCTCTCGTTTGAGGATATGGAGGCCGACGCCGGGATCGGTCCGGCCGTGAGAGTGAAGGCCAGACGCTTTCTCAAGAGGCGGCTGGCCAACCAGATCCACACCATCCTGCTGCAGGGCAGGCGGGAACTGGCCGGACACAGATTGCGCCAATACTACGGAATCTTCGGGACCAACGGCCTCTATGTGAGACTGATGGTCTTCAAGGCGATGCCGTTGGTATTGTTGCGTTCTCTCTTCGGCATCAGAGACCGCTTGGTTACGGGGCTGCTGACCCTCAGAGGCATTCTCTCCCGGCAGAAAGCATAGTAGCGAAGGGAGGTTTGGGGCGAATTGCCCAGGGGCAAGGGACTCGCCCACGTCCGGCAAGGGATTGACGCACGCTGTCCTTTATGCTACAATCCTGTGTAATGCCGGAGATCGGACTGCTCGCGGTGACGCCAATAGCCGTGTGGGCATATTACCAGCGGCTGGATGGGATTGCCTTTCCTATGGGACACTTGGGGACTCGAGTCACGCTGATCGTCTTCCTCCTTGCCCTCGGCCCTGGGGCGTTGCTCCATGCGCAGGATCGGCTCGAAATCAGCGAATTCATGGCGGTGAACGGCAACAGTTTCCACGATGAGGATCGTGACGAGGAGGACTGGATCGAGATCCACAATGCCGGCCCGAACATCGCGAGCTTGGAGGGCTGGTATCTGACGGACAAGCCCAAAGACCTGACCAAGTGGCAGTTCCCGGCCGTGAAATTGGAGCCCGACGGCTATCTGATCGTGTTCGCCTCCGGGAAAGACCGGAGGAACCCTGCCGGCAATCTGCACACGAACTTCAAACTGAGCGCAGAGGGCGAGTACCTGGCGTTGGTGCATCCGGACGGGATCACCGTAGCCTCGCAGTTCTCCCCGGCTTACCCGATCCAGGCGACCGACATTTCCTATGGCCTGAGTGGGGCCACGACGGAGAAGGTGCTGCTGGAACTGCGGGCGCCGGCCCGGGCGTGGGTGCCGCAGGATGACAGGCTGGAACCGCCGCCGTCCTCGGGCAGTCTGCGTCCCTGGACGCTGGAGGATTTCAATGACTCCGCTTGGTTGTCCGGCGTCACGGGTGCAGGATTCGGCTATCCCGCTCTGGTCGGACTGGATGTCTCCGCTATGCGGAACGTGAATGAGACGGTCTACGTGCGGGTCCCCTTTGTCGTGGACGACCCGTCAGGGATCCGGAGCCTGACCCTGCGGATGCGGTTCGACGATGGGATGATCGCCTATGTCAACGGGCATGAGGTCGCTCGCGATAACGCCCCGGATGTGGGTGAGGAGACGTGGAATTCCGGGGCGCCGGACAACTGGCCCAATAACCGAATGGCGCCGAGCAAGGATTTCAGCATCCACCGCTTCGATTTTCTCCACGTGGGGATGAACCTGCTGGCGGTGCAGGGCTTGAACAACGGTCTCGCCAGCCCGGACCTGCTGGTCGCCCCGGAGTTGGTGGCCGGCATCGGGTCGAGTGTGCCCCTGCTCCGCTACTTCCCGGAGCCGACGCCGGGGCAGGCGAATGACGCCGGCGTCGACACTTTGGGGCCGATCATCACCGACGCCAACCACGCTCCTTCCATGCCGACCGTTCGGGACAGCCTCCGAGTCACGGCTCGAATCTCGCGCAGCTTCGATCCGGTGGCTTCGGTCGAGTTGCGCTATCGTGTGAGGTACGACATGGAAACGGTGATTCCCATGCTCGATGACGGCCACAGCGGCGACGGAGCCGCGGGGGATGACGTCTACGGGACGGCCATTCCAGCCAGTACGCTGCACGCGGGGCAGATGGTGCGGTGGGCCATCACGGCCGCCGACACCAGCGGACGGGTCTCCCGGTTCCCGACCTTTCTCGACCCGCTGAACTCCCCGGAGTATGACGGCACGGTGGTCCAGGACCCGAGTCTGAAGAACCCGTTGCCGGTGCTGCACTGGTTTATCCAAAACCCCACGGCGGCCAACTCGGCGGCTGGCACCCGTTGCAGCCTGTTCTATGACGGGCAATTTTATGACAACGTCGGGATCAACATTCATGGCCAGTCCAGCCAGAGTTTTCCCAAGAAGAGCTATGATGTCTCCTTCAATTCCGGCCATCACCTCCGGTGGGCCTCGGATCAGCCGAAAGTGGGCGATCTGAACCTGATGTCGACCTACGCGGACAAGGCGCAGATGCGCAACATCCTGGCCTATGAGACCTATCGGGACGCGGACTGCCCCTACCATTGGGTGTTTCCGGTCCGGGTGCAGCAAAACGGGGCCTTTTGGGGCACCGCCCATATGATGGAGAATGGTGATAAGGATTGGCTGATTCGAATGGGCCTGAACGTCAACGGGGCCCTCTATAAGATGTACAATACCTTCACCAGTGCCGGCAATGCCACCAGCGGCGCGGAAAAGAAGACCCGCAAGAACGAAGGCAATGACGATTTGCTGGCCCTGTTCAACGGCCTCAGTCGTTCGGGTGAACTCCGGCGCCAGTACGTTTACGACAATGTGGACGTTGCACAGGTTGTCGACTTTCTGGCCGCCCGCATCCTCACGGGGGATGTCGATTGCTGTCACAAGAACTACTACTTTTATCGCGACACCGGTCGCAGCGATGAATGGCAGATGTGGCCCTGGGACGTCGATCTGAGCTTTGGGCGCGTGTGGAACAGCTCGCAGACGTACTGGAACCAGGTCCTCATCACCAACACGTCCTTGTTCGTGGGCAACAATAACCTCCTGCCGCAAGCGATCTTCGGAATTCCGGAAATGCGGCAGATGTACCTGCGCCGGATCCGCACGCTGATGGACGAGTTGCTCCAAGCGAGCCCGATGGCGGTGCCACCGGCTCCCGCACCGGCGCCGGGTTCGACACCGCGGCCGCGCCCCGGCGTCGTGGCGAACCGGATTTACGCGGCGGCAGAGGCTCTGTACTACGAACAGCGAATCGACGAATTGGCGGCCCAGATGGCCCCGGATGCGGCCCTGGACAACGCCAAGTGGAACTCGCACGCCTGGGGCAATGGGTCCACCTCGTCGAACTACCCGCAGCCGTTCCTGGAGGCCGTGGCGGAGCTGAGAGACTCCTACCTGCCCGAGCGCCGGAGACAGTTATTCAAAGGCCTGGCCGGCAGCGCCGGGGAAATCCCCGGTCCCCAGCTCGCCGGCACGGCCCTGCTCTTCGGCGCCATCGAGACCAAGCCGCGCAGCGGTAATCCGGATGAGGGATACATCCAACTGCTGAACCCCAACTCATATCCGGTGGACATTTCCGGCTGGACCCTGAGCGCGGGCACAGACGCCCGGACCCGCCTCTTTGCCTTCCGGGGCGGCACGGTTATTCCTGCCAGTGGGACGCTCTACGTGGCGGCCAATCGGCCGGCTTTCCGCGCCCGCCGTGAGTTTCCTACCGGGGGGCAGGCCCTGTTTGTCGTGGGTGACTACGCTGCCCGCCTTCCCGCCCAGTGGGAGGGTCTCGTTCTGACCGACGTGCAAGGCCTGACGGCCGCTTCGACAAGCACGCCCCCCTTGTCGGTCCGGCCTCAGTAGTCTCTGGGATGGCCCGGCCTCGAGGCGCAAGGCCCTAAGGGGTAGTGTGCCCATAAGGGCATAGCTTCCCGATGTCTTTGGAGGTGCGATCATGCGCGGACATGACGTTCTGATTTCTGTGATGATTGGGCTGATGTCATTGACGGTGCCCGCGCGCGAGTTTCCCGCGCAAGAACTTCCGGCGCCCGCGCGAGGAAGTGAACTCTTTCGCTGTCATTTGGCGGACTACGATTCCGAGCTCCGCCGCCCGGACGGCCGTGTGGATATCGATGCGATGGTGACCAGGCTGAAAGAGTTGGGCGTCACCACGTACTACTGGCTCTGCTGGCACGCGTCTACAGACTGGGACGATTTGAAAGGGTTTCTGCCCAAAGCTGCTCAAATGGGCGTCGAGGTCTGGGTCTATCTGGTGCCGCCTTCCGAAAGTCCGCCGAAGTACGCGGACCGGTACTCCGAGCCGTTCCGGCTGGATTATCAACGCTGGGCCGAGGAGATCGCGCGGCTGTCGCTCCAGTACTCAAACTTGACCGCGTGGGTGATCGACGATTTCTACGCCAACCGTCAGTTTTTCACGCCGGTCTACTTGCGCGAGATGCAGGCACGGGCCAAACGCCTCAACTCCCGACTGGCGTTCTTGCCCTTGATGTACTTCGATGAAATCCAACCGAAGTTCGTGGCGGACTACCGGGAGGTCATCGATGGCGTGGTTGTGGCGTATCTGCAGGACCGCGATGAAATCGAGCGAACCTGGGCCGTCCTCAACGATGCGGACCTTGCGCAGCCGAGCGAACTCAGTTACCCGCCGGATACGCCCTCGAAACCGGGCGACTTCGTGGCGGCCCGGCAATCCGCCCACGCGCTGCCGGCCGACCGGTATGTCCTGACGTTTCGCGAGCGCGACACCTTCACCGGCCCGACGGCCGGCTACCATTTCAAGCAACTGCTCGCGGATGGTGCCATCGTGTGGGAGCAGGACGTGGCAGGCGGACCTGCTGGCTGGCGCACGATCACGGTGGACTTGACCGAACGTGTTCGCGGAAAGACCGAGGTCACTCTGGCGTTCCGGCTCTTCGACAAGAAAGGCGTGAGCAACTTCGGCGTCCGCTGGCGTCTGCGCGACCTGCACGTGGAGAGTCTGCGGCTTGGCGCCAATCTCAACGAGCCGCAGAAGTGGAAGGTGGACCGGCAGGGAGCCTTCGAGGCGGGTTTCGGCAGCGTGGTCAAGCCCGGGCAGCGGCGCTTTCACATTCCCTTCATCTCGATGACCGCAGGTGACGCCGGGGAATTCCGCCAGCGTCATGGCGACCCGGCGACGCCCGAACGCATCGCGGAGTACCTGCGCATGTCCCTGCAAGCCTGGCGGGACGGCAAATGCGACGGGGTCGTTACCTATTGCTTAGACAAGCGGCCGCAGAGCAAAGCCTTTCCGTTGGCTCAAGAGTTGTTCCACGAGTTCGCCCAAGACAAGAAGTAGAGAGCCACAAGATGGTCCACCTGCGCCTCACGGGGCGGGGAAGAACGGAAACAGCTCCCGAATCTCCTTCTTAGAGGGCTGCCGGCCGTATTCGCAGATCTCAAAAGCCTCGGCATAGCGGATCTTGGCTGCCTGTTCCTGGCCGTACCAGTTGACGAGTTGCTGGCGGAACCGGTTGGCCATCTGCGCAAACGAGCGATCGAAACTGCGGCGGACTTCCTGCTGCCGGGCCTGCCGCTTCTGGGGATCGTTGGGCGGGTAGAGGTCCGGCGAGCCGTTACAGCCGCCCTCGGCGAACTGCGACTCCAACGCCGCTGCGGCCGCCAGCTTCTTTTCGATTACGTCGTCGACGGCCACGACGATGTCCGGGGAGAATGGGTTCGGCTTTTGGAAACCGTCTTCGTAATAGAGGAACACGGGATTGCGCTTCAGGTAGGGCGTATCCGGGCAGAAGAAGGGCACGGTGACCATGTAGCCGGCGTCCTGGACCAGCAGGCCGACGTTGCGGTGGTCGGGATGGTAGTCGTTCGAGCGGTGGCACA
>CAYHAJ010000446.1:0-35450 GCA_964354535.1 uncultured Pirellulales bacterium
AGCCGGGGGCCTTGACCGCACAGATCTTGAGCACGCCCTGCAGGCGGTTGATGACCAGCGCCGCCAGGGCCTCACCCTCGATGTCCTCGGCCACGATCAGCAGGGGCCGGCCCAGATGGACGATCTGTTCGAGCAGGGGGATCAGCTCCCGGACGTTCGAAATCTTCTTCTCGTGCAGCAGGATGTAAGCGTCCTCGAAGGTCGCCTCCAGCGTCTCGGGATCGGTCACGAAGTAGGGGGAGATGTAGCCGCGGTCGAACTGCATGCCCTCGACGAGAGTCAGCTCATTCTCGATCCCCTTGCCTTCTTCGATCTCAATGACGCCCTCCTTGCCGACTTTCTCCATGGCATCCGCCAGGATTTGGCCGACGGAGGCGTCGTTGTTGGCACTGATCGTGCCGACCTTGGCGATATCGTCATGGCCTTTGACCGGCACGCCGGCGTCCTGGATGAACTTGGACGCGATCTCGGTGGCCTTGGAGATCCCTTTGTAGATCGCCATCGGGTTGACGCCGGCGGTGACGTACTTGAGGCCTTCCAGGTAGATCGCCTCGGCCAGGACGATGGAAGTGGTCGTCCCGTCGCCCACCACGTCGGAGGTCTTGCTGGCAACCTCGTTCACCATCTTGGCGCCCATATTCCGGAACGGCTCGGGCAGCTCGATCTCCTTGCTGACAGAGACGCCGTCCTTGGTGATCCGCGGCGAGCCCCAGCTCTTGTGCAGAATCACGTTGCGCCCGGTCGGGCCGAGCGTGACCTTCACCGCGGCGGCCAGTTGCTTGAGGCCCTCCCGCAGTTCGGTCCGTGCCACATCATCGAACATCAGTTGTTTTGCCATGGTCTATTCCTCATCTATTTCCATCCCACCCGCACGAGGCGAGTGGCGATCCGGCGGACCCGGATCGGTGCCATTGCTGCTCGCGCTATTTCTCCACGACGCCGAGAAGATCGCTTTCCCGGACGATCACGTATTTCTGGCTGTCGATTTCGATCTCGTTGCCTGTGTACTTGCCGTAGATGACCTCGTCATCCTTCTTGACGGACATGCGGGCCCGCTTGCCGTCGTCCTGCATCTTGCCCGGGCCGATCCAGAGGACCTTGCCGATCATCGGTTTTTCCCTGGCGGTATCCGGCAGAAAGATTCCCCCGGTGGTCTTCTCCTGGGCTTCCGACGGCTTGATCACCACTCTGTCATCCAATGGTCTGAGTTCCATACCTGGTTACTCCTTCTCCAACAAGTATTCCTGACAATTGCCTATTTGTTCTTCAGTACGAGTACGATCACACTATCGATGGCGTCCGGCGCCTTTTCGGGCAGGGAAATCGTGACTTTCTCGGCGTCCTCGGTCACCGGCAGTTTCGCTTGTTTCTTGTCGGCCAGCAAATACGCCTTGTCGGCCACGGCGCCGGCCAGCGGCACTTCGAGCTTGCCGTCCGCGGGCCATTGGAACACGTGCAGATAGCGTTTGTTGCCCTTGGCGGTGCAGCGGCCCCAGGCCGGCCGGCCGAACGGGCTGGCCGTGGTGCCATAGACGCTCTCGCTGTTGACGGCCATCCACTGGCCCATTCCTTTGAGCCGCTCGACACTGGCGTCCGGGATCAAACCTTCCGGCGTGGGGCCGACGTTCAGCAGGAAGTTGCCACCTTTGCTGGCGACATCGACGAGCGTCTGAATGAGCTGCTCCGTCGATTTCCAGTTGTCGTCGTAGGACTTGAAACCCCAGGTGTCGTTCATGGTCATGCAGGTTTCCCAATCCACGCCGGGAAGACCCGTCGTGGGGACCTGCTGCTCGGGTGTGCCGAAGTCCCCCGCGTCCTCGGTGCTCTTGCTCAAGCCCTCCATGCCCTTGCGGCCTTTGCCGACTCGGTTGTTGATGAGGATTGTCGGCTGAAGGCTACGAACGTATTCATACAGGGCCTTGCCCTGGGGCTCGGTCCAGTCTTGGATCCATTCGCCGTCGAACCAGAGCACGCCGAGCGGGCCGTAGTTCGTCACGAGTTCGGCGAGCTGCGGCTTCATATAGGTGTCAACGTAACGGGCAAAGTTCGGATTGGACTTCTTCGTGTCGTTGTAGTTTGGATAGAAGGGGGCTTGGGCGTCGGGATGGTGCCAATCCATGATCGAATGGTAGAAGCACAGCTTCACGCCTTGCTTCTTGCAGGCCGCCGCCAGCTCTCTCAGGATGTCGCGCTGGAACGGCGTGGCGTCCATGATGTCCCAGGTGGTGACCTTCGAGTCCCACAGGCAGAAGCCGTCGTGATGCTTGCTCGTGATGACGATGTACTTCATGCCCGCGTTCTTGGCGAGGCGAACCCACTGGTTGGCGTTGAAGCCGATCGGGTTGAACTGGCCGGCGAACTTCTCATACTCCGCGACGGGGATCTTGCCGTTGTTCATGATCCACTCGCCGATACCCTTGACCCGCTCGCCTTTATAGGTGCCGGCGGGGACCGCATACAGGCCCCAGTGGATGAACAGGCCGAACCGCGCATCCCGCCACCATTCCATCCGCTCGTCTTTGGTCAGTTCCTTCTTCGCGGTGGAAGCGGCCTTTGTCACTGGCTTGCTCTCGCCCACGCCGCGCTTGCTCTCCTGGTTACAACCCGAGACGATGTACAGAGCCACCAACAGGCTCAACACCACCGCCCCGACCGAAATCCAGCGTCCGTATCCTTTTCTTGTCATTATGGCCTCCCTAACAGATCGCGATCTATTGAGCCTCGCTCACCTGCGGATCGCCCTGAATCTCCAATACGACAACCGTGTTGACCTTGTCCGGCTTACATCATGTCCATGTCTTCTTCGCCCATGCCGTGGCCGTGCGGACCGCCGGGACCCGCTTCTTCCTTCTTGGGCTTCTCGGTCACGAGGCAATCGGTCGTCAGCAGCAGACCCGCAATGCTGACGGCGTTCTGCAGGGCGATTCGCGTCACCTTGACGGGGTCGATCACGCCCGCTGCCATCAGATCCTCGTACGTGTCCGTGTCGGCGTTATAGCCGTACGCCCCTTTGCCCTCGGCGACCTTGTTGACCACCAGGTGCGCCGTGGCGCCGGCGTTGTAGGCGATGTAGTAGCAGGGCATCCGCAAGGCCCGGGCCAGAATCCCGGCGCCGGTCTTCTCGTCGCCCTTGAGCTTGACGGACTGGGCCGCCTCGATGCAGCGGACCAGGGCTACGCCGCCGCCCGGGACAATGCCTTCCTCGATGGCGGCGCGGGTCGCGTGCAGGGCGTCCTCGATGCGGGCCTTCTTCTCCTTCATCTCTGCCTCGGTGGCGGCCCCGACGTTGATTTGGGCGACGCCGCCGGTCAGCTTGGCCAGCCGCTCCTGGAGCTTCTCGCGGTCGTAATCGCTCGTCGTTGTTTCGATCTCGTCTTTGATCTGCTTGATCCGCCCCTTGATCGCGTCTTCGCTGCCCGCTCCTTCGACAATCGTGGTGTTATCGTTGTCGATCGTGACTTTGCGGGCTTGGCCGAGTTGCGACAGGCCGACTTTGTCCAGCTCGATGCCCAGATCCTTGAAGATGGGCTCGGCGCCGGTCAGTACCGCGATGTCCTGAAGCATGGCCTTGCGCCGGTCGCCGTAGCCGGGGGCCTTGACCGCCGCGATCCGCAGAACGCCCTTGAGCTTGTTGACGACCAGCGTCGCCAAGGCCTCGCTCTCCACGTCTTCGGCGATAATCAGCAGCGGCCGCTTGCCCTGCGCGACCTTCTCCAGCAGGGGGATCAGCTTGGCCACGTTGCTGATCTTCTCCTCGTACACGAGAATGTAGGGCTTCTCCAGCTCGCAGACCATCTTATCCGGGTCGGTTACGAAGTGCGGCGACAGATACCCCCGGTCGAACTGCATGCCCTCGACGAACTCGATCGTCGTCTCGAAGCTCTTGCCATCCTCAACGGTGATGACGCCGTCTTTGCCGACGCGCTGAAACGCCTCGGCCATGATCTTGCCGATCTCGCGGTCGTTGTTGGCCGAGACGGAGGCGACATTGATGATGTCATTTGCCTTACCGATATCCACCGGCTTGGCGAGTGAAGCGAGCTTCTCGACCACGGCTTTGGCTGCCGCCTCCATCCCACGTTTGAGGGCCATGCCGTCGGCGCCCGCCGTCAGGTTCTTGTAGGCCTCCTTGAACAGGGCCTCGGTCAGGACCGTCGCGGTGGTGGTGCCGTCGCCGGCGACCTTGGAAGTCTTGCTGGCGGCTTGCTTTACGAGCTTGGCCCCCAGATTCTCCGCCCTATCCTTCAGATCGATTTCATCGGCCACGGTTACGCCGTCCTTGGTCACGGTCGGGCCGCCCCAGCTCTTATCGATCACGGCATTGCGGCCGCGCGGGCCCAGCGTCGCCTTGACCGCCGCTGCCAGTTTTTCCACTCCGGCCAGCAGCTTGGCCCGGGCTTCGACATCAAACGCCAGTTCTTTCGCTGCCATAATTGCGTGCCTCCTTAATCTGCATGCGATACCAACAGTTTTTCAGCAATTTACGCATAAGTAATACTGTAGATGCAAAAAACATACCAGACGCCTCCAGCGGCGCCCACGAATTCACGTGATAGCCTGTAACTCGCGAATTTGCAAGGATTTATAGGAATTTCGAATCCCACCGCCCGCCTGTGAGGAGTGCCTAATCACACGGTCAGGGATGCCAATTCGGGCAGGGCTACTCTCCCGGCACGCCAACTTGACAGACGTGGCGGCATTGTGGGCGGCCGTTCCAGAGGTTCGGGCGGGATGTTGAGAGAGACTGCGACGACTCGAACAGGCGGGACATGACATCGACGCGAACCGGCAAAGCAGGCTCCGCCGCCTTTTTGACGCCGGAGAAAGGCTGCGGCTGCAGAAGACCGTCGGCTGTCTGGCTTACCCCGCGTCGCGTTACTGCGCGATCAGGGAATCAACAGAGTGCTCCCCGTGACGATCCGTCTTGGCGTTTGTGGCGAGAGGACGTCCTTGCTTCCTATCTGATGACCTTGGGCGACCTAAAGGGTCTTGCGTCTCCGCAGGCAATTGACCAGGCCGACACCCATGAAGCCAAGTGCCAGAGCGCCGGGGGCGGGGATCACGTCGACCATCATGCCTTCCTGGAAAATCGCGTCTTGGAGCAGAAATTCGCTCGTGGCGTAATTCTCTATCAGGTATTGCCCGTTGCTATATGAATTGCCCGACCAGCTAATCCCACCGATTCCTTGCGGCGTCTGCAGACGGAAGACATAGGTGTTGCCGGGTGTCAGGCTTATCGTGCTCGGAAAATCAAAATGGATGATCTCGTGTGTGCCTGAGGTGGCAACGGTATTGACCGGTACCGGGTTCGAGGTACCGATGACGGGGCCGTCCAAGCCGTCCGAGCCGACGAGTCCGTTCAGGATATCGACGGTCACAATATCGCCATGGCCTCCCATCAAGACCTCCACATAATCGATCCCTGGAAGTGTGGGGACGAATGACTGGCCAAATGTCGCGCCTCCGTTGGTTCCCGCTCTTGGCGCGGAGTTGTACTGATCGATGAGCTTCGTCGGTGCCGCATGAAGACTGGCAACCGAACAACAGAACGGCACCAAAATCGCCAGAACTTCGCCAGTTAGGCAGTGTCGAGACGCGTGCATAATACCCACCTCCTTCTCCTCGAGTGAAGTCGCTCCACACAGGGTGCTCCAGTGCTGCCGCACCGTGGAATAATACTCATGTTACCCAATACCCCTGATTGCGTCAAGGATATTTTACCCATTTTAGCGCATGATGCGTTGGGACCATTTTGGCAGACAGAGGCTGTTCTTTATGCCAGAAACGAGGATTCTGTCTTCGACATCTGGTTGGAATTCTCGGATCAGTCGAGCGAGATTAGGCCGTTGTCTCGGGGCGGTCGATCTCGGGGAAGATGAAGAATAAACCGCAACATCCGATTCGTTTGTACTGGACGGGGGCCGTGCCGATCGGCTTGGCTTTCCGCCGGACGACGAACGTGCCGACCCATTTGTCCCGCAGGCTCTGCCTGTGGGGATCGTCCACGACCCAGGCGAGGTCAAAAGGAAGGGTAAGAGGGAACAGCGGCAGGGGCAGCATCCGGACAGTCATTTGCAGCAGGGAGGGCCTCTTGCCTTCAATATTCACGATCCGGACGCCTGTGAGGAGATAGCCCAAAGTCCGAATTCTTGACCGCTTGAGCACCGTAAAATAGAGGTACACCACCGCCGGCACGACCCACAATGCCTCTGGCGGAGGATCGCTCTGAGGGTATCGGATCAGCCAGACCCACCACACGCCGACCAATACGCCAAACGAGAGCCCGACCGCCGCCACGAAGTCGATGCAGACAATCACTACCCGCCTTACCGGCCCGGCGTAGTCGCGTCGGTCGAAGCAGACGGCGCGGTGTGCCTCATTATCGTCACGCCCTCGTGTGTTCGCCATGACAGGAGCACAGTACAGGGGAGGGTCACAATCAAGGGGCAACGGGCGGGATTGTCATACGCAGGGGCCCAAGCGCGTCTCATCCGTGCAGCGAGTTCGCCAGCAGTCTCATGCTGTCCCTCAGTCGGCGCATATAATCGTCTTCGGACATCGCCATGATTCCGAAGGCGTCGCGAAACTTGGCCCGGACAAAGCCGCAGGTTTTCTCGATATCGTCCAGCATCAGGTGGGTATCAGTGACATCCAGGGCCAGGACATCGATGACCAGACCCGTGTAATCCCCCCGGACGTCCGGCACCGCCAGCTCCAGAAGCCCCTTGTTCTCGACCACGCCAAACCGTGTTCCAGGGACTTCGTACATGAGCGCGGCGGCTTCATCCAACCGATGGAAATACGCCTTCATGGACAGGATCAACTCGTCCGCGGTGGGGAACAGATCCTCCAGCCGGACGTCGTACCTCTTGAAGCCGATCTCGGAAAGGCCCTCCAGCCCCTTGTAGCGCACCCTGGTTCTATAACCATCCAAGTCCATCATACTCGGCCGTTCAGAGAATTCGTTGCTCTCAATCACGTCCCCCGGCCGCGTGGCGCCCCAAGGGCCCCGCACTCGGAAAGTCTCTCGCGGCGCCGCCTCTCATGATACCACCGTCCTGCCCGTGAGGCCAACAAGAACCTCGCCAAGCGTTTCCCGGGCATGCTTTGACCCGGGGCTGCGCCGCGTGCTCTGACGCCATGCGAGCCGACCCCTCGCGGCCATCCCCCGGCGCCGAAATGGTGGCGGAGAGACTGGCGGATGTCCCCGTGATGGACCGAAGTTCCGCCATCCCCTCAGAGTTGAGAGGCTTTGTACAGAAATATATGTCCCCACCTATTGACAAAATGGGCAGGGGAGAGATAATCGCCGCTGCATCTGTTTCCTACGCAGGGATCGTGGTTGGGGGAAAACAGGTCCGCAGGAAAGGATTGTGACGTGGGCCGTGTACGGAAGCAACCGACGCTTCGTTGCGGCTACGGTGTGGATGGAGGTCACCTTGTGCTGGTTCGCACCGACACCATGTGTTGCTTTAGACTGAACGTGATGACCCAACGGTCAAGCACTTTACCTATACCGAACTGTGAACGGCAGGTTCGGGGATAGGTGACTAATAGGGGAGCAGACGCCGTGTGGCGTCCTCATCCTCGGCGATCCACGCAACATAAAGTCAAGGAGAAACAAGATGAAAAGGACAACGATCGCAGTAGTGCTCAGTTTAGTGCTGGTGGCCCTGATCGCGGTGCCCGTCCTGGCCGCAGCCAAGAAATTGGCACTTGCTCCCATTGCCACTCTTCCTGGAGGAAGGGGCTTTGTGGTGATCAACAGTTCCTCAGGGCCCAACAACACGGAGCTGACGGTCTCTCTCAAGGGTGCGGCAGCCAATACTACTTATGAAGTATGGCTGGAATCCCTGGAAACCAAGTCACAACCAGCGATACCAGCAAGTATGCCATGGATAACCAATCCAGTTGGCACCTTCACCACCAATGGGCAGGGTAACGGTAACTTCCATATCAACCTGCGCATAGCCCCAGGAACGTATGACCTTGGTATCGATGTGGCGATCGAGGGTGCGGATCAATATCTGACCTCCAACGTTTACGGAGATCCAATTTACACAACGTTCAAGTAATCCAATAGCCTGGGCCGGTGGTGCCGGAATCGGAACGGGCATTCCGCGTGAGCAGGGAAGCGAGTCTATTGAGGCTCGCTTCCTTTTCTTTGCGCGCCGAGCATGTTCGACAGCTTGAGGGTGCCAGTCCCTTTCACAGCCTGATGGAGGTGAAGTGATAGCGAAACGCAAGGGTGTCGCCGCGAGGCGGGATCTGAAGGAAGCGTGGAGCAAAGACGCGAGCCGATGAACAAGAACCGGATGGGAGGCAATCGGGGTTGGACGAGCGGGCCAAGGACGGCGAAGTCCATCTCCATCAAAGGCACCGGTGGTAAATCCGGCGGTTGTGCGTCCAAGGTGGTCGAGCTTACCTCGGGAGATCTGTCGTCGGTCTCGGAATCGAGACGGAGGCCGGAGCGATCCGGCCTGACCGGACGGCAGAAGTCAACAGCGGGCGTAGTACGCACGCAAGTGCGGAAGGCCCAAACGGTCCCCGCCAGGGGTTAATGGGAGTGGCCAGTACGCAGCGCAACTCATGAGCGACAGGCGGCAGAAGAACCAATTGTACCAGGCCTTTCCGGCAGAGAATAGGGGTGAAGCCCTGAAGGCTGCCGGAGAAGGGACCGAATCGCTCGCGGCGAAGCGCAGAGCAGAAAGCCCGGCCATAGGCGAACCGTGGATGGAGGAAATCTGCGAACGAGAGAACTGTAGGCAGGCGGTGACGCAGGTTCTGCAAGACCAATGGGACGGGACGTTTTCCGAACACCGCTACGGGTTTCGGCCCGGGCGTTCGGCACCTCAGGCGGTAGCACAGGCGCAGCAGTACATCGCCGCGGGCTACCGCTGGGTGGTGGACCTGGATTTGGAGAAGTTCTTCGATCGGGTCAACCACGACCGACGGATGGCCCGACTCGCCCAACGGATCGGCGACAAGCGGTTGCTCAAGCTGATCCGGGCCTTCCGGACGGCGGGGGTATTGGAAGACGGACTGGTCAGCCCCGTGGATGAGGGCGCGCCGCAAGGGGGTCCCTTATCCCCCTTGCTCAGTAACATCGTGCTCGACGAGTTCGACCGGGAGTTGGAGCGTCGCGGCCTGCGCTTTGCCCGGTAGGCGGACGACTGCAACATTTACGTTCGCAGCCGGCGGGCGGGTCAGCGGGTGAGGGCCAGCCTCTCACGCTTTCTCCCCACGAAGCTCAAACTCAAAGGGAACGAGCCCAAGAGTGCGGTGGCACGGCCCTGGGAACGGAAGTTTCTGGGCTTTAGCTTCACGGCGGCCCGAGAACCGAAGCGGCGGATTGCGCCGAAGGCGCTCGGACGGTTCCAGGAGCGGGTCCGGGAATTGACGCGGCGGACACGGGGCGTCAGCATTGCGCGAATGGCCGAGGGCTTGACCCGGTATCTACGGGGTTGGCTTGGTTACTTCGGAAAAGGCCAAACGCCCTCCGTGTTGGCCGGTCTGGAAGCGTGGCTGCGTCGCCGACTGCGGTCGGCGATTTGGAAGCAGTGGAAACGCGGGACGGTGCGTTTCGCCGAGTTGCGTCCGCGGGGCGTGGGGCAAGACCGGGCCGCTCAAACGGCGGGCAGCGCCCACGGCCCGTGGCGACTGGCGAACAGCCCGGCCTTGACGATCGCCCTGCCCAATGCTTACTTTGATTCGCCCGGGATTCCCCGATTGACGGTTCGTCCATAGCTCAACCCGCCGAACCGCCGTATGCGGACCCGCATGTACGGTGGTGTGACAGGGAAAGCGGGCGACCGCCTACCTATGTCGATTTCTCGCGGCGTCAGAATTCCCCCAGGCCCCGTACCTTTTCATGCCGTACCCTGAAGGGACACAGAAATCGGCGGCCGTCCCGCTCCTGCCCGAGGCGGAAGACCGCACAAACGCACGATTCCCAACAGATGAACCGAATTCCCCCTCGGACGATAGCCCCCTGGAAGCTGAGGGACAAATCAGGATAGCCGGAGTGCTACGGGTATCGTTGTCGGCTCGGCGGCGGTAAAATTCATTCCGGATTTACCGGAATTTGCGACGGATTCCGCGCGCGGGGCGAGAATAGATAGCAGAAACCGGATGAGCAGTGTGTGTACGGGGACGATCAGTGGATGGGCCTGGAAGCTGAAACAGTCATCGTGATGGCGGCCCAGAGCGGCAGCGAACCGGCTTGGCGGCAATTGTTTGCGTGGCATTTCGACGCCGTGTACCGGTTCTGCCTGGCCCTGGCCTGCGGGCGGTCGGAGTTGGCGGAGGAGACCGCCCAGCAGGCCTTCGTCACGGCGGCGCGGCAGATCGGCGGGTTCGATCTGCAGCGGGGTGAGTTTCGGGCCTGGCTGCTCGGCATTGCCCGGAATTGCTTCCGGACGCTCCAAGTCAGGGAGTGGCGGCGCCGACGGCACGAAACCTCGCTCCAGGACCAGGGCGGCGAGCCGGCCGAGAGCCGCGGGGCGGATCTGCGCGTCCACGAAGCGCTTGCCCGGCTGCCCGCCGAGTACCGCCGGGCCCTCGAAAGCAAGTACTTGAAGCGCCTGTCCATGAAACAGATGGCCGAGGCACGAGGTCTCAGTATTGAAGCGATCGAGTCTCTCCTGCGGAGGGCCAGGGACAAGTTCGCGCAGGCATACGGGCAAGTGCAGGATTCCGTGTAGCTACGTTGCATGAGGAACGTTCCCATGAACCAAGAGGATTTGGAGAAGCTTCTGGAGCAGGGCTTGTCAGGTGACCCGCCCCGCAAGGAATTCCGGGAAGAGGTGCTCCGGGAGTCTCTGCGGACACTCGCCTGGGGTCGCCGGACCCGCGCCCGGTGGCGGATCGTATCGCTTTCGGCGGCGGCCGTTTTGATTGCCGCGGTCTCGTTTCTCCTGGGGCGGTCCTCCCTGCCACGCGCGGAGGTGCAAAGGATGACGCCTGTGAGACCGGTCGCGAGCGAAGGCCAGACCGTAGCTGTGCCGAGTGAGCTTGTTACGTGGCTGGATGCGGCACGGCTGTTCCGCCAACTGGGTATGGAAGATCGCATGGCCCGCGCCATCGACCACGCGCATAAGCTGCGGCCTTACGACACCGCTGCCCCCGGCGCCGCCACAGGGCCGGTGGTAGCTGCCGGCGGTGGGGCGGTCGAAAGTGGGGCCCACGATGTGGGACGGGCTCGCGGGGCGGGTCTACACGAGTCGGTGGACAGTGTGAATCGAATCATGGCATTATCTTTGGGAGGTCAGGATCATGCAGAATAGACGGAACAAGAGGTCGTTGTGGATGGCATGTCTGAGTCTGCCCGTGATCTGGGCGACGGTGGGAATCAGCCCAACGACGGTGGGAGCGGGTCCAAACGGGACCGCCAGCATTCTGGACCGCGTGCAGAGAGAAGAGGATCCGGAGTTGAGCGAGTTGATTCGAGTCGCGGTAGCGAACCGCAAGAATGTCGCGAGTGTCAGTGAGCAAGAGGTTCTCGAACTCGTCCGCAAGGTCACGCAGAGCTATGCGCAAATCAAGCTCTTGGACCAGCAGATCGAGCAGGTGGCCCAGAAGCTCAAAGCGACGGCCGGACCGGCCGAAATGCAGTCGGAGTTGGTCCTGGCCAAGGCCGAGCTCGAATCCAAGCGGACGACGGAACTGGCGAATCTGCGGGAGACGATGGGGGTCGTCCCCCGCTTCCCCTTGGAGACAAAGCCGGTCGAGACCCTCAATGCCTGGTTGCGTCTCAAGGTGATCGATCAGCGGGTGTATGTGACGGATGCCCTGACGCCGTTTCTTACGGATTGGGCCGAAGGGCGGGCCAAGTCGCTGGGATTGTT
The DNA here is from genome assembly GCA_964354535.1 of uncultured Pirellulales bacterium. Classification (GTDB taxonomy): domain Bacteria; phylum Planctomycetota; class Phycisphaerae; order Sedimentisphaerales; family Anaerobacaceae; genus PLanc-01. Next base: position 11,847 of record CAYHAJ010000446.1, read on the forward strand.
GTCCGCGAAGGAGACGCTGGACCACCTCCGGAGTCGGCTGGCGGATAAAGCCAACCTGCCGATCCGAATCGACATTCATCAGACCGCGGCGACGGCTCGTGCGGCCGAGGGCTTGCGCGCGGCGGTCATCAAGCTCGTCTACGAGGCCGGCGTCGAAATGGAGGCCGAGGTCCGCCTGGAGCAGAGTGCCAGTATCGGGACCGGGACCTGCACCTATTACCTCCGCAAGGGCGAAATGTGGGCGCTTTACCCCCGGCCGGTGCGGCGGCCGGACAACGAACGTTCCACGCGTCTCGCCACCGGTCGGGTCGACCCGAAGGACTTGGAGCAGCACGTCTTGTGGCGTCTCCTGCACCCGGGGAATGTCCCGCTCAAGTTCCAGATCGAGTACGACGAGGCTAGCGCCGAGTTGGCCAAACAGGTTGCCGATACGACCAAGGCCGTCGCCAAACGCTTGGGCATCGCGGAGCTGGTGGAGGTGACGGGGGTGCTGGTCGAGCCCGTTCCCGAAACGATCTTTCTGGGCCGATGGCAGGCGGTCACGAAGAATGAGCTCCAGACCATCGAGGTCCAGCCCAAAGGCGTCTGCCTGCTCACGCCCAGCGCGGGCTCGGAATCGGCCAAGGGCGGAGCCACCGTATCCTGCCAGTGGTTCCCCATCACGAAAGACATGATCGTCGACGTCAAAGAGAAGGTTCTGGGCAACCGCGCGTTCGCCTACCGGGGACACGTCAACCCGGAAGGCAATCTCGTCATCGACCGCGTCGCCATCTACACCCAAGGCAGTATCCACCTCCAGGGCCTGATGGGGATGGTCTTCCGAAAGGTGCCATAGGCGCGTCGCGCGCAACTGCCGGAACGACGTACTCACGCGCCGGCGCAGGGAACAAGGCGATATAGAAGGGATAGTAACCGGAAGGTTGGCGCCGGAACCGGTTGGGTGAAAGAGCTGACCGCTGGTTAGCGGAGAATCGGGTAGCGAGAAGTACCCCATGTCCATACGCCCGGGGTGCGCCCATGCCTCGGGTCGCTGGGATGGAAGGAGTGAATGCAGCCGTAGGACTCGTTGATGTCCATAATATATACCGATCCAAAGAGGAGCCTTTTTGAAAGGGGAAAAGCAATGTCAAGAAAACTCACATTAGTCGTAGGGGTGCTGCTCCTGTGCCGGGTCGCCACCGCACCGGCAGCCCACATCATCGTGGTGACGGAGAACGTAGATAAGAATCTGGACCGTATTGCCGATGACCAGGGGCTGATCGATTGGCTGGTCGCCGAAGGCCATTCCGTGGATGTCCGGCGGAACACCTGGGACATTCTCAACTCTCAACTGGTGGCCCAGTTGAATGCGGCCGACCTGGTGATCGTCAGCCGCCTGATCGACAGCGGCCTCTACATCCACGGCAACGAGACGACCCAATGGAACTCCCTGAAGACCCCGCTGCTCTTGATGAGCCCCTACCTGGCCCGGAGTAACCGGTGGAATTGGGTCAATTCCGCGACGGTGACCGACAACACGCCGAACACGGACGCCGAGGCGGTGGACCTCCATCACCCCATCTTTCGCGGTGTCCGGCTGATGGCGTCCGATCCACCCAGCCGGGATGGCCGCGCTGATGTCGTGCGAGTCGTTGATCCGGCCGTCGGCACCGGCATCACCTCGTTCCTTGGCACCACGGATACGGGCAACGGCCGACGGATCGCCCGGGTGGCGGGCACCGGCTTGAGTTGGATCGCGGAGTGGGAGGCCGGCGTCGAGTTTTACCAAGGCGCCCATCAGTTCGCCGGGGGCAAACGCCTGTTGTTCTGCGCCGGCACGCAGGAAGTGGGCGATACCTGCCAAGGCGTGTTCAACCTGACATCCGAGGGGCGGCATATGCTCCGCAACGCCATCGCCTACCTGCTCGGCGGCGCCAACCTCATCGTGGTGACGGACGGCCACGACTGGGATTTGGATGGTCTCCGGGACGACCATGGCCTGGAGACGTTCCTCGTCTCCGAGGGGCATTTCGTGGACATTCGCCCGTACTACTGGCGCGAGCTCGATCCGGGCAAGATCGCCGAGTTGAAGGCGGCCGACCTGATCCTGTTCAGCCGGACGGCCGACAGCAGCTACTATGACGACGGCGACGAACCGACCCAATGGAATTCGCTGCCGGTTCCCTTGCTCCAGATGAATCCCTATTTCGCTCGCAACACCCGTTGGGAATGGGTGAACTCGGACCTGACCACCGACCGAACGGTCGTGGCCTATATCGAGGTGGTGGTGTCGGATCATCCTGTCTTCCAGAATGTGCCGATGCTCATGCTGAGTGCAGCGGGGCGGAGGATTCCGATTCGTGTCGTGTCGATGATCGATCCGAAGGTCGGCTCGGGGATCACCTCCTTCAGCGGCACCCCCTACATGGGCCACGGCCGGCTTCTGGCCAAACCGGCGGGTGTCGATCTGGGTGGGATCGCCGAGTGGGACGCCGGAGTGGAGTTCTACCAGGGCGCGGGTCAGTACGCCGGGGCCAAGCGTCTGCTGTTCTGTGCCGGCACGCAGGAGCTCCAGATTGTCGATCCCCTCAAGCAGGGCACTGTGATCACCTCTCAGGGTGAGCTGAACCTCACGCCGGAGGGCCGGCAGATGTTTCGAAATGCGATTGCCTATCTGTTGCTGCCGGAGCCGAGATCGAGACGGTAGTCAACGCCCGGAGATCACCGTCGTCTGCGAGCCCATTCACAGCGACGGGTGTCCCGGCGGCATGCGTTGGTGCTGCGATCAGCGCGATGCTGCGGGCGCAGCGGTGCTTGAGGATGACGCAAAGGGTGAAGGCAACGGGTCGATCGCCGTGGCGGCTTTGGTCAGATCGTTGTTGCCGAACAGGCTGGCTTCGGTCACGCCGCGATGCTTCAGGAAGGTCGTTGTACCTTCCGCGGCTTGCGAATTGCGGATGAGGACACCCCGAACCGAGTCCAGCAGGATCGCCGCGCGGCCATTGCCAGAGCCGGGTTGCCGCCCGGTAAAGCCATCGATGACCACACGGTTGGTCTGCTCGCACCAAAGGCCGTGGAGATAGTAGTCCGGCACGTCGGTATCCCAACGTATCTCAACCTGATTCAAGATCAGCCCATTGATGCCGTGGCAGAAGATCCCGGCCAGGTCGTGGCGGAAGATGGCCCACTGGGGATCGAAGGCAGGCCGCAGATCGATATTGCCGCCGTAGGACGCCGCGAGGGGGCTCTTGTGCAGGTGCAACCGGACTTGGTTGAACGTCACGTCTTCGATCCGACCCGGCTCGTGAGCCCACAGCACCACGCCGCTTTCGCTCTCGGCCAGGATGTTCGTGAACATGACGTTGCGGATCCGGCCCAGGTTCGTGTTTGACTTGCGCTCGGGCAGCACCGACAGGTGGATCGGCTCGCCCTTGCCCCACCAGTGGCCCGTGTGCAGCCGGTTCTGAATGGCGATGTTGTTGAACAGGATGTTCTCGATCGACCCTTCCTGGCGGACGAACAGGCCCAGGCCGCGATTGGAGTTGTGGATCACCAGATTTTGAAAGACGCAGTTGCGGACCGGGTTGGGGCCGTAGCCGACGCGCACCCCGGCGGAGCGGGACGACAGCGTGCAATTGCTCACCGTGACGTTCTCGCACACGCCGCCTTTGCGGCTTTCCACGCTGGTGATGCAGATCGCATCGTCGCCGCAGACCATGTCGCAATTGCTGATGTGCACGCTCCGGCACGTGGTGCAATGGATGCCGTCATTGTTGGGAATGACAGGGTTGTTCACGATTCGGATCCCCGTGACATCGACGCGCTCGCAATCGCCGAGATGGATCGTCCAGATCGGGGCATCGGTCAAGGTCACGTCGCAAATCCGTACATCCCGGCAGCCATAGAACGCGAGCAGGCGATTCGGCCGAGGTCGGAAGGTCACCGGCCCGTCGCTGGTGCCGAATTGGGGCGCCATGAACTCCTCGCCCTGGCGCGTGAAACGGGGCTGGAAGTCGCCGGGGTTGGTGCGCACCTGGTCCAGTTGCATGAACGCCGTGCCCCGGCCGTCGATGGTGCCCCGCCCGCAGATGGTGACGTTCACAGCGTCCTGGGCCCAGATCAGCGGCCGCGCTCTCCCACCCGCCCGGTGGTCGGCAATCACCTCGCTGGCGCGCAGCACCGCCCCGGCCTCCAGTTGAAGCGTCACGTTGCTCTGAAGCTGGATAGGTCCCGTGTGGTAGACGCCCGCCGGGACCAGGACCGTGCCGCCTTTCTGCTCGGCACAGACGGCAATAGCCTTCTGCAGGGCCGCCGTATTCAGCGTGGCCGCATCAGCGACCGCGCCGTGGTCGAGGATGTTGACGACCCCCGGCGCTCCCCAAGTCCTCTGCCCGCCGAACAGCCCCAGGCAGACCATCCCAACCACGCTCACGGCGAGAGTACGATACTCCGTGCCTTTCATCATGAGGTGACCCTTTCCCACATGGTCCCAGCATAGCGCGGCGCAGAGGCGATATCAAGGGGAATCAAGGGGCAGTGCCATGGTCGTCCCGTACCGCCCTCCTCGATGTCAACACCTCTGTCCAAAGCCTGGCCCCCTGTGGCCACCTTGGCTTATGTTCCGAGCAGTCTCTGTAAGCTATGCTATAAAGGCCCGGAATGTGAAATGCGCAGGTTTGACCCCCGGCTTCTCGATTCTCCGGGGGATTCCAGAACGCCTTACTTGTTTCGCTGGCAACCTGCGCATGATGCCGTCTCTGAAGACACCCAATGATTGACAGATCCCGCGGGTCTGATAGGATCTTCTTTCTTCTCATCGAACATCATGGAATCTCAGGAAAGGAATTGTGCATGGAGGCACTGGATCGGATCCTCAAGGACGCCAGCGACTTTGTCTGGGGCCCTCCCTTGCTCATCCTGCTGCTCGGGACCCATGTCTACCTCACGATCCGGCTGCGCTTCATTCAGGTCTATGTGGGCAAGGGGATCCGGCTCTCCCTGCAACGTTCGACGGAGGGCCAGGGCGACATCAGCCAGTTCGGGGCTCTGACGACGGCGCTGGCGGCGACGATCGGCACGGGCAACATCGTAGGGGTTGCGACGGCCGTGGCCGCGGGCGGGCCGGGCGCGGTCCTCTGGCTCTGGCTCACGGGCGTCTTCGGCATCGCGACGAAATATGCGGAAGCGGTGCTCTCGGTCAAGTACCGCATCACGACGAAATCCGGAGCCATGGCGGGGGGCCCGATGTACGTGCTCGAGCGCGGGATGAAGTGCCGCTGGCTCGGGCTCGTTTTCGCGCTGCTCACGATGATCGCCGCTTTCGGCATCGGGAACATGGTCCAGGCGAACTCGGTGGCCGCCATGGTCCGCGAGACCTTCGGCGTGCCCCAGTGGATCACCGGGGTCATTATCACGGCGCTCACCGCTCTGGTCATCCTCGGCGGCATCAAATCCATCGCCGCCTGGTGCGAGCGGCTCGTGCCGTTCATGGCCATCTTCTTCGTCGTCGGTGCGATCATTCTGCTGATCCGGCGCTACGAAACGATTCCCGAGACCATCCGCCTGATCGTCTCGAGCGCTTTCACGGGACAGGCGGCGGTTGGCGGCTTTCTCGGGACCACGGTCCGGGAGGCGGCGCGGTACGGGATCGCGCGGGGGCTCTTCAGCAACGAGTCGGGGCTCGGCAGCGCGCCGATCGTCGCCGCCGCCGCCCAGACGAAGAATCCCGTGCGCCAGGCTCTCGTTTCCTCGACCGGCACGTTCTGGGATACGGTTGTGGTCTGCGCCCTGACGGGCATCGTCATCGTCAATTCCGGCCAGTGGATCCAAGGGCATAACGGGGCGGCGCTGACGAAAGCGGCGTTCGAAGGCCTGTCGTGGGTCGGGCCCATCGTTTTGAGCGTGAGCCTCCTGACCTTCGTCTTTTCCACGATCCTCGGCTGGTCGTACTACGGCGAGAAAGCCGCGGAGTACCTGTTCGGGGCGCGCGTGATCAAGCCGTATCGGTGGCTCTGGGTTGCAGCCGTGATGGTGGGTTCGCTGTCGACGCTGCGGGCCGTGTGGTCCTTCGCCGATGTCGCGAATGCCCTCATGGTCATTCCGAACGTCATTTCTCTCTTCGTGCTGACGAATGTCGTGGTCCTCGAAACGCGGAAGTACCTGTGGCAGGGGGACATCAACGCGGCCGAGATTCCCGAAGCCCCGCCGGCCGCGGCCCAGGCGTGAGGCGCTCTCCGCGCCTTCGCCACTGTCCCCGGAATTCCAGGGCTGTTCGCTCTGGCGTACCCGCGAGTGAAGTCCTTCCGCGTCTTCGTGCTTGTCGGGATGGGTCGTCACGAATAGAATGATGGGGCGTGCGTTGCGTGTGGGGCGCCGCGGGCGATGGGGGACAATTGGATTTGGATTTCAAGGAGAGTCGCTATGAGTGACGGGCGAAGGGGGAATCGATGGCTGGCGGGGCGATTGCTGGCGTGTGGGCTGCTGGCGTTTGCGGCGGCGGTGGCGCGTGCGGAGGTGGTGAAGCCTGCGCCGGCGCCGGACCCGGCGGACGGGAAGCTGCGGATCATCTGTTTCGGGGCGCATCCGGATGACAACGAGTTTCGCGCCGGCGGGGTCGCGGCGCTGTGGGCGGCGCAGGGGCATCAGGTGAAGTTCGTCTCCTGCACCAATGGGGACGTTGGTCACTGGGGCAGCGCCGGCGGACCGCTCGCCCAGCGCCGGACCGCGGAAGTGCAGCGGTGCGCGGAGATCTTCGGCATCGAGACCGAGGTGCTCGATATCCACGACGGCGAGCTGATGCCGACGCTGGAGAATCGCATGACGATCGTGCGGCTCATCCGCAAGTGGGGTGCGGACGTGGTCATGTGCCATAGGCCGAACGACTATCATCCCGACCACCGCAACGTCGCGCTGCTCGTGCAGGACGCCGGCTACATGGTCACCGTGCCGTTCTTCTGCACGGACGTGCCGTACCTGAGCCGCAACCCCGTCTTCCTGTACTACGAGGACGGATTCCAGAAGCCCTATCCGTTCACCGCCGACGTCGTGGTCGGCATCGACGCGGTGATCGGCAAGAAGCTCGACGCGGCCGTGGCACTGGCCTCGCAGACGCTGGAAGGGGGATGCAACGGGTCGGAGAAGCTGTGCCCGGACGAACCCGAGGCACGCCGGGCCCGCGAGAAAGCGGTCCGCACGAGTTTTGACCGTCGCTTCGCGGGGACCGCCAACCGCTTCCGTGAGCAGCTTGTCAAGCTGTACGGCCCGGAGAAGGGCAAGGCGATCAAGTACGCGGAGGCCTTCGAGATCTGCGAGTACGGCCGTCGACCCTCGCCGGCGGAGCTGAAGAAGCTGTTCCCGTTCTACGACTGATCGCCTCGGGTGGTTGGACGCGCCGGTCATTGTGCAACAGGCTCAACACAGGAAGATCGCAATGAGGATAACGAAGCGTGAATTCATGAGGGGAACCGGCTTTCTGGGAATGGCGAGTCTCGCCGGAGCAACCATAGCCGCAGCGCCGGACACGACCGGGGCACAAAGCCCTTCCGTCTTCAACGTACGTGATTTCGACGCCAGAGGGGACGGCAAAACGCCGGACTCCGAGGCGGTCCAAAACGCGTTGGATGCAGCCGGTGCGGTCAGCGGTACGGCCTATTTCCCCGCGGGACGATATCTTTGCCACGATCTGAAGGTCCACCCGCATACCACGGTCCTGGCCGAACCCCAGTGGGGCTATCGCGGCGAGGCCGGGGCCATGCTGCTGCTGGATTCCGAGGACGCGGACTGCCTGCTGAACATCACCGGGGCTTTCGGCGTCCATCTGAGGGGACTGTTCCTGCGCGGGCGGCGGGGCGCCCAGAAGCCGATTCATGGCGTCTTCCTCAACAATCCGGAGAAATACAGTCCCCAAGAGGACGCGATCGTCATCGACGACTGCAAGATCGAAGGCTTCTCCGGCCACGGCGTGCATCTGCTGCGCATCTGGCTGTTCATCATCCGGCACAGCATCATGCAGGGGAACAAGGGTTGCGGCGTGCAGATCACCGGCTGGGACGGTTTCGTCACGGACAACCAGTTCTCCGGCAACGGCAGTCATGGCTTCGGCTGCGACGGCGTGGGGGCCACCGTCATGTTCACCGCCAACCGCGTCGAATGGAACAGGGGATACGGCCTTTACCTCTGCGCCGGGGACGCCTGGAACGTGACGGGCAACTGCTTCGACCGCAACTGGGGCGCCGGGATTTGTGCCCTGAAGATGCGGACCACCACCATCACCGGCAATGTCTTTAGGCGCTGCGGCAAAGACAGCAACCTGCTCGCCGAAGGGGAACGCTCCTGCCAGGTTCGCCTGGAGGAATGCAGCGGGCTATCCTTCGTTTCCAACACCTGTGCGGCGGGGCGCGACGATGGCGGCAAGGGAAAATACACCCCGCAGGTCGGATTCATTCTGCGCAAACTCAGCCACTCGGTCATCGCCAACAACGTGCTCTATCGCGGGTTCATGGATGAGATGGCGGTCGACCTCGGCGAACATGGCGACGGGTACGTCTTTGCCAACAACGTCGGCTGCCCCATGCAATGACGAGGAGAAGACAAGACCGGGCGCATGGAAACTATGTGCGTCCCCGGTTTCCACCCTCCCCGGTTTCCACCCAGAGCCTCGCGATTACTTGAGAGTGACGGTGAACGTGGCGGGGTTCTTGCCCGGAGACAGCGTAATGATGTTCGTCGCCGGGGCGCCGACGGACGGGAAGACCGTCAATTCATAGATGCCCTGGAAGCCGCGGAAGGTGAACGTACCGTCGGTCTTGGTCACGCCGGTGGTCTCGGTGGTCCATTCCGCCCGCAGGGCCTCGTAGCGGCGGCCGGCCTCGTTCAGCGACCAGTCGGCGTTGACGATGTGGCAGTTCTTGCGCCATTGCGAATTCTGCCAGAAGCCCCACATCATGACACCCTCGACCGCCGGATGACTGAAGGCGATGCGATAGAAATCCTCCATGTCTTGCGCCCGAACACGCTCATCGGGATCGGCCATGTCGAATTCGCTGCACCAGATGGGCAGGCCCAGCGTTGCCAGCGTATCGAACCGGTCGAGCACGCCCCAGCGGTCGAAGCCGGAATCGAAATGGCACTGCACGCCGATCCCGTGCACGGGAGCGCCCTTGTTCCGCAGCCACCGGACGAGTTCCATACAGGCGTCCAGGTTGTAGCCCCCGTCGATGACGCCGTACTCGTTGACAAAGAGCCGGCAATCGGGATCGAGCGCGTGAGCCCGCTGGAACATCCAGACGTGAATGGCCTCACCCAGGCGGTCCTTGAAGAAATGGCCGGGTAGCATTTCGTTATTGATGTCCCAGTGGACGAATTTCCCCTTGAAGTGCGGGACGGCGCTGTTCATGCGGCTCTCGACCGCCGCCCGCAACTGCGTGGTGTTCAGCGCCTTGAGCCAGTCCTGAACGAACTGGTCGACGGACCAGTAGAGGCAGTGGCCCCGCATGGTGATGCCGTTGGCGTGGCACCAGTCGTAGATGCGATCGGCATCCTGGTAGTTGACCAGCCCCTGCACGGGCTCGTTCCGGTACCACTTGGATTCGTTCTCAAGCACGGCCCACTCGAAGTGGTCGCGGAAGAACTTGGCATAGCGATTAACCCGGTCCGGGCTCAGGACGTTCGGGTTGATCGCCGAGCCGAAAGCAAAGTGGTGCCCGATCTGCCGGAGATGAACGCCGGCGCCGGGGACGGGGTTGCCGGCGGACGAAAGCACGAGGATCGAGGCCTGCCGCTTGCGATTTTGCTCCGTGCGCGTGCGGACCACGTCGCGCCAATTGCCCGGATCTTCGACGCAGACATCATCGACGTAGAAATCCCATCCGGGCTCGGGGCCTTCAACATACATGTCCAACGCCGTCAGCGCGCCGTTGACCTTCAGTGCGAAGATGCCCGACAGATAGGTCCATCGATCCCGATAGACCGTGGTCCAACCGATGCCGTAGTACTTGGTCCCGGCCCCATCCGTCTGCGCTACCGTGATGCCGGCCTGATCGCTCTCCTTCTCTCCCAGCTTGACCCAGGCGGAGAACCGGTAGCTGGTGCCGGCCTTCAGCTTGCCGAGGATCGACTGCACCGGCCCCTGCCATTTCGCCGTCCGGTTGGTCATGAGCGCGCAGTACGAACCACTGTGGGCCGCGCCATAGTCCACCATCAGACGGCCACCCCAGCACGTCCAACCGCTGGTGTCGCCCCATTCAAAGCCGGGGTTCTCCAGGAGATTTGCCGCACCGACCAGCGGTGCCCACGCGCCAAAGACCATGCAGAACAGGAGAGATAACCGCCATGCTGGTTTCAGGTTCATATCACCATCCTCCATCCCACATCTTCCCACTTGACCTCGTCCTCTAATACGACGCTGAGGGTATTGTATTCTACACTATTTCCCTCCGTTGTGTCACGCCGTTTTCGAGAATCCTGGTCTTTCCGTGATCGGCGCGGGGTTCTCAGGACGCCGAGGCGATGGATTCGAGGTGCTCCCAGCGCTCGAAGGCTTGAGTGTGTTGGGCTTCGAGCTCGGTCAGACGCTTCTTGGCGACTATGACGTTGTCCGCCTTGCGATAGAACGCCGGATCGGCCAGTTGGTCGTGCAGGACGGCCAGTTCGCCTTCCAGCGACTCGATCAGCGCCGGCAGCGACTCCAACTCCCGGGACTCCTTGAACGAGAGCTTTCGCGGTTGGCCGGCCTTGCGGGCTTCCTGGTAGAGCTTCTTCTTGTCGATTTTGGGCTTCTCGGGCTCGGGGGCTGCCTGGCTCTGCTGGCGGCGCCAGTCCTCGTAGCCGCCGACGTATTCTGCGATCGCGCCGGCGTCCGTGAAGACCCAGGTGCTGGTGACGACGTTGTCGAGAAACGCCCGGTCGTGGCAGATCAGGAGCACGGTGCCCTGGAAGTTGACCAGCAGCTCTTCGAGCAGTTCCAGCGTCTCGCTGTCCAGATCGTTGGTCGGCTCGTCGAGGACCAGCAGGTTGGCGGGTTGGGTGAAGAGCTGGGCCAGCAGCAGCCGGTTGCGTTCCCCGCCGGAGAGGCAGCGGACGCGCGTCCTGGCCCGCTCGGGCGTGAAAAGAAAGTCCTGGAGATAGCCGATGATGTGCTTGCTCTTGCCGTCGATGGTCACGGTGCTCCCGTTGGGCAGCACGTTCTCCCAGACGCTCTTGTCCTCGTCGAGCTTCCGTCGCAACTGGTCGAAGTACGTGATCGACAGTTGCGTTCCCTGCCGGACCGTGCCCGTCTGCGGCGCCAACTCGCCCAGCAGCAGCCGAACCAGCGTGGTCTTGCCGCACCCATTGGGTCCGATGATGCCGATCTTGTCACCCCGCGTGACCCGCGCGTCGAAATCCCGGATGAGCGGCTGGTCGTCGTAGCGATAGCCGACGCCTTTGGCCTCCAGCACCAGCGCGCCCGAGTTCTGGGCCTCGCCCAGCTTCAACGTGGCGGTCCCCAGTTTCTCACGCCGGGCCTGCCGCTCGGCGCGCATCTTCCGCAGGGCGAGCACACGCCCTTCGTTGCGATGCCGCCGAGCCTTGATTCCCTGGCGAATCCAGACCTCTTCCTGGGCCAGCTTCTTGTCGAATCGTTCCCACTCCTTCTCCTCGGCTTCGAGCGTCGCCTGCTTTCGTTCGAGGAACGTGTCGTAGTCGCACGACCAGTCGAACAACTGCCCCCGATCGATCTCGATGATCCGCGTGGCCAGCCGGCGCAGCAGCATGCGGTCGTGCGTGACGAACAGCAACGTCTTGCCCATCCCGAGCAGATAGCTCTCCAGCCAGGCGATCGCGTCGATATCCAGATGGTTCGTCGGCTCATCCAGCAGGAGCAGGTCGGGCTCGGACACCAGCGCCGCCGCCAGCAGCACCCGGCGCTTCTGACCGCCCGAAAGGGCCGGGTAGTCCCCGTCGGGGTCCAGGCTCATGCGGGTCGTGATGCGCGCGATTTCTTCGAGCACCGACCACGCCCGATGGGCGTCCAGTTGTTCGTGCAACTGGTGCAGCCGGCTGTGGTCGGGATCGGGGTGCGCCGCCAGCCGCGCTTCCTCGCGATGATAGCGCACCATCAATTCACCGCGTTCGCCCAAGCCCCGCGCGATGATCTCGAAGACCGAGCCCTCGAGGTCAGGCGGGATCGTCTGCGAGAAGTACGCGATCTTCAGTCCCGATTCCGCCTGCACGGTCCCCGCATCCGGGACGACCTGTCCGGCGAGAATCTTCATCAGCGTCGACTTGCCGGTCCCATTGCGGCCCAGCAGGCCGATCCGCTGTTGCTTGTCGATCTGAAGACTGACCCCCTCCAGCAGCGGGGGCCCGCCAAAGGCGATACTGATCTCTTGCAGCGATACCAATGCCATCGTAGAGAACCATCCCGCATCATGTCGATTCCAGGGTTCCGTCAGCGACCCTACCCCCACCATCCTACCACGCCCGCCGCCCCAACTCAATTCCCGCCTCACACGGGAAGACCTGGAGAGATCCGATTAAGAGTGTGTGCGAGTCCAGAGACCAATGTCGGCCCCGATGTTACTCGGAAACGGATTCCGACGGTACCGCTGTACAGGACAACATCTGCCGGACACTCTGCCTGACCCCTTCAGTCCTCATATGGGTGGCGTGCATCATCTGAACCGCATCTTTTGGCAGCGTCATGGCTGCTTGATCGGTGCGTCGAGGCACTGTCGCAGAATCGACGCCTCGGACGGCTCCAATTTCACGTAGCACGAAGGCCCGCCGACGTCTCCGCCGCCCACAGCGAAGTGAACGACCAAGCCACCCTTTCGCGAGGGCTCCGTGTAGGTTATGCGATTCAGATTGATATACTTGCCGTCATTCACCTTCACCATGAGCATATGCTCTTCTCCTTCCACTGATCATTACGCAAGTTGCTCGCCGAAGCTCATCAGATTCCGGGGTTGATTCTGGCTCTGCCACAGCTCTCAGTTCAGTCCCCTTTCGATAGTCGCAGCGCGTAGTTGCGCACATCCTTGGGCCACGGGGAAATCAGGTCCGCAAACCGCTGGCTGTCGCCCTGAAAGAGAGCACGCGAGGCTTCCTCGTAGCCGGGAAACTTGCCGGCCATGGCGAAGAGAAAACGCTCGGTCGCCTGCAGGGCTTATTATCTGCGGCAGGCCGCAGAAGTAAAAAGTAAAAAGTGAAAAGGCAAAAGTAAGAACAGGAAAGGGGCTCTCGCCGAGACGCAAAGAACGCTAAGAAGAAGGAGGGTGATGAAGGACCGAAAGAAGGGCAGGAGAAAGGGCCGCAAAAAAACGCAAGAAGACGCAAAAAAAGACGAGGAAGCGGGGCGGTTTTGCTCTTTCCCTTTTGCGTGTTTTTGCGTTTCTTTCGGGTGCAGCCCATAAGGCTGCCCGTCCAGCCGGTGCAAGTCCGGCGATGGTAAATGACGAGGAGCCATCCAGTGATAACCGACCTGGGTCTCTGGGGCGACCCGGCCCAGGCAAGCTCGGTCGTAAAAGCCCTGGCCGGAGCGGGGCAAGCAACTTCTCCAGGCCGTAACATTAAGTGAACGCTGCAGCTTCGTGAAACGACCCACGCGTTCCGGAAGACGTGGGACTTGTGGTTGCCGAGCCGATCCGAAAGCGGCGAAGGCGGAATTCGCGACCCAGACATCGTCGGGTGCAGTCGCGGGGGCCACCGGAGTAGGGGCGGCGGCATGGGAAGAACGGACGGGCAGAGTAAATTGGGGACCCTCTGCGGCTGGCGGGCCAATCCCGCAGCCGGGCGGACGAATGCATAAGCCGCCGGGTGGCCGTCAGAGGCGCAGATGTGGCCATAGTAAGCCATGATCCGGCCGGACAATACAACCGGCGGGGGAGCCAAGGGCCACTGGACCCGTGGTTCGGGTCAGAAGTGTTCGGCGCCGCTTGGACGCAAGTCCCTCTACGGAATAGACGCCGGACGCGGAGATACGAACGGCGGCGGCCTATAAGTGGGGCTGGAAGCTTCCACGAAGGTGGCCGCGGCTCGAAGCGGGTTTGAAGCCGTACTGGGGAAAACCCACCGTACGGAATTTTAGAGGGGGCGGAGGAACCGAGGTGCAAGGTCTGGTGGCCGTTTGCCACGCTGCTCGAAAGGGTCGATACAATGGAAGCCACCGACCTAAACATGCTCGCGCCTCCGCTCTACTCGATCTAGCCCCCTTTCTTTCGCCCCTGCGGGGCTCGGGCTCCGGGGGGGGCCTTGATACCCACCGTTGAAACGGTGGGCTATGATCAGTCGTCCCGGGGGGACTCTCCTTGAAGCTCAACGTCCTCAGCCGAGGGGAGGACCTGGGGTCCCGCTCCCGACCAAGTCGGGGACAGGCTGGGCGCGGGAATGACAAAGGTCCTCAGCCGGGGGCGGCGGAGCTACATTTTCTCGGCGACGTGCGTTAGTCCTGGCGGGATAACAGTTTACAGCATATATAATATTTTCCACGTTTGGGCATTTGTGATTGACATTGCATGATGGTGGTTATACCATTTATATGGTGCCGCCTGTGTTGGGCGACCGAGTGACAATTTCAGATTCGGAGGGAATATTATGGCGAGTGAAGCCCAAATCTCAGCCAATCGTGCCAATGCCCAGAAATCGACCGGTCCGCGGACGCCGGCGGGCAAGGCGGTGGCGTCCCAGAATGCCGTCACGCATGGGTTCCTGGCCCGGGACACGGTCCTTCAGGGAGAAGATGCGGGGGAGTTTGCGGTCCATCGGGACCGGATGCTCCGGGACCTAGCCCCGGCCGGGGACGGGGAGCTCGACCTGGCGGCTGCGGCGGGCGGAACGGCTCCAGACGGAGGCGTTCGACGCGCTGTACGAGAAGATGGCGACGGGGTCCCCGGCCGGGGGCACGCCGCCGGAGGGCGTCCCGGAGCCGGCACCGGGTGCGGCCGGGGACGCCGACGACCGGATTCTCGGGCGGATGCTGGTGGAAGACTTCTCCCACGACCGGGTTCTGGACAAGTTGTCGCTGTACGAGCGGCGGATCGAAACCAGTATGTACCGCACCATGCGCGAGTTGCGGGAACAGAAGCGGCTGCGGTTGGCGGGCGGATCGGCGGAGATGGTCGCGTTGCTGTCGGCGCGGGGCTCTCGCGGCACCGGCATTCCTTCGGTTTCGCTCTTGGGGCAGGGTCTGCCCGGGAGTTGGGATCATGGGCAAGATGCCCATGCTACCCATGGGCGGGACGCCCATGCTACGGGGACCCAGAGGTCTTTGCGCAAAACGAACCCAATCGAGGAAGTTTCAAGTTTGAAGTGTGAAGTGGGAAGTAAAGAGAACGGACCGGTGAATCCTGCGGGTCTTCCAACTTCTAATTTCACACTTGAAACGGCGGCGCAGTCGCATCTGTGCGAAACGAACCCAATCTCGCGGGGCGATTCCTCCGTCACGCCGGCAGTTCGCCGGGTGGCGTGAGGGTCCGGGACCCGGAGAAGGCGGGAAATCGGGCCGGAATGAGGCGCACCAGAGGAGCGGAGGCCTGGTAGCACAGCCGCCTCGGCTGTGTCCGGCGGATTCCCCAGCCGAGGGCGGCTGGGCTACATGTTTCTTGCGCGTTCTCTCGTTTTGTTCGGCTAATGCGGTTTGGGTTGCGGCCGAAAGCCGCGCTGGGCTCCGGATGACAAGGGGAGCATACCAACCTATCCGAGTGTGTGTTACTTGGAGGACAGCTCTTGTCTGAGCACCGTCATGGTTTCGCGTTGCCGTTGGCGCACGAAGTCCCGCGCCTTGAGGGCCTTGGCCTTGGCGGCGGCGGGATCTTGGACGAGGGCGAGGACGGCCGGGACTATCCGGCTGACGTCGGCTTCGTTGTCGAGGTCGAAGAGCCAGTCGCCCAGGCCGATGTCGCGCCACATGAAACCCTTGCTGGTTTGCTCCTGGAACCGGCAGACGAGAGCGGGGACGCCGTGACCGACGCACATGATGGGCGAGTGCATCTCATTGCCGAAGAGGCCGGCGCTGCGGACATAGGTGCTCACGGCCTCGTCGGTGAGCCAGTAGTCCTTGCGCCAGACGACTCTCGCTCTCACGTCGTCGGGCAGCTTGTCGAAACACATCTCCTTGCCGACCGCCATCTGGCTGCGGTCCTCCGGGCACAGCAGGACCTTCAGTCCGGTCCGGCGCGTCACGGCGCTGATGGCTTCCCGCAAGGGTGCGTGGTCGTGCTCCTTCATCGCCTCGTTGCGCTGGTGCTTCTGCTGGTCCAGGGCGGTCATCGGCGTGCCGCGGATGAGCCAGTAGGGCGTGTAGCGCAGACGCGGGATGCAGCAGAGAAACTTGCCCGCTTCCAAACCATTCCCTTTGAGGAACGCCTCGGCCGCGACATCGTTGCGGACGTCCACCCCGAAGGCGCCGTCGGGACCGAACTCCATCACGGGGGCCGTGCAGCCCTTGTCCTTCGCCAGCGCCAGCGACACGGAATCCCGGAAGAAGACGAAGCGTGCGCCGCTGAGCAACTCGATGACCCTGGCGTTGGCGTCGGGCAGCGTGATGCCATAGACGCCGTAGGGTTTGCCGGTCTCCTGACGCCATGTTGCCACATTGTCGGCCGCCACCAGGGAGGCCCCGGAGCCGTGCAGCAGGAAGTCACACTCCGCCAAGGCGGCTTTCAGGGCGTCAGGTCCCTTGATGATGGCTACTTTGGGGAAGCGGCGGCGCAGCATCTTCTCGACGCCATCGCCCACGTTGCTTGGCCAGAGCCGCACCTCGGCATTCGGCAGATGCTCCTCTATCAGCCGCAGCACGCCGGGTGTGTGGCCGATGTCACCAATGTTGACCGTCTGCCACGACGACCGCAGGAGGATCCGTGGGATACGCTGGCTTGTGGCGCCGACGGAGGAGACGAGAGTGGTTGCCAAGGTGGTTCCGAGGAATTGGCGGCGGGTCACGGAGGTCATTTTGTCTGCTCTCGCAATGAGGGAACGGTGCGTGATACGCACCCTACGGAACAGCCGGGGGCGGCGGGGCTGCCTCTACCGGCGCCGGGATTGGGCCGCTCCAATGATTTGCTGAAGCTCTTCGGGACTGAGCGGGACGATCTGGCCGTCGGACAGGAGCACATTGCACTTGCCGTTGTGTATGGGCTGCGATTCGTAGACCAGAATGCCAGGGGCAGAGGCGTCACCGCGCTGGCCGGGGATGTAGATGTACGCGCCGCCGTTGGGATCGGGACAGTGGAACAGCTTGGAGCCGTAGCCGGCGAAATCGACCAGCTCCTGCTGGCTGGCAGGGTAGGCTTCGTTGCTGATGGCGTACGTCTGGAGGGTCTGGGCGATGGAACGCAGGTTCATCTGGCACGAGAGGGACGAGGCCTTGTTGTGCGTGTTGACCATCGCGGTGGCGTACTGCTGTCCGGCGTCGCCCGTCGTTTTCAGGATCCAATAGTCGCCGTAGCCGATCAGGCCGAGGAAGACCAGACCCGTAATGACGTTGATGATCGTGCCGCCACGAGAGCGAGTTCTTGAGGGCGGCGTCGAGTCTCCTTTGCGAGGGATCATAGTGGAACCTTTCAACGGCGTTATGAATATGAATCCGATTGTACGACGGGGCCTGCCTGTCATCAATGCGCATTGTGGCACAGGTAGGATGGGCTTGGGTTCCCAAACGCGATTCATCGCGTTTGGGGTCCCGTTCAGCCTATGCGGAGAATTGGATTCCATGTGTGAACAGCATGGGCTAAAGCCCATCCTACATGCATGGCTTTGGGCGTTGACAACCGGACGGTCTGGTTCTTATGCTGGCCAATCATGAGACGAATTCTGTTGGTCAATCCACCGATCTACGATTTCGCCGCCTACGACTTCTGGCTCAAGCCCTATGGACTGTTGAGCGTCGCCGGGCAGTTGCGCGGGCAGGCGGCGTTTGCCCTGTTTGACTACCTGGACCAATCGCAAGGTGATTTCGGATTGCGGATTTCCGGAACGGCACCGGGCAACCGGCATCCGCCTTCGGCGGAGTTGTCGGATTGCGGATTAAAGAAGCCTTCCGTAGCTAATCCGCAATCGAAAGATCGCTGGGGACGCAGCACGATCTATCACGAGCGGATCAAGTCGCCTGCGCCTTTGATGAACATTCCCAGATACTTCCGCCGATTTGGCATGCCCCGGCCCGTCTTCACGAGTTACCTCAAGAACCGGGGGCCATTCGATTTCGTGCTGGTTCAGACCATGATGACGTATTGGTATCCCGGCGTTCGAGAAGTCATCGAGGACATCCGTAGTGCGTGGCCCGCCGCCAAGATCGTGCTCGGTGGCACTTACGCGACGCTATGTCCGGACCATGCCCGTGGCCTCGGGACGGACCTCGTCGTGGTTGGTTCCGATCTGCAGCCGCTTTGGGAATTCCTGGAGATGACACCCAATCCGGACGAGCCGGCCCTGTGGGAGGTGGCCGGGACGAATGATGATTCGCCTCTACGGGTGGGGGCGCTCAAGCTGGCCGATGGCTGCCCTTTTCGGTGCAGCTATTGCTCGGTGCCAAAGGTTTATGGCGGTTTCCGACCCCGGCCTTTGGAGCGATCTGTGGCTGAGCTGGAGCTTCTGGTCGCACAGGGCGCGGAGAATGTCGCCTTCTACGATGATGCACTGCTGTTCGATGCCGAAGAGTTGCTGGTCCCGTTTCTCACCGAGGTCCTCAGGCGGGGCATTCACGTCAACCTGCACACGCCGAACGCGTTGAACGCCCGCTTCTTGACTGCCGATCTGGCGCGGTTGATGGTTCGGGCTGGCTTCAAGACGTTCTATCTTGGTTTCGAGAGCGCCTCGCGGCGGTGGCAGCAGGGCACTGGCGGCAAGGTATTCTCCGAGGAACTGGCCCGGGCGGTCGATCACCTGTTCGCGGTGGGGGCCGATCCTGTCGATATCACGGCCTACCAGATCGTCGGCCACCCCGACAGCGACGTCCAGGAGTTGGAGGAATCCATGCATTTCGTGCATGGCCTGGGCATTCGCGGCATGCTGGCGGACTTCTCGCCGATCCCGGGCACGCCGGATGGTGAGGCCTGCCGGCAGTGGGTGGATCTTGGGGAGCCGCTACTGCACAACAAGACCGCATTCCCCATTCTCCGTCTCGGCTTCGACGAGGTGAACCGCCTCAAGGACCTGCAACGTGCGTATAATCGTTCTATCACGTCCCAGAGAGCGAGTTGATGCTACTGCGGATTGCGGATTTCGGATCAGCTTCGGAGCGTTCTTTCAATCTGCAGTCATCAATCCGAAATCCGCAATTCCTGGTGTCCTGCACTTCGCTGGTGGTCGTGCGTACTGACTGTGATGCACTTTAGCAACGAGCAGAACATCCTTATCTTCCTCGTGCAGATTCTGCTGCTGCTGGGCTTCTTCATTCAGGGCAATCCGGAGGTGGGGAGAATCCTGCTCATTCTGGGGGGCACGATCGGCTTCGCCATGTTCTGCCTGACCATCGGACGGCGGCTGGCGGATATGGCTATTCGCGAGATCAAAAGGGGTAAGATGCCTCAGCCGGGCGGCGCTCTGACCTTTGTGGTTCTGCTCGCGACTCTCTGTGGCGCGATCACCCACTGGATCGGCATCCATGCGCTATTCGGGTTCTTCCTGGCCGGCATCATGGTCGGAGAGGCCCGCGAGTTGTCGGAGCGGACGCGTCTGATCATCTCACAAATGGGCTATGCGGTGTTTGTTCCGCTCTTCTTTGCCGGCCTGGGACTGAAGATCGACTTTGCGGCCCATTTCGACTGGTTTCTGGCGGTCTTCGTCGCGGTCATCGGTATCGCCGGTCGGTATCTGGGGGCGTGGCTGGGAGTCTGGCTCACGGCACTGCCGCGGAGCAATCGAGCCGCCGTCGCCGTGACTCACACCGCGGGCGGCGAGATGGAGGTCATCGTCGGCCTGTTGGCCCTGCAGTATGGCCTGATCACCCAGGCGGTCTTTGTGGCGATCGTCTTCGGAGCGCTCTTCTCGTCGGTGATCCTGGGGCCCTGGCTGAGCTACGTGATCTCCCGACGCAAGGAGGTCAGCATCCTGGAGTACCTCTTCAAAGGCTCCATCATCGCCGACCTGAAGGCGTCGACAAGGGATCAGGCATTGCTGGAACTCTCCGAGTTGGCGGCGGTGCAGGAACGCATCCACGATGCCGAGGACATCTATGCCGCCGTGCAGGAGCGGGAGAGCGAGATGGGTACGGCCCTCGAGGGCGGGCTGGCCATCCCGCACGCCCGGTTTCCCCGGATGCCCCGGCCCATCATCGTCTTCGGCCGGTCGCGTGCGGGGATCGAGGACTGGGATACGCCCGACGGCCAAGACACGCATTTCATCTTCCTGGTCCTGGCGCCGCCATACAGCGATGCCCAGGTCCAAATCCTTGGACACATCGTCCGAACCATGCAGGAACCGCAGGTTCGCGAGCAGTTGCTGCAAGCGGAAGATACGGATGCGATCTGGACTGTCTTCTCGCAAGCGTTTGCCGCCAAGCGGGTGGTCAGGGCGCCCCAAGAACATCGTCGACAGCCGGCCGCAGGTAGAGTTCTACGGCGTGGGGGTATCGTCGGCAGTGCCTGCGGGGGCACTCGCTGCGGTCAGCGGCTCGGGTGTCTTGGCGAACGCGATGTGGCGGCGCTGTTCGAGGATCTCCTGCGCCAGGCTGAAGCCCACGGCGAGCAGCGTCGGGCCGATGAAGATGCCGATAAACCCGAAGGCCGTCACGCCGCCGAGTACACCAATGAACATGACAATGAACGAGAGCTTGGATCCATGACTGATAATGATGGGCTTGATGATATTGTCGATCAGGCTGATCACAAAGATGCCGTAGGCGACCATGAAGATGCCCCACCCCGTTTTCCCGGTGGCGAACAGCGAAATTGCGACCGTGATCCAGACGATCGGTGGGCCGAAGGGGACGAAGCTCAGGAAGAAGGTCAGCAGGGCCAGGAGCATGGGAGCCGGGGCGCCCGCGATGGCGAAGCCGATGCTGGCGACGATCCCCTGCGCCAGGGCGGTGCCGATCACGCCGTAGACTACGCTTTGCACCGTGACTTTCACTACATCTACCATTCGCTGGGCCGAGTCGCCGCTGATTCTTTGC
The DNA here is from genome assembly GCA_964354535.1 of uncultured Pirellulales bacterium. Classification (GTDB taxonomy): domain Bacteria; phylum Planctomycetota; class Phycisphaerae; order Sedimentisphaerales; family Anaerobacaceae; genus PLanc-01. The sequence continues at coordinate 32,914 of CAYHAJ010000446.1, forward strand.
ATGCCCTCGCGCAGCCGCATCACCAGCCCCTCGCCGTCGCGGTAGAAGAAGAAGGCGATCAGCACGCTGAGTGCCACGTGGAGAAAGCCTTTGGCCAGATCGAGACTGTGGGCCAGCAGCCACAGGCCGGCCTCCTTCAGCCACGGTTTCCACTCCTCCAGCGTGGCCCCGGCGTCGTCCGCATAATCCTGCCAGGATTGGCTGATGGTGCCGCCGATCAGGGGCACACGTTTGAGCCAAGCGGGGGGCTCGGAGGTGGCCGTCGGCTGGTTCGGGTCTTGCGCCGCCTTCCGCTTCGCGACTTCTTTGGGATCCAGCCGGTCATCGAGCCATCTGATCCCGGCACGGATATTGTCCGTAAAGGTCAGGCCCACCACCACGAAGGGCATGATCAAGACGAGCGACAGGACCGCGGTCGTCAGGGCAGCCGCGAGGGTCCGCCGACCGCGGAACCGGCGCAAAAAGATCTCATACAACGGCCACGTGGCGAAGCACAGGATCGCCGCCCACAGGATCGCCGAAATGAACGGCCGCATTACGAACACGCAGCCGACGACAATCGCCCCGATCAGGCCCAGTCCGGCAATCTGTTCAACAGTCTTCTGATACTTCATGAGGCGTCGGCATTCACTATTTATGATTTACAGGTTATGATCTATGATTTCCTATTCGAGAACCTGCGGCCGGGGTGTATTCCGTGCCTTGAGGCGATCACCTCCGCTGTGTGAACTCGAATCATCGAGTGCGAATTGTAGATGGTCAATCGTAAATAGTAAAGATGAAATCCCTTTCCGTATACATCGAGAGCTTCGGCTGCCAAATGAACAAGCTGGATTCCGCCCTGGTGGGCTCCGCGCTGGCGGAGGCGGGGTTCTGTTTGGTCGAGGGCCCCAAAGAGGCGGACGTCGTGCTCATCAACACCTGCTCGGTCCGCCAGCACGCGGAAGACCGCGTTCTTTCGCATTTGGGCCATCTCAAACACCTGAAAGAGCACCGGCCGGATCTCGTCGTCGGCGTCATCGGCTGCATGGCGCAGCGCCTCGGCGACAAGCTCCTGGCGCACGAGGCCGTAAACCTCGTCTGCGGCCCGGCCCAGATTCCGCAGATCGCCGACCTGATCCGCCAAGCCCTGGCGCGCAGCGTCAAACAAGTCGCCGTGACGGAGAAGATTCGTCAGCCGATCCCACCGGGCGATGGCTCCCTCGACAACTTCGAATTGACGCACAGCAGCGCGGAGGGGCAGATCCCCGGGCAAGCCTTCGTACGCGTGATGCGGGGCTGCAACTACTTCTGCACCTATTGCGTGGTGCCGTACGTGCGGGGCCCGGAGGCGTGCCGAGCACCCGAAGCGATCCTGGCACAGGTTAAGCGACTGGCCGGCGAGGGCATCAAACAGGTGACGCTTCTGGGCCAAACCGTCAACTCCTACCAGTGCCGAAATGGGGAGAAGACCTACTGCCTGGCGGACCTGCTCGATATGACGGCGCGGGTGGCCGGGATCGAGTGGGTCCGGTTCGTCACCAGCTATCCCGCGGACGAGTCTTATCCAGAGACTCTTCATGCCATGGCGGCCTCGCCCAAGATCTGCCGCTACCTGCACATGCCCGCCCAGAGCGGGTCGGACCGGATTCTTAAGGCGATGAACCGCCACTACACGGCGGCCCATTACCTGGAGCTGATCGAGACGGCCCGATCGGTCGTGTCGGATATCGCTGTGGCGGGGGACTTCATCGTCGGCTTTCCCGGCGAGACCGACGAGGATTTCCAGGCGACGGTCGATCTGACGCGCCGGGCCCGGTACAAGAACTGCTTCGTCTTCAAGTACTCGCCCCGCCCCGGCACGACCGCCGACAAACGCCTGGCCGACACGATCCCCGACGAGGTCAAGCAGCGACGGAACGTCGAGCTACTGGCGGTCCAGGAACAGATCAGCGGCGAGTTGAACCAGGCGTTCCTCGGTCGCGAAGTCGCAGTCCTGGTCGAAGGCCCGAGCAAGAAGGCCCACGTGAATCCGGCAAACGGCGCCGGCCACCCACAATTGGTGAGCCGCACCGCGACCGACCACATTGTGGTTTTCAACGGTCCGGTTTCTCTGTCAGGCCAGTTCGCACGCGTTCGCATCACCCGCACCTCGCCCCTGACCTTGTTTGGTGAGCTCGCGCCCCAGGAATGAGGGGCGCGATGGCTGGGCCGATCGCAGCCTGTTTGCAGTGTGCTCGTAAGAGCATAATGAGAGTCCCCTGACAGAAGGAGACCCTCCGCCGTAAGGGTGGCACCGACAAACTCGTTCGGCCATGTCTTTCTGCCGGACCGGACGATCCGATAGGCCCAGGGACAAACGAGTCTGGCCGTGGCACCCAACCGGTTATCCTCTCGGAGGCGCCGGGTGCCACACCCAAGCTGCCAGACTGTGTCACAATTCTGATGGATAGAGTCTTTCTTTTTTTGTGCCGGGAGTATATCAGGGACGCCGAGGTGTTGGAAAGGAGTCCCCCGATGGCATTTCGGCAATCCCAGCGTCATCAGCAGATGTTCTT
>CAYHAJ010000447.1:0-4035 GCA_964354535.1 uncultured Pirellulales bacterium
GATTCGAGGACGCCAACGCACAGCTCCTTCAGGTTGAGGACCTGTGGATAAACGTCAGTGGCTTGGCTGAGGCGAGAGAGGAGTTGGTACGGTCTCGAGAAGAATTCGATCGAGAAACACGAATCGCCGAACAGGCCAAGAGCGAAAAGGAGTTGGAAAAGGCTCTGGGGGCCGCGCGGGCGGCCCTCTCCGTCTGCCCCGAGTCACCGGAGGCCAAATACTTGGTGGAGGAGATCGGCATCGACCAGGAGAAGGCGATGGCCCTGCTGAAGGAAACAGAGTCTCTGCTCCCGGCGGCAAAGTTCGCAGAGGCAGATGCCCTGCTCGGACAGGTAGAGGGATTGTGGTCAACGCTCGATAGTCTGGATGCCGCCAAGGAGCTCTCCGCTAGGAATCGAGCTGAGTATCACGAGCATCTTCAGCGCGGCCAACAGGCCAAAGAAGGTCGGGCGCTTAACGAGGCATTGGAGGAAGCCCGGCTCGCACGGGAAGTGTGCCCCCAGTCCTCCGAGGCCCAGGCGCTGGTGGAGGTACTCCAGAACAGCCAGGGCTGGGTACACGCATTGCTCAAGGAGGCGGTCGCCTCCATCAAGGCCGCCCGATTCGAGGAAGCCAACGCGAAGCTTATGGGGGTCGAGGAATTGTGGGTTAACGCCGATGGATTGGCGGAAGCAAGGGGGGAACTGGTACAGTCACGAGAGAGATTCGGCCGAGAAATGCAGACTGCCGAACAGGCCAGGGGCGAAAGGGACTTGGAGAAGGCTTTGGGGGCCGCGATGGTGGCCCTCTCCATCTGCCCTGAGTCACCGAAAGCTCCTGGTCTCGTCGAAGCTATCAAGAACGACCAGGCGGCCGCCAGGGACCATCTCGAGAAGGCGAAGAAGGCTTGTGAAGCCACGCATTTCGAAGAGGCGGGGGAGGAAATCGGTCGGGCGCAGAGGATCTGGCCGACTGTCCCGGGACTTCGCGAGGCCCTGCGGATGTTGTGGCAAGCGGAAATGCGACGGCACCGACGCCGGATGAAATGGAGCGTCGCGCTGGCAGTGGTGCTGGTCTGCGCGTATGGAGCGACACGAATATGGCTGATGTACACCAACCGGCAATACACCAATGCCGCGTTGGAGCTCGCCCAAAGAGGAGCTTATGCGGCGGCTCAGAGGGAGTACGACAAGTGCCTCGAAATACCGCTTCTGGTCTCACGACCTCCGCTTCCGGAATGGTTCACGAAGGGAGTGGAGTCGGAGCAGAGGAGAAAGCAGGATTATGATGAAGCCGTCACACAATGGAGAGATTGGCTGGGCCGGTTTAGGATTGAGGAAGCAAGATCGGCGGCCCAGAAAGCCCTAGACCTTGCGAAAACGTCTCAGGAAAAGCAAAATGCCAACGCTATGATGAACGCTGTCGCAGAATTCGTCGTGGCGCAACGAAGTCTACGAGTCCGGACTCTGATCAGCACGGCCGACGGAGAAACCGATGTGGATAAGAAGATGGAGCTACTGCAGCAAGCTCTGTCGCTGCAAGAAGATCCGGCCGGTCGTACGTTGCTAAACCAAGCCCTTGCGGAACGCCAGCGAAGATCAGAGGAACTTGTAAAACAAGAGAGAGAACGCCTGGAAAGAGAACGACAGAACGCAGAAATTGGGCAACAAGTATGGTCCATCGTGAGCGAAGCGTTTGATTCCGCCAGCAAAGCCTCGCCTCGCAAGCGTGGCCTTCTTGATACCGGGTATGACATTCTTACTTCCAGGCTGTTGTTGGAGGAAAACAGTAGTGTTGTTCGACTCAGCGAGTGTAACATCAGCGCTTCAGGTCCCCGCGAGGCCGAGCGGTTTATTGATACATTTGCGCGAAAGCTGAAGAAGTCTATTGCCTCCAATCGGAGTTGTCCGCTTGCAGAACTCGTGGTTGAGTATTCACTGGTCCGCCGCGACTCGCCGGACCGAGATCGGCAGGTGAAAAGAGTGAATCTGCGGGAACGGTAACCTTGGTCGTGGTGTTGTATCGGCAGTTGAGGGCATCGCCGAGCATGCGACGACGCTTCATAGCCTGCGGACTAAGAACTTCCAAGTCATCACAGCGTGACACCGAAATCCCATTCACGATGGGTATATCTTGTGGCGTGCGTCACCGCGACCCGCACGGCGGCCAAGAGGGTATTGTCCCTAGCCTTACCCATTTTCTACTTCCCGTTCATTCTGTCTTCCAGTTCCCGCAGGCCCCGCATGATCTCCTCCCAAACCGGCGCAGTGCCGAAGATCATCTCCCGCATGCGCGCGTAGTCAGCCTGAAGGGTAGGCACGCGCTGGTCCGGCGGGAGAAGGTGGAAACTGCCTGGGGCGGCCGTCTCGTAATGCGCCCACGCCGCGGCAAAGAACGTGACATTTCGGCAAGCGTGTATGAGAAGATTTTGCGGAGGGGGTATTGTCAGCGGTAGCCGGCGAGCCTGATACAAAGGGCGGCCCGTGGAAGGGTCGTCCGGGCGAGCCGGCGAAACCGATTTCCTGGAGAACCGCTGATGAGTACCAGGCAACCTGCAGATGTCCCCCGGGCGCTGTCCACCACCCGTCGTCAGTTCGAGCAATGGCGCCGCCGGCAGCACGGTCGTAAGCGACTCCCGAAGGAGCTTTGGGAGACGGCCGTGGGGCTGGCCCGGGAGCACGGGATCAACCAGACCGCCCGGGCCTTGGGCCTGAAGTACGACTCGCTCAAGAAGCATCTTGAGGGGACTGCCCCGGACACCAGGGATCCGGGCAGAGCCAAGCCCGACTTTATCGAGCTTCTGCCGGGCGGGCTGAGGTCCCCGTCCCCCGAATGCACGATCGAGTGGGAGGACGGCCGCGGCGGGAAGATGCGGATGCACGTGAAGGGGATCGGGGTTCCCGACCTCGTTTCCTTCGCGCGCCTGTTCCGGAGCGCCCCGGCATGATTCAGGTAACGCCGCAGATGCGGATTCTGGTGGCCATTGAGCCGGCGGATTTCCGCAAGGGAATCGATGGGCTGGCCCGGGTCTGTCGGGAGGCGCTGCGCAGCGATCCTTTCAGCGGTTGTGTCTTCGTGTTTGGCAACCGCTGCCGCAAGGCGATCAAGATCCTGGTCTACGATGGGCAGGGCTTCTGGCTGTGCCAGAAGCGGTTGTCCCAGGGACGGTTCCGCTGGTGGCCGCAGAATCCCACGGCCGCGACGGCGGTCCTGGAGGCCTATCAGCTTCCGGTCCTGTTGTCCGGGGGCGATCCGGCCGTGGCGAAAGGGGCGCCGGCTTGGCGTCCGGTGGACTCGCATGGGTGAAAGAAAATCCGCAAAAAGGTCTTGCGTTCCAAGCCGTGCCGGCGTAGGCTGCGGTTCATGGCTGTCGTGCGGACCTATCGTGGGCGGGCGGTGACGCCAGACGAGGTAGCCTTCATCCGGGCCCTCATCGCCGCGTACCCTACGGCCAGCCGCCGGAGGTTGTCCGAGCTCTTGTGCCGGGCCTGGAATTGGGTCCAGCCCAATGGGGCTCTGCGCGACATGGTCTGCCGGGGCCTGATGCTCGCGTTGGACCGGGACGGCCAGATCGAGCTACCGCCGCGACGATGGCGCCCCTGCAATCCCCTCGCGCAGCGGAGCCGGCCGGCGCCGATCGTCCTCGACGAGAGTCCGATTCGTTCGACGTTGCCGGCCCTGGCGCCGATCACCTTCCGTCAGGTGCGGCGGACCCAGGAGGAGGCGACGTTCAATGGGTTGATCGAGGCCCATCATTACCTGGGATACACGCAGCCGGTGGGCGAGCACCTCAAGTATCTGGTCTCTTCGGGCGACCGCCCCCTGGCCTGTCTGGCCTGGTCGTCGGCGCCCCGGCACCTGGGCCCGCGGGATCGTTTCATCGGCTGGTCCCCCGAAGCCCGACGCCGGAACCTGCGGTTCCTCGCCTACAATCTGCGGTTCCTGATCCTGCCGTGGGTGCAGGTCCCTCACTTGGCGTCGCATCTCCTGGGTCGGATGGCGCATCTTGTGCCCGACGACTGGGAGCGGCTCTACGGCCACCCCGTGGTCTTCCTG
>CAYHAJ010000448.1:0-15282 GCA_964354535.1 uncultured Pirellulales bacterium
CGCTGACCACACCGGTGCTGCAGGACTGCGTGACGGCACTCCAACCGGGACCACCATTGTTTACGCCTACGAGCCCGCCGACGAACGAACTGCCGCTGACCGCAACAGTGCTGTAGCATTGGGCCACAACTCCTCCTCCACCGGGCCAGCCTGTATTTCCATTTACGCCCACGAGCCCGCCAACAATATCAAGGCCGCTGACTATACCGCTGCTATGGCACTGGGTCACAGAGCCGTCATTCGATCCCACCAGCCCGCCGACAGACGAATTACCACTGATCGTGCCGGTGCTGTAGCATCCGGTCACGGCTCCACCCTTGTGGAATTCCTGACGGTGACCCGGCGGCCAAGTGTTAACACCCACTAGGCCGGCGACACCAGAGCCTGAACCGACTATATTGGCGTCCACAACCCCGAGGTTCCTGACCTCAGCCGGAGGTGCCAATAGCCCAAACAGGCCCAGGTAGTCCTTTCCCTTGACCGTCAGATGCGAGATCGTGTGACCCTTACCATCAACGACGCCGGTGAAAGGAGTGCCATCATACGGGTTGTACCCATATTTGTTGGGAGAAGGATCCGTATCTGGCGCAATGACCGCTTTGTCGAAGACCTTCCCTCCCGCCAGCTTGGGGTCCAGGTCGATGTCAGCGGTCAGGATGAAGTGCTTGTCGCAATCAGTGGGAGTCTCGCCGAGGGCGATGAGGTCGGCGGCCGTGGCGATCTGGTAGGGGTCTTTGGCCGTCCCGCTGCCCCCGCTGTATTTCGCCTGAGCCGGCAAAACGAACAGGCACATCGTCAAGATCAGAAGTAGCGTTCTCATGGTCTCCAATCCTCCAATCCCGAATCAATCCACGATCAGATCAGGATTCTGCTCGCGCCAAGTCGTGTGAAAGAGCCTTCGCCTTCGAGAAGACAGGTTCTTGATGCCGCGGACTCCGTTGTGTCCCTACAGCGCCAATATACCACGAATCCGCCGGGATTTCAAAGGATTCTTGTTCCGGCGACAAATGCACCAAGACGGTGGCATGTGGCCAAGCCCATCCTGCTCCACTGTTTGGAGTACCGCCTTCAGGCGGATAAGACCGCGTAAACGTGGTACTCCGAACCGAACTCCGAACGGCTATCACTGAGCCGATAGCCCAACCGTGACCGGTCCCAACAAGCCGGACTCGATCAGGGGCGTGTCTCTCGTCAGTTTCGTGATGTTGGTCCGGGTGAGCCGCTTCTCCTGCGGGAGGGACTGGTCGCCGATGATGCGGTTGGGCCAGAAGTTCACCACGTCGATCTCCAACCGGTTGCCGGTGGGCTGGACGGCATCAGTCACGTCCACCCGGAACGGCGGGGCCCACAGGACGCCCAAATTCTTGCCATTGAGGCGGATTTCGGCCAGCTCTCGGAGGTTGCCCAGATCAAGCAGCAACGGCTGCTGGGAGCCCCGCAGCGATTCCGGCAGATCGAACGAGGTCTGGTAGACAGCCGTGCCGGAATAGAACTTGATGCCCTCTTCCGGCCGCTGGGTCCAACTGACCAGTTGGGGGAACTGCACGACACCGGGACCGCCCCAGTTCGGATCGAAACGCACCGTCCAGGGGCCGGGGAGGGTTTGGAGTTCGGTTTGGAGTCCCGCCTTCAGGCGGGAAAGACTGGTCCGACCCGCGTAAACGCGGAACTCCGAACCAACGCGGGACTCCGAACGATCAGATGCGGTGCCCGTCAGTGGCCGAAAGACGACGAAGATCGAGCCGCAGGGCGCGAACTCCAATGCAAGCGTGGTGCGTCCATCGGCCTGCGACCACGTCTCGGCGGGGCGGGTTCGGCCGGTGATCGGGTCCCACAACTCGGGCTGCTTTCCCGTTACTCGGAAGGTGCAGTCCATCTGCACGGAACGAGTAGACCGGTTCGCGACGAAGTAGATCTCCACATTGCCGTCGCGGCGATGGATGTAGTCCAGCGTTGTGTTCGGATCGCTGCCGGCAAATTCGAAGTCCGGTTTCACGCCGTCGGCCGCCAGCACGTCACGGGCGGTCTTGCCCCAGATGACGCGCCCCGTGGCGAGGCCATCTTGGCCTTGCTCTTTCGTGGCGAGGGTATCCTGCCCTTGCACTTCGCCCATGACGGACGCGTCGTCGGTTGGTGAAGCGAGGCCAGGATGGCCTCGCGACGCAAGGGCGGGACGCCCTCGCCACATAGCTACGCCGACGCGACGCTCCGTGACGGTCTTACCGTCACAGTCGCCCCACAGCTCGGCTGCGAGGCGAGTCACTTCCTCGTCGCACTTCGGGAAGTCGGTCAGACCGGTGGCGTGTTGCGGTTTGGAGCCGATCACCGTCGCGCCGGCCGTGACCAACTCCTGGAGCTTGCGCAGGACCGGCAGCGAGATATTGGGCCGGTCGGGCAGGACCAGAACGCGGTAGCTCATGCCGTCGGGCAGGACGAGCCGGCCGTCGCGGACGCTCATCCGCTTGAGGATGACTTCCTCCGTCACCACGTCGTAATCGTAGCCGGGCAGGATGTGGGCGGGATCGCTCTTTTTGAGCTGGGCGAAGTTTGGCACATGATCGCCGTAGTAGTAGGCGACGTCGGCGACGAACAGGCCCTGCTGGAGCAGGTACTGGCAGCGGTTGAGATAGGCGAAGAATGGGGCGGACCGGCTCCACCAGGTGACGTTCGGGTTCAGGTGCGTGCCCGCGAAGTATTGCTGGCCGGGCACGCCCATCTCGGCGGGCGAGCAGACGAACGCATGCCAGACGAGCAGGTTCAGCCCCTCGCACAGGGCCTTGTCGAAGGCGGGCTTGAACTTATCCCGGCTTCGCCGGGGACTTTTTGGGTTTTCCACAAATCACGCACTTACCCATTATCCCCAGTATTCCCAGAACCACAGGAGTTATCCACAAAAGCAAATTCCTATACAATCAAGTTATCCCAGAGCGTCTCCTGCCAGTGCGGGCCGATCGTGGTGAAGCCTTCGGCCAGGACCAGCTTGTGCCCATAGGTGTGGGCGGCGGAGGCGGGCTGCTTGACGAAGAAGCGGTTTTCGTCGCCGACGCGGTGCCGCCAGGACCAGGCCCAGAACTCGCTCATCGGGGCATCGTCCATACCGAGGCACTGCTGGGCATCGACCGGCACGGCGTGGGGGCCGCCGGATTCGGGGTGGATCAGCAGGCCGTGGCGGTGCGCCCCTTCGACGAACAGGCGATAGTGGTTATCGATAGCCAGGTCGCCCATCGTCCGCCGGAAGTCGTTCAGGAACCGGTTGCTCACGGGCCGGCTGTCCACAATCCGGCCGGCAATCACGGGCAGATAGGGCAATAGGTCGTAGCCGCGGCGCCGGCGAAACTCCTGCCGCAAGGTCGGCGTCCAGTTGGCGACCTCGACCTCCCAACTGTCCGTGTGCAGGTACTTGAGGGCGCGGCCGGCTAAAGGACCCGCATCGGCGATCAGCGGCTCGACCACGGCGTCCCAGTACCGCCGGAACGCTCCGGCGTCGAACGGGTCGAGCGCGTAGCCCTGCCAGCCATCGCTGCACGTCGAGACACGGCAGTGATCGTTCAGCGTACAACCGAAACGAAGGATTTCCCACTCGCCCGCGGGAGGCGTCCAGCGCAGAGTCCCATCCGCATCCATCTTGTCCGTGAGATCGACCACCTGGGTGGCATGCGTATCTTCCTCGCCCGGCTCGGCGGGTAACTCCTGCAGGAGAGGCGAAGTGTCCGGCGCGGAGAAGCTCAGCGCTCTGTGCAAGGCTTTCTTGTCCCAGTTCAGGAGGGGACGGCGTTGGGGTTGTGAGGATGTGAGGACCTGGCCATCCTTGCCAAGCAGCTTCACCTCGGCCACCTGCACATTGCGCGGCGCCTGTGGGAAGCGCACGTCGAACGCACTAAAGAAGACGAGCCGGAAATGGGCAGCCCGAGCATCGCCCGCCGACAGCGTCAATTCCTGTCCATCCTTGACCGTGAAGGCTATTGCACGTCGCCAGGCCGTACCATCATCCGATGACTGGAACTCGCCTGTTCGCGGACCATAGCCCTGCCGGCCGCGCAGGCTCACGGCTGCCACAGTGACGGCCTCGTCAAAGCTGAACTGCAACCACTCGGGCCGCTGGGTTGTCGGACCCTTGCCTTGTTCGGCGCCTTGCGAAACCCAGAAGGTGTCCGTGTTCCCGTCCACGACAAGGTCCGCAGGATGGTCTACCTGCGCGGAACTGGCGCTGACGCGAACCCCAGCCTTATCGTCCGATGGCTTCACCGGATAGGCAACGACCGCCACATCGCGGTAGAACTGCGGCGGATGCTTCGGCTCCGGCAGCTTCAGTGCGTCCTGCGCCGGACTCTTCACGCGGACTTCGGACCAGACCAGCTTCTTGGGCGCATCCTCTGCCTCGACCATGGGGCCGCCGAGATTCCAGCCGCTCTGGATATTGAGGCTCATCTCCAGTCCCAGCCGATCCGCCTCGCGGAGGGTGTGCTGGTACAGCTCGCGCCACTCGGCACTGAAGAAGTCCGGCCCGTGCGGCACGCGGGCATTGCCGTCCTGCTCCGCCCCGCCGGCATCGCAGATCAGGGCCCCACCGAAGCCTTTGGCGGCCATTTCCTCCAGGTCCCGCGTGATGGCGGCCTTCGTGACATTACCATTGAGCCACCACCAGTACGCCCGCAGCCGCGCCGAACGTGGCGGATGGGCGAACCCTGCTGCCAGTGCATCCGACGCCTTCTTCGCACTGCCATTGGGAGGCGTTTCTTGTGATGCCTTTGCCATTAGACTGCCAGCCAAGACAACAGCCAGCAGCACCGCCACCTGTCTCATCCAAACCATCGGAAATCTCCATACACGCATTTGGGTTCCCAAACGGCTGCCTCCTGACGGTGGGCTCGAATCCACGCAGAGCACAGACCCTGAAGGCGCGGCTCAATTGTAGATTGTCCACCTCTGTCACAGGAGTCTGGTGGGGCAAGCCCCACCCTACCTGCTCAATCCCCGGCCTTCAGGCGCAGCACCGTCAGCGAATATGGTCCGAACGTATGCTTGAATGATGCGCCGGCACCTCTCAGCGCCGAGGTGACCGGGGCCACCTTCTTCGGCTGAGCGATCGAGTTCTCGTCAGTGAGTTTGTCACTGGTCAGGACAATCATTGTGCCTCGGCGCGCGATCTGCTTGACGCCCTCGATCTGCACATTCGATGCGATGGGCTGCGCCGCACGGTTGACGACCTTCAGGATGATCTCGCCCGATTTCTCGTCGCGACTGGCCGTCACGTACAGGCCGGGCTGCTTGCCTGAAGGCGATTGTTGACCCTTGACCTCGACGGGCAGGACCACGTCGCCACGATGGAGACTGAACAGTTGCTGGACGTAGTAGTTCGGCGTGCCGTAGGACTGGAGGTTGTCGCACCAGATCAGGTTGGGCCGCCATTGCCAGCGTTCTTCGTGACCGAAGAGCGGTGCGTAAGAGGACATCACCACGACGTCGGCGTTGCGCTCCAGGCCGGTCATGTAGGCCGCCTCGGACAAGGCACATTCCCAGTTGTTGCGATTGTCCGGGCTGACGGTCTTGACGCTCTGGGCGGCGTATTCGCCCATGAAGACCTTGGGACCGTTGCGGTCGTAGCTGTCGTAGCGGCGGGTGTTGTCAAAGAACCACTGCGGATTAGCGTAGCAGTGCTCGTCCACGATATCCGCCTGGAGCTCGCGCAGCTTGGGCCAGAGGAAGTGGAAGCGCTCATCATCGGGTGAAGGACCCGCGCTGGAGACCAGTTTGATCTGGGGATGCTTGGCTTTCAGGATTTTGGCAAAGCGCTCGTAGCGCTCGATGTACTGCGGCCCCCATTGCTCGTTGCCGATGCCGAGGAACTTGAGGTGGAAGGGCTTGGGGTGGCCCATTTCGGCCCGCTTGGAGCCCCAGGTGCTGGTGGCGGGGCCATTGGCGAACTCGATCAGGTCCAGGGCGTCCTGGATGTAAGGATCGAGCTCATTGAGCGGCACCAGCTCATTCGAGTTGAACTGACAGGCCATGCCGCAATTGAGGATCGGCAAGGGCTGGGCCCCGATGTCCTCGCACATCAGAAAGTACTCGTAGAAGCCCAGGCCGAAGGACTGGAAGTAGTCCGGGGCGGGACGATGTTTGAACTCGTCGTTCCAACGGTTGACGATCAGCTTGCGTTCCTCGGGTTTGCCGATGGTGTTCTTCCACTGGTACCGCGTGCTGAGGTAGCGGCCCTCGACGATGCAACCGCCCGGGAAACGCACGAAGCCGGGCTTCAGGTCGGCCAGCCATTGCACCAGATCGGCCCGCAGCCCATTCGGACGATTCTTCCAGGTTCTCTTTGGGAATAGTGAGCTCATGTCCAAGTCCACCCGGCCGATGGGGACACCCAGGAGTATCCGCAGTCGTGCGCGCGCTTCCGTGGCCGTCGGTCGCAGTGTTACTGATTTCTTCGCCCAGGTGGAGTCGAATCCCCGCAGCCTTGTCTGTGCGAGAAGGCGCCCATCCGGGGTCACCAGTTCGATCCGCAGTGCTATCCCAGACCCGCCGCGGGCGAAGGTGGAAAAAACGTACTCCTGGCCCCGATGCACGCCGATACCCGCGAAGCCCTCGTTGGCGACGCCATAGTCGTCGAAGGCCCCATCGGACGTGAGATGCAGGTAATGCGGATTCGTGGCGTTGAGGGGATCCCGGTCCAGAATTCGAATCGAGCCCGTGGCCTTACCGCGCCGGACCTCGCTCCAGCCCATCATTGGGTCGGGGAACTCGAAGGAGCGGTTCTTGATCAACTCCGCATACAGGCCGCCGTCGGCGCCGAAGTTGATGTCTTCGAAGAAGACGCCGTACATCGTAGGACTGATCCTGGCGCCGGGCTGGTCCGCCCGGACGACCAACTGGACGCCGGATTCGGCCGTCAAGCCCATCGAACAAAGAAGGATGCCCACGAGGGCCGCCATGCTGTTTCGCACCATCATCTGTCTCATAATGTCCTCCTGAGAACGTGTCGTTGTAGTGACGCTATGAGGTGGTTCTCGTAGCATGGGCGTCCCGCCCATGAGTATCACGGGCGTTTGGGAACCCCTTCATGGGCAGGATGCCCATGCTACTGTACCGCCGGGGAGCCGAATCAGCAATATCTTAGACAAGCATTGGAAAAGTGCGCACGGGGGAGTATCATACGGTGTCTCTGGTGGACGGTGGTGAAGAGTGGCATCGTGGTTGGGTCGCAGTTTGGGGCTCGGGGTAGGCTGATTCAGGGGAACAGGTCATGAGCAGAAGTTGGTATCCGGTGCTGGGGATGGCGTGTCTGGTGTTGGCGGGGAGGGTCTGGGGAGCGGCACAACCGGATGAGGTCCGAACGATCTTGAATCGGTGCGTGATCGCCAATACGCAGCCGCGCGTGGCCAAGGCCGTGTCCCCGTTCGAGACGATGAACTACTTCCCCGCCCTGGGCAACGGCAACCTCATGGTGACGCTCTCCGGGACGCCCGACCGCCTGACGTTTCACCTGGGCAAGAGCGATTTCTGGCGGGACAAGTGCCGTGACCAGAAATGGTGGCAAAGCGGCAACGTTCTGGCGGGCTATGTGAACGTGCTTCTGGCGGATATGGCCGGGGCCACGTTTCAGCAATCGGTGGACCTGTACCGCGCCGAGAGCACCACGGTGCTGACCAAGGCGGACCGGGTCGTCGCCCTGCGCTCGGTCGTGCCGCACGAGTCGGAGAATCTGCTCGTCAATACCATCGAGAATCGCGGCAAGCAGCCGGTCGCGCTGCGGATCGAGACCTGCGCCGATCAGTTCGCCAACCGCGCCGAGCCCTTCGAGGTCGCCGCCGGGATCGACGAGAAGGACCCGGCGCTCGCCTGGACCACCCGCAAGACGCATGTCCCGCCGGACCACAACGACTTCGGCAGTGAGGAGTTTCGCATGTGGGCGGCCGTCGTCACACGGCTCTTCGATGCGCAATGCCAGACCCAGATCGACAACACCGTCAACTACGATGCGAACGACTGGCAGGTGAAGTCGGCCCAGTTGTTTACCCTGGAGCCGGGCCGCAGCCTGCTGGTCGTCACAACGGTCCACAGCACGGGCCTGCCAATTACGATGAACCCCGCCGCCCCCCTGCCGCCGGCCCTGGAAGCCGTGAAGGCTCTCTCGCGTGAGCAGGTGCTGGAGCAGGCGCAGAAGCACCGGGCCTGGTGGGATGCGTACTGGCACAAGTCCTACGTCCGGCTGGACGCCGAGCCGATCATCGAGCGGACCTACTACGGCGCGATGTATGTGTTGGGCTGCTGCACCCGCGTAGGCAAGTATCCGGTCGGCTGCAACGGCTTTCCCGTCAACGATGACGTCCCCTGGGGTGGCGATTACCACTGGAACTACAATCATGAGGCCCTGTTCTACGGGGCGTACTCCGCCAATCGCGTGGAGCAGTCGGAGCCCTATGACCGGACGCTGCTGGAGGCCAACGTCTTCGGCCGCAACCAGGCCAAGGCCGCCAAAGCGCCCGGCACGTTGTTCTTCATGGCCACGGCCCCCGGCCATTTGAACGAGGCGGTTATCCTCGGCCAGAGGACCCACGCGGTCGAAGCATCGATGAACCTGCTCCAGCGGTATTACATGACCTATGACCTGGAATGGGCCAAGTCGATGTACCCCTTCTTCAAGGACGTGGCGGCGTACTGGGACCAGGACCTCGAAAAGAACAAGGAGATCCGGCCCAACGGGACGCCCCGCTACGTGATCGTGGACAGCAAGCCGATGGAGGGGCCGACGGTCGATACGTACAACTCGATCACGGCCCTGGCGTTTGTCCGGCGGTTCTATCGGGGCCTGATCGACCTGACCCAGGACCTGACCGCCGCCGGGTACAACACCGGCTACACCGAGAAGGACATCGACCGTTGGAAGGACTATCTCGCAAATCTCGCCGACTATCCGATGAGCTACGCCTACGGCCGCAAGGTCTTCGCCTGGGGCGAGGTGACCTTGAATCCGCTGCTGACGGAGCAGGATTGGGTCTTGTACCCGGTCTACCCGGGCGAGCAGGTGGGCTTGGGCTCCGATCCAAGGCTCTTGGCCACGGCGCGGAACACGCTGGCGATCAAGCCCCAGTACTACGTGGAGTGGCTCAATAACCCGCCGCAGATCTTCTCCATCGCCGCTCGCCTGGCGGAGCATCCGCCGGAAGTGATCGAGCGCTGCCGGGCCTACTTCTCCAGGGTCGGCGTGAACAGCTTCCGCAGCGGCGGCGGCAACGTCGAGGGGGCCGGCGTGGCGGAAGGCATCAATGCCATGCTCCTGCAAAGCCACGAAGGCTATCTGCGGCTGTTCCCCTGCTGGCATCACCCCGAGGCAAAGTTCGTCACGATCCGGGCCACCGGAGCGTTTCTGGTGTCCGCCGAGAAGAAAGGCGGCGTTTGCCAGCCGATCACGGTGGTCAGTGAGAAGGGCCGCCCCTGCAGCGTCTTGAATCCGTGGCCCGGCAAGACCGTCGTCGTTCGTGGCGAGGGCGTCCCGCCCTTGCGTCCCGACGGCATCTTGCCGGCGAAAAAAGAACAAGGGCAGGATGCCCTCGCCACGAAAGAGCGCGGGCAGGATGCCCGCGACACGACCGGCGATTCGGTCAACGTGACGGTCGAGGATAAGCCCTACGGCCAGATCTGCACCTTCGCGACCCAAGCCGGCAAAACCTACACCATCACCGCCAAAGACGGGCTGCCGGGACCGGCATCGTACTGGAATGCCGCCCTCTACAAGCCCGCCACGGCCTCGACCAGCTTCAAGCCGGACAAGGAAAAGGAGAATTGGGACGTGGCCAAGCTGACAGATGGCACGCGGATCAATACCCGCGTCGGCCATCGCGGCTGGACCAGCGCTCTGTACGACGACGGCAAGCACGCGGAATGGGTGCAGGTGGACCTGGGCGAGGCCGTGAGCGCCCAGGCGATCCAGTTGTGGCCTCTGGACCACGGCGACGCCTGGCAGAACACCCACTGCTCCGAGCCCTTCGTCGAGTCGACCGAGATCGACCAGTCGTACGACGGCTTCCCTCTGGATTTCCATATTCTCGTCTCCGAGGACGGCAAGGCCTGGGACGAGGTCGCCAAGCGGGACCGCTACCGCCGGCCGGCGGTCGGCCCGGACGATTCCGACCGCAAGGCCAAGGACGTGACGGGGCCGGAGCGCCTCGACTTCAAGCCGCGCTCCTTCCGCTACGTGAAAATCGAAGCCACCCGCCTGCGCAAAACCCGGTACTTCGGTAAATACGCGATGCAGTTGGCCGAGATCGAAGTCGTCCGCGCGGACGCGAAACCGTAAGCCGGGAGCCCCGAAATCTGAAATTCGATGCACCAAATCTCAAACAAATCCCAAATCCAAAATGCAAATGACGGAAACTCGCGCCCAGGCTCGGCCCCTATCTGAAGCCTCGGCTCATGTCATCGCGAGCCACTGAGGCGCTTCACGCCGGTTAGATGAAGAGACCTTTCTGCCAAGCCCTGGGTCCCATGATTACGCTTGCGTAAGCATGTCTTGCCCATCGGGTGGAATATGTCTACGCCAGCACAATCGCCATTCCTGCGTCTTCTCTCGTTCTTTTCGGCTCTATACTCTTCTCGTGTCTTTCGGTGCCACCTGGGCCCTCTACCCCAGCACTTCCAGCTTTGGGCCAATGGCATGATGGAAGGAGGACTTACGGCTACACCGTTCCTGTTGACAACCATCTGCTGCCAATCGCCCTGATTCCCTTTGCCCTTCCGCCTACTTAGTTCTATAATGTGACTGTGGACTCTGAGATTCCCGTGCTCTGCGTGACGACGAAGAAGGCATGATCGATGGTTCCGCTGGCGCCGTTTTCAGATGACGTAGGTGGAAGATAGGGTGCATTCCGCTAATAACTGTGGCCTAGTTCTTGGGAGAGGTAACATGCCAAATCCGAAATTAAGCAGGCTCATGTCAGGCGAACTCAACATGTTCTCAAGGAACCTGTCCTGGTGGCGTGAGAAGAAGGGGCTCTCGATCAAACAAGCATCAAGAACACTCGGTGTTGCACGCTCAACATGGTCCCAATGGGAGGGAGCGAAGCGAATGCCTTCTCTTTCCTATCTGTTTTTCCTCTCCAAGGCATTCAGGTTGGCACCTTGTTGTTTTCTGTCAAGGGATCCAAACGAATGCCTCTCGTGTCCAAGGTCGGCAGGAACCCTTTCTTGAATCGCCCGGGCGGGACACGTGTCACACTGCGTGAATTTTATCGTCGAAACGATGCGCTTGCCTGCGCGTATATCCATATAGAGAAATCCCGTCGTTCTTCACGGTTGAAGTGGGTGGTCATACGTTAAGGGAGGTGCGAAAATGAAAAATGGAATGCAACTTGTGGCCGTACTATTTTGTATGGTGGCAGTTCCTTTCACTGCCTACGGAGCGGCACCCTACTCACTTGCCGTCACGCCGAGCAAGAGCACAGTCGCAGTGGGCGACTGCCTGTATTTCACGGGCACGGCAACGCAAGGTGGAAAGCCCGCAAGTGGCGTGCAAATTGGCGTAGAGGATCCAATGAAGCAGCAATCTATCGCCAAGGCGGCGAAAACGGATGCCAAAGGGAAGTTCACCTACTACGTTGAGAACATGTGTCCCGCCCAATACAATGATATGGTTGGGCTATTCAGGTTCAAGTTCTTTGCCGGCTCTACAACCACCAAGAGCGAGGTAAGAGTCAACACGACCAAACCAGCAGGAGTCACGGACATATCGGCGATCAACCAAGGGACAAGATCTTACAGGATCAAGCTGACTGTGAACAACGCGGACAAGGGAACCGTTACAGTAGCTCCAGGCAAGACCGTCAGCCTCCTGAAGGACAATTCCTTTGCGAATTCGACAATCGTTGCCACGATTCTCGACACAAACAATAAGACACTTTGGAAGGCAACCTATAAGGGGACACGCACGGTCACACCAGAAGGCACGACTTTTGTCAATCCGTACTACAAGAACTACTTGGTGAATTCGACCGTGACACTCAATGGCTCGGCCAAGTCCAGGACCTTCCAGGGTGTTGGACGGTTCTATCACGATACCGTGAACAAGGAGTGGACGGTCGGGGGAGTCAAGATAGGGGTTGCCGACGATGTGACCCACGGTGTCGCAACTGCGGCAGAACTTGGCTTTTCGGGCCCGACCTGCAAGACTTTTTTGGGATTCAAGGCTCGCTGTTCCGTCTCCGTAGGCGCCTCGGCAGGTCTCCAACTGTGTCTGGGAACGATAACGCCGGTGGGCGCTGCTCTCGGACCGGTGAAGATTGGGGCAACGGCCAGTTGTTGTGTTGAGTATGCTTCGGCGAAATGCAACGTCCTTGAGGCGAGTGGCTATCTGTCTGCAATATACAAATGAGAGAACGAGAACGCTCAGACAATCCGACGAGGCCGTTCCGCGTGGAGCGGCCTCTTTCTCTTCTGTCCTAGCCACCGTTGGGGGAACCACCTGCGCTGTCCGCGAGAGAAGGAGGCATGAACGCCGGGTCCAAGCACTTCTTGACATTCTGCGATGCTCCGCTCAAGGCTACTCACGGACGTCTCACTTTCCCCCACAGACGATCAGGGCAAGTGACTCAACCACGACGCCCTCACGCCCGTTCGGTGTCTAACTCCACGGCTGACACCGAGGCGGGTGGGAAGGTCCAGAGACCGTCGGGCGCCAGGTCCTTCTGCACGGGAGTGATCTCGCGGGCTTGGGTTTCGATGACTTCGAACTCGGGGTCGGCGGCGAGTTGGAAGACCCTGCCGGAACGGATGCCCATGCCCTCGACGGCTAAGTGAGAGGTGATGGAGCGGTTCCGGCTGGTGTTGATGACGTGAAGGAAGAGACGGTCACCGCTGCGACTGGCGGTCACGTCGAGGCCGGCGGGGGCTCTTGTCACATGCACGGCCTGAGCGCCGGTGTGGTGGCGATAGAGGGCCATGGCCAAGGCGACCGGCATCATGTAGGATTTGCCACCGGGGGTCGGGATCATGATCGCGTTGACTTGCCAGCGCGTGCCGCAGAAGTCTGCGAGGGTGGCGATCTTCAAGCGGTCGCCGTGACGCTCGTGGACGTTCAAGAGCCGGGCGTTGGCGACGCCTGCCGCCCAGGTCGAGAGGACCTCGCACCGATTGCGGCCGGGCAGGGCAAAGTGGCACTCGGTCATGGCCAATGGGATGTCATAGCCGGCGGCTTGCTCGCGCATCTGGCGGATGCGGGCGTCGTGGACCTGGGCCGCATTCATCAGGTGCTGCCAGGTCCTGGCCGGGTCCTTGCGGTACTCGATCCCGCGCAGCGGCGAGTCGGGCAGGTTGCGGTCAGGATTGAACATGTGGTGAAAGGCAAGGTACTGGAGGTGCTCGCCCGCGGCTTCCATCATGCGTTTCGCCCAGCCGCTATCGCCCCAGCCGATGAGCTGGATGGTGGGATCTTCTTTTCGCATTGCCCGGGCGAAATCGACGGTGCGTTGGGCCGCCGTCTCGCAATCGAAGCCGTTGCGGTCATAGGAGGTCTCGTTGCCGATCTGCCACAGATGCACATGGTATGGCTCGGCGTGCCCGTGCTCGCGCCGCGGTGGACTATCGGCGGCGTTGCAGTAGCGGACCCACTCGGCCGCCTCCTCCGGTCCGGCGGAGCGAACATCGCCTTTGGGTGAGCGCTGCCATTGCCTGCGGCCATCCGATTCGAAGTTCACCGCAAGGAGCGGCTCCGCGCCGACTTGGCGGCAGAAATCGACGAACTCGCCCGTGCCGACCTGATTCGTTTCCACGCCACCCCAGAGCAGGTTCAGCATGGGCCTCCTCTCGGCCCGCGGCCCGACTCCTTCTTTCCAGCGGTAATAGGAGCTGAAGCACCCGCCCCACCGCATGAGGGTCGGGGACAGCTCTTTCGTCACGTCGATCACATCCGGCCGCCAGCGGTCCCGCAACGAATCCCACGCGGCGGCCACGGAACCGTCCGTCGTGCCCAGCGGCTCCATGAATTGCATGTAGAGATAAGGCGAAAGGTCAAAACGCGGCGTGGGATCGACCACAATCGCCGGACGACTCTCCTCCGCAAGCGTCCTTCCGGCGAGAGACGCCAAGGCGCCCACAGCAGCGACCTTCATGAACTCCCGACGCGTCGTCTCATTCCCGGCTCTCTCTATTTGGTCTTCCATCAGGCGATAACTCCTGTGTCATATTTTGGGTGGCAGCGTCAAGCGCAGCTTGGCGATGGTCTTACACACCTGGAGAAACCATCGCCAAGGCCTTCGGCCTTGACGCTGCCACCCGGACATTTGCGTCCCGCGCTGAAAGACTCCGCACCAACCGAGGTTACAGTTCCCAGCCTTTGCGGTACTCGCGGCGCAGGAGCTGGTTGGCTTCGGGCGCGTTGGTGAACTGCATCTTCTCGGTGTCCCACGCGAGTTTCTTCTCCATCCGCAGGGCGATGTTGCCCAGGCAAATCGTCTCGGCGAAGGGGTGGACGGTCTCGAAGCTCGCATCGGAGGGCGAGTCGCCCTTGCAGGCGCGAATCCACTGATCGAGCTCTTCGACCGGCCGGGGCAGTGTCTCCGGCGGCTTGGTGAACGCCTGCATCCTTCGCTGTGGGATCAGGCGCGGATTGGCGCCCATGAAGTCGCACAGGATCTTGCCCCTATCGCCGACGAACAGGAGTCCTTCCTCCGGCATCTCCTGCTTATCCTCGTCCAGTTCCGCCAGCAGTGCCGGCCGGATGCCACCGTCGTACCAGTGCAGCGTCACCGGCGGCATGCCCTGGCGCGCGGGGAAGTCGAAATGGATCACGGACGCCTGTGGGAAGGCCACCGGGCTGACCTGCTTTTTCCACAGGTGGTCGATGATCGCCCAGTAGACGCTGCGGCTGGCCTCGACTGCTGTCGGCGTGCCGAGCTTGAGGATCTTCCAGACCTGAAAGAAGCTGTAGTTGCCCATGTCGCCGAGCGCGCCGGCGCCGAAATCGTACCAGCCGCGAAAGACGGCGTGCGTGTAGGCCGGATGATAGGGGCGAGGCGGTACCGGGCCCAGCCACAGGTCCCAATCCATCCCCTGCGGCACGGGCGGCTGCTCCTTCGGCCGCTCGAGCATGCCCTGCGGCCAGAACGGCCGCGACGACCAGTTGTGGACCTGCCGCACCGGCCCAATCACGCCGCTGGCCAGCCACTCGCAGAGCATGGGCGTGCTCGCCTGGCCCGCGGCACAGAACAGTTGGCTCCGCCGTCCGGTCTGCCGCGCGGTGTCGCGGGCCAGCCGGGCCTCGGCCAGCACGTTGGCGATCGGCTTGTG
>CAYHAJ010000449.1:0-11894 GCA_964354535.1 uncultured Pirellulales bacterium
ATCCATCTCCGGCTCCAACGACTGGTACTTGCTCTGAATCCGTGCGATCATCTGTGCATCCTGCATGCAGGTGTTATCACACAATCCCTCAAATCGATCAATAGTAATTTGTGCAAGTTATTTATGCGCGATCACTTATGAAGATAATCCTGGATCTGCGCGTCGCTGAACTCCTGCAGGTAGACCACCTCGGCGTTGGACTGCTGGCGCAGCTCTTTATACAGGGCAGTCTCCGTGGTGGTCAGGGACGGACCCTGGCCGATCAGGCGGGCCTGCTCGGTGCGGTCCTTGAAGTAGTGCGTGCGGCAGGTCAGTACGACCTTCGCAGCACCTTCAGCCGCCCGCCGGAGTTCCTGGAAATTGCCCTGGGTGACCTCCCAGCGCACCCGGTCGGCCATCTCGTCGAAGGCGTCGAAGAACAAGACGACCTTGCCCTGCCGCAGGAGGTGCTCGAACCGCGGGAAGCTGACGCCCGGCAGGCCGCGATCGCGGAAGTGTTTGACGATGATACTGTCGAGGGCCACCTCCTTGCGCACCTCGCGCAGCGGGATGAGCACCGGGGCCGGATGGCGCAGCGGATCGTCGCGGAAGCTGCACGCCAGTTGGTAGGCCAGGAACCGGGCCAGGGTGGTCTTGCCGGTGCCCAGGTCCCCCAGCACCACGAGGAAGTTACCGCGCGGGTCGCCCAGCCACTCTGCAAAATGCGTCAGCGCGGCACGAGGCTCATAGGTGATATCGGTCTCCACATCAGGCCGGATGAAAAGGTCACGCCCGGCCCAACCTTTTTCCGGATCGGCGATTTCGTCGTCAATCTGCGCGATGAGGTGCTCGGCGTACGCGTCGAGCGGGACCAGCTCCCGCAGCAGTTCCGTGTAGGTCGTGCAATCCACCCCGTTTTCTTCCAAGGCGGCACGAGCCGCCGAGGCATAGCCTATTGAAGAAACCGCCATGCAGCGAAAGCCGGGCAGTTTCTTCTGTGCCAGAAGCTGCCGTTCCAGGATCTGCGACCGCTCGTTAGCTGTGACCTTCGTGTCTTTGCACTCGATGAGGTATCGAAGGTTTGCTCCGCCAATGCGCTGCTTGATTTGCAGGTCGATCTGGATGCCACTAACTTCAATGTCCTGCGTGACCTCAAAGCCGAGCAGGCGGTAGAGGGTGGCGACTTCATCCTCGAAGCGTTTGCCCTTGCGTTGGCTCAGCCTGCCTCGTTCCCGGAGATCAAGCTCGCGTTCCCTGAGTTCCGCTCTATCCTCCGCCTCCAGGCCGCGCTTGGGCATGTCCAGGGCCTCGATCAACTGCCGGAAACGCAGGTCGAAGTCGGCGTCGTTGCGACAGTCCAAGTAGAGCAAGCCTTGGAGCGTGGGTTTGACCTTACAGTCGTGACGCAAGAGTGGAATCAGGAGCCGTTCCCGGCCCAGCACGTCCTCATGTTGCTTGGCATAGCTTTCCGCCAGCGTCCAAACCTTGCGGTCGGCGAAATAATGCTCCGTCCAGACCGCCACCAACTTGCGGGACTTCTCCAGACCATCGTTGATGCGGTCGTCGATGTTGTGACCCGGCTTGAGCTGCCACTTATCGAACCAGACACGTACCCCCTCATTGCGAAGGCGCTCCGCCAGTTGCTCGCACCAGGCGGCGTCTTCACTCGCATGGCTCAGGAATACGTCGTAGTCAAAGGCCTCATCCATGTCGCGTATTTCTCCCGTCAGGGCTTCTCCGGACCATTGTTATGGTACTCCGAGGGATCTTTGGGCGTCAAAAGGAATCTTGATTTGCCGCCGGCGGTTTGGGCTGTCCTCCGTCCTCCCTCGTCTGGCTGGGCGAATGATTATTCGCCCCTACGGTCTTCCGTCCTCTGCTCCCTCCGCGCCGGGCGGGTCCGGCAAGGGAAAATTTCTGCCTTAATGTTGATTCTTATGCAACATACAGTCGTCGAGATGCGTCTATAATATAAAAACGGCCGACCACGACGGTGGTTGCCACCAGAGACGGTTCTCAACAACGAGTTGCACTAATGGCACGAATAGAATGGGAATTCTATGTTTTCCTTCGTATGCGAAACAAACCCAATTTCCGGTGGCCCGGATACCCCGCCATTCCAATGTTCCACTCCTGTGCCTATCGTGCAAAACAAAGCCAAACTTGGGCAGGACGGGACATCTGGGGGGACGGCGCCCTGGGGAGGGGTCAGCGGCGCAAGACAAACCCGATTTCGGAGTGTCCGGTCGGGAGCCGGGGGTCAGTTGCGCAAAACAAACCCAATTTCCGGCGGACGAGATACCCCAGTATTCCAGTATTCTACCATTCCGCCGTTCCGGTCGCGGGCCAATCATGCGAAACAAAGCCAATCGGAAAAGGGATCGGAGGTCAGCGACCCGACCCCCCGCAACACCCCGGGGTTGCCACGAACGTGCCGGAAAGGCAATCCTGCGAAACAAAGCCAATTTGGCCTGCCCGGAGGGGAAGGAGTGAGGGCCGGCAGGCCCACAGGGGCTGTCACCCCAGAGCCGAATTGTGCGAAACAAACCCAATTGCCCTGGAGCGGATGGAAAAGGCAAGTACTTGGCAGAAAAGGAGTTATGATGAGTTTGACCCGTGCAGAGCCTTGGCAAAACAAAGCCAATTTCGAGCAGCCTGACCGAGACCCGGAGGCCAAATTGCGCAAAACAAAGCCAAACTTGGGCAGGATGGGACATCTGGGCGACGGTGCGTCAGGGAGGCCAATTGTGCGAAACAAACCCAATTTCGGAGGGTCCGGCCGGGAGTCGGGAGTCCGTTGCGCAAAACAAAGCCAATTTGCCCCGGCGTCGAACTCGTGCCGAGGAATTGGTGGGGCAAGCCCCACCCTACATGGAAGGCGTCGGGCGGGACGGACGAGCCACGAGGAGCCGATTATGCAAAACAAAGCCAATTTCGGAGAACCAAGCTGCGGGGGGATATCCCAGCATTCCAGTATTCCATCATTCCAATATTCCAGTGGCCGCTTGTCGTGCGAAACAAAGCCAATTTGCCCAGGGGCGGCCTTCCACCGTTCATGCTTGACTATCAACATCGATTCAGGTACATGAGCCGTTGGCAGTGTGCCGGAAAGGCCCATGCTACGGGAACGCCGCACAGCGTCACCATAAGCTGACATTCGGAAGGACATGAACATGGCAGAGAAACTGGCAATCCAGGGTGGACCCAAAGCAGTGACGAGCAAATTGCCCCATTGGCCGAGCTTCGATGAGAAGGCGATCAAGGCGGTGGAGGAGGTCCTGCGGTCGGGCAAGGTCAATTACTGGACCGGGCCGCGCGGCATGGAGTTCGAGAAGCGCTACGCGGCGTGGCAAGGCAGCAAGTTCGCCATCAGCACCACGAACGGTACGGCGGCCCTGCACGTGGCTCTCAGCGCCCTGGGGATCGGGCCCGGGGATGAGGTCAGCGTGCCGAGCTACACCTTCATCGCGTCGAGCTTCTCCATCGTCCAGGCGGGGGCCGTGCCACGCTTTGCCGATGTGAATCTCGATGATCACTGCATCAGCGTCGAGTCGGCGGAGAAGCTTGTCAACAAACGCACGAAGGCAATCATGCCGGTACACCTCTACGGCAACGTCTGCGATATGGACAAGATCATGGCTTTCGCCAAGAAGCACAGCTTATTCGTGGTCGAAGACAACGCGGAGGCTTTCGGCGGGACCTACAAAGGCAAGAAGACCGGCACCATCAGCCACATCGCCGCGTGCAGCTTCTGCCAGAACAAGACCTTCACCACCGGCGGTGAAGGCGGCATGGTGACCACGGATGACGAAGAGCTGGCCTGGCAGGCGAGGAGCTTCCGCGACCACGGCTACGACGTCAAGCAGCGGCTGAGCCTGCTGGAACTCGAACAGAGACTCCCTTACATCCACAACTTAGTCGGCTGGAATTACCGGATGACGGAAATGCAGTCGGCCATTGGCCTGGCGGAACTGGACCGAATCGACACCTGGAACCTGCCCACGCGCAAACGCAACGCCCGTATCATTATCGACGCGATCAAGGATCTGCCCCAGGTCAAGTACAAGCCCATCGACACACTCGAGCGGCAGAACGGCTGGTATGTCATGGCGTTCTCGCTCGATGTCGAGAACATGAGGTGCGACATCAATCAGTTCGTCGAGGCGTGCGGCGCCGAGGGATCTCCCTGCTGGAAGGTCTTCTGGCCCCTGTGCCACACGGAGCAGGCCTATCGCGAGCACAAAGCCTTCGGCCGCAGCGGCTTCCCCTTCACGTCGAAAGAATGTGCCGACCCGCAGAGCGTGGACTACAGTAAAGTTCAAGTGCCTAATGCGATCTGGCATCAAAACCACACCTTCACGTGTTTCGCGTTCCCCACGTACAGTGAGGAAGACTGCCGCCAGATCGGCCAGGCCCTGGCCAAGGTCATCAAAGCTTATTCCAAGTAGCATGGGTGTCCCGCCCACGTATTGAAGACCACGGGCAAGATGCCCATGCCACTACTGAGGTTATGTCATGTCCAGCAAGATTCGATGGGGCGTCATCGGCTCCGGCGGGATCGCCCGTCGACGGACGATTCCGGAAGGGATCGCCAAGGCAAATAACGCCGTGTTGTCCACGGTCTTCGACACAGACCCCAAAGCCAATGCCGAGGTTGCCAAGCAATTCAGCGCTGCGCCCGCCGCGAGCCTCGACAAGTTGCTGGCGCAGGACCTCGACGCCGTCTATGTCGCGACGCCTGCCTACCTGCATTACGACCACGTCAAAGCATGTGCCAAGGCCGGCAAACACGTGCTCTGCGAGAAGCCTTTGGGCATGACGGTCATTCAGGCCCAGGAGATGATCGATTTGTGCGGCCGTAGCGGGATCAAGCTGGGATGCGCCTTTATGATGCGCTTCGTCGCCCAGCACCAGGAGGCATTGCGGCTCATCCAACAAGGACGACTCGGTCAGCCCGTTTATGCACGGGCACAGCTTTCTTGTTGGTACCCGCCCATCGAGGGCGCCTGGCGTCAGGACCCCGCCACCGGCGGGGGCGGCTCCCTGATGGACATGGGCGGCCACTGCATCGATCTGCTCGAAATGTTCTTCGGGAACGTGGCCAAGGTGTCTTGCTTCATCGGCAACACGGTTCATGATTACAGGTCCGAAGATAGCGCGGTCGCTACCCTGTTCTTCGAAAACGGCGCCTTGGCTACGGTGGATACGTTCTTCTGCATTCCCGATAACGGCAGCAAGAATGTGCTGGAACTCTACGGCTCGAAAGGCTCGATCCTGGCTCAGGGGACCATCGGCCAGGGCCCCGCCGGCAAGATGACCGCCTTCCTGGAGGGCGAGGATCGTGCGTATGATGCTCAGCAGGCGCGGGCCGTCGATCAAGGCATGGTGATTGATCCCAAACCGGTGAACACATACCAGGCCGAGATCGAGGAATTCAGCCAGGCGATTATCGAGGACCGTCAACCCCGGATCGGTGGCGAGGTAGGCCTGCGCAGCCAGAAGATCCTGGCCGCCTGCTACGAGTCGGCCCGCTCGGGCCAGGCTGTCGCGGTGGTCTGATGACGTTCGGAGTTCCGCCTTTAGGCGGGTAAGACCAGTCCGACCCGCGAAAACACCGTAGGGGCGACGCATGCGTCGCCCCTACAAACGGACGAACCGAACCATGCCACTGATTGCCATTGAGTAGCGACACTGTCCATGGATTTCACTGATGCCATCACGGAAAACACGCTGCGGGCCATCCGCTTCGAGCGGCCGGAGCATATCCCCGTTATCTTCTGGATCAACCCCGCCTGCTGGCATCACTATCCACGGGAAGCCCTGGGGGAGCTGGTGTCGAAACACCCCCTTCTCTTTCCTCGCCCGCCGTCACCACCCGAGTTCGCCCCCTGGGAACGGGCCGGCCGGCCCTACGTGGATTCCTGGGGCTGCACGTGGGAGACGACCGACGACGGCATCACCGGCTCGGTCGTCAAGCATCCGCTCGGCGATTGGGATACCTCAGGGAGCTTCGCCCCACCTGACCCTGGTCAAACCAATGGCATGGCCCCGATTGATTGGCAGGAGACCGCGGAGACGATCGCGGGCATCCGGCGGGCCCATGAGCATCCCGTCGGCAGCCTGGAACACGGCCACGCCTTCCTGCGGCTCAGTTATCTGCGCGGGTACGAACGGCTTCTGTATGACATGGCCGATGGCGATGACAGACTGCGCCGTCTGATCGAGATGGTCGCGGCTTTTAGTCTCGGAATCGTGCAGCGGTACGTCGATTTGGGCGTCGCGATGATGCGCTACCCGGAGGACCTGGGGATGCAACGCGGCCCCATGCTCGCGCCGGGGCATTTCCGCAAGTACATCAAGCCCGTCTACGAGCGGCTGATGGCCCCAGCCCGCGCGGCGGGCTGCCTGGTTCATATGCATTCTGATGGCGACATCCGGGACCTCGTGGACGACCTCGTTGTCAGCGGCGTGGATGTGCTGAATCTTCAGGATCTTGTCAACGGTATCGACTGGATCGCGGCCCGCCTCAAGGGACGTGTCTGCATCGATCTCGACATCGACCGCCAATCGGTCACGCGCTTCGGCAGCCCCGCGCAGATCGACACCTTGATCCATGAGGAGGTCCGCAAGCTCGGCAGCCCCCAAGGCGGCCTGATGATGATCTATGGCCTGTATCCCGGCGTCCCGGTGGAAAATGTCGCCGCCCTGATGGACGCCCTGGAAAGATATGCTACATTCTATGCGTGAGTGCGGCGCCCCACCGTGGCGAGGGCGTCCCGCCCTTGCGTCGCGAGGCCATCCTGGCCTTGCATCTTCGGGCCGTGACGCGGCGGTCGCGTCCGACGAGCAAGGGCAAGATGCCCTCGCCGCAAGAAGACAAGGGCGGGACGCCCTCGCCACGGGAACAACAGAGAAGGAGAAATGACATGGACAAGCTGGGTGCGGCGATTATCGGTTGTGGCTGGGTGGCGGAAGAGTACGTCAAGGCCTTCCAGAAAGATGAGCGGTCCGAGATCCGGGCCTTGGTCAGCCGGAACTGCGCGAATGCCGAGCGCTATCGGGATCGGTACAACCTCAAGTGTGCCATCGAGACCGACGCCGACAAGGTGTTCCGGCGGGACGATGTGAACGTCGTGGTGGTCTGCACGCCGCACAATGTCCACACGCAGTACGTGGTCGCCGCCGCCGAGGCGGGCAAGCACATCATCATCGAGAAACCTCCGGCCCTGACGCCGGAGGATGTCCGCAAGCAGCGCCGCGCCGTCCGCAAGAACAAGGTCAAGACCGTGGTGGGTTTCGTCCTGCACTGGAACCCCCTGCTGATGACGATCGATCAATTGATCGAGCAGAAGGTCTTCGGGGACATTTTCATGATTGAGGTTGATTACCTCCACCGGATCTGGATGACGACGAACCTGAAGTGGTATGGCAGCCGCGAGGTCAGCGGCACCGCCCTGCCCACCGCCGGCATCCACGCCATTGACGCCCTTCGTTGGTTCGCCCGCAGCCCGGTCGAAGAGGTCTTCGCCTACCACGCCAAGACCGACAACCCCGTCGAATACCCGGGAACGATCTCGCTGAACGTAAAGTTCAAGGATGGCAAGATCGGCCGCAGCATGACGACCTTTGACGCCAAGATGCCCTACCGCTTCCCCATCGGGATCTACGGCACGGAAGGCTCGCTGCGCAACAACGAGCTGTTCGCCCCGAAGCTGCTGCCCGGCCAGAATGACTTCGCGAAGGTCCCCTGCATCCTGCCCGACAGCGGCGACGTCTCTCACCATCCGTTCCAGGGCGAGGTCTCCCACTTCCTCGATTGCATCATCAACGACCGCCAGCCCTTCCCCGATCTGGAAGACGCGGCCCTGACCCAGGCCGTCTGCTTCGCCGCCGACCTCTCCGCCGAAACCGGCAAGCCGGTCCGCGTCAGCGAATTCGAGAAGCAGATGCGTCCCTGAGTCCGTCCTCACTTCTTCTGTGTGACCAGGACCGTTCGGGCCTCGGCGTGGGTCAATTGCTTTTCGATGTCCAGAAGATCGGCGTAGTTCGCCGATTCCAGGATGAATGGATCCAGATCGACCTCGTGCGTGAAAGTCAGGGTTGAGGGGCCTTCCCCAGACGGGTCCTGTTTCGTGACGCGGACCTGTGCGGTTCCGCCGGCGGCGGGCAACTTCCATTGTCTCTGGCCGGGGGCGAGGACCACGTTGGAGTAGCTCTTTGGCAATTCAATAATGGTCGTGATCCGCAGGCTTTGATCACCATCCTGGTAGTAGGGGCTTTCGTGCGTGTCGGAGCGGAGACCGAACAGATGACCGAGCGAACGGGGCAACTCGAAGTACAGGTAATCGCCGTCGCGGACGGCGTACCGCTTCACCTGGACGCTGTAGGTCTCGGTGCCTGGGTAGGAATCGAAGTTGGTCACGAGGTTGCTGTCGGCGACCGCCGCCTGCGAGATCTCCGCGACCATCTCCTGGTAGAACCGGTTGCGTTCCTCCGGCGGCATCTCGTCGAACATCTTGTGCCGGGCGCCGAACCACTCGCCGTAGTTCTTCCGCGTCACCGCGATGCGGGCGTCGCCCTCCGGCGTCAGCATGAGCCGGTACTCGTATTCCCGGAGACTCTTCTTTTCCGGCGCTACGGAGACGGTCTCCACGTTGCTCTGGGCCAGCGCCAGGGCCATATGGCCGTCGGCCGGCGTGGTTCCCAGTTGGGCATACTGGTTCGTGTCGTTGAGGTAGACGTCGCTCGCGCCGTCGCGCAGGCGGACCAGCACGCCGTCGAACGTGTAGACGGTCGGGTACTGGGTTTCGAACCGCCGAAGCGGCTCGATCGGCGAGCCGTAATCGACCAAGACAAACTCGGGACTGAAGCCAACGGCTTTAAGCATGGTATACAGCAGCACAGCCCGGTCGGTCGTATTACCGTAGCCATCAGCCAGGGTCTGATCGGCCTTGGTCACCGCACTCAGAGGCAGATCAGCCAGGCTCGGACCGGCGCCGCGGATGTTCTTGACGATGAAATCGCGGATCGCCGTGATCTTCTGGTCGGAGGTCTTCGATGTCTTGACGATCTCCTTGGCGCGCTGCTCGGTGGCAGTTTGGCCTTGGGATGCCTCGTTCAGGGCCGCGAGCACCTGCTGGGAGTACGTCTGCCAGTTGCCCGCCGTGACCCGCAAAACCGGGTTGAAGCTCTGCATGGGAGGCAGCGAGTCCTCGGGCTTGAGCGGCGTCTGCTCGCGCACATTCCATTGCCACGTAGCCTGGCCATTCTTGCGTTGTTCCGTCTGTCCAATTACCGTTCCGGCCGTCGCCTCATCGGCCACCGCCACGCCGTTGTCATCCTTCAGAACCTGCAAGGACAGTGACGCCGGCGCGGTCAGCTTGACTGTCTCCTGGTTGATCGGTTCGAAGCCGCGAAAGATGTGCGTGGCGGCGAAGAACGGCCGGTCGCGCTTGAGCCGCTCGTATTCGTATTCGATCACGCTGCCGATCTCGACTGCGGGCAGACTGGCCACCAGCGTCTTGGCCGCGGGATAGCGCGGAGCCGAGGCCACCCAGCCGGCGTCCATCAGATTGGTCTCCTGCTTGCTGACCGCCTTGACCTGACCCTTGTTGGTGACGGTCGCCTTGAGCAGCTTCACTTCCTCCCAGACCGGATTGAAGTCCAGCTTCAGCTCGGCGTTGTCCTTCATGCCCTTGTACGTGAGGATCTTCTTCGTGACGCGATGCCGCTCGATCCAACTCTGGGCGTCGCTGAGGTTGTACTCGACCTGGTAGTCGAGAATCGCCACATCGCCCGGGGAATCGGCCGCGGCCTGGCGCGCCAGGACCGGCATCTTCCGCTCATTGTACTCGATCTCCTTGAGACTCTCTTTGAGCTGCTGGTACTGCGAAGGGCTGAATTCCACCACTTTGATCAGGAATTCGCTTTGCCCTTGGACGGTAGCAGGCCCCCGCGACGAGGCCGCCGCTTTGCCTTCACTCAAGACAGGCTTAGCCTTGTCTGCCGCTCCTGCCTGCAAGGGCGGGACGCCCTCGCCACGCGGCTGGGCGACCTCGAGCGATTGTTTCCAGGAAATCGTCTTATCCTCGATAGGCGTGCACTGGGGCAGGCAGACAAACTTGCCGAGAGCAGGATCGATCTGCAGGCTCAACTTCTCCTGAACCCCACAAGCGTAATCTGTTTTGAGCGGGAAGCGCCGCTTCTGGAGACCCGTCTGGCCGATGATGAAGTTCACCAGGCCCACCTTCGTTCCCACGTGTGGCACGGGCATCATGACCGTATCGCCATCGCCGACAAGAATGTCCTTGGCCGTGAACTTCATGCGAACAGACAGGTTGGCCGACGTATCCTGCATGTCCACGGGCCGCAGATCGAAGTCCGTCAGCGCAGCGGTTGGCATAGACGCCTTGAGAACGCCCTCGAAGTAGCGCCGGCGCTCCTCGGGTTTGATCCGGGCGAAGTAACCCCGGTACGCGTTGTCATTGATGCCGGCAAACTTGACTTCGCTCTCGGCGGTCAGGTTGCCCTGGGCGTCAATCGTGCCGGTGGTCTCGACGAGGACCATGTTCTCCTGGGCGGGGACGATAAGCGAGGTCTGCAGGGTCTCACCCTGCGGATGCGCGACGAGATAGCTGCAGTCGCACAGGTAGCTGGGCAGCAAGTCTTTCGTACTCTCATCGGTGCTGTCCATCAACTGGTACGAGCCATCCTCGTTGCGGACGCAGGTGATCGCGTGATTGAAACTGACGTTGGGCACTTCCCCATCTTTCTTGGGTCCGGCCTGGATGAGAACGGGATACGCCTCGAAGCCGGCCAGGCGGAGCATCGCCACCAGCAGCGCGGCCTTGTCGCGGCAGACGCCGTGGCGGTTCTCAAACGTCATCTTTACATCGTGCGGCTCGAAGCCGGGGGAGTCGTTCTCCGTCGTGATCCCCATATAGCGGACCTGCTGCGAGACCCACTGGAAGATCGCCTCGATCTTCTTCTGGCGGTCGGTGACGCCCTCAATCAGCTTGTCCACCTGGGCCTTCATCTCAGGCGTCGTCACCTCCAAGTGCGGCTGGCACAGCCGCCAATACCAACTGGAGACCGCTTTCCAATCGGGCAGTGTGCTGACCAGCAGACGCTGGACCACGGTATAGGCCGGCGGCATGCCCGGCTCGGCATAGAACCGAGGCACCTCATGGACTTCCCACCGGTGAATCGTCCGCCCCTCGCGTTCTTGTTTCTCGTACTTGATCGTGCCCTCCACCGGGTCTTTGAGCGTCGTATGATACAAGGGCCGGTCCTTCGGCGCGCGGACCTCGTAAACCGCGTGCTTGACGGGCGAGGTCGATTCGAACACCTGGTAATCGTCCCACGTGTCCGGCATCCAGCGCCGCATCGTCTGCTGCCGCGTGATGACGTGAACGATGTCGCCGATTTCCACGCCGGGCACGCCGACCTGCAGAATCTTGTTGTTCGGATCGTAGATGTTGGCAGACATCTGGCTGCGGTCGATCATCACCTTGCTCTGCTTGGCCACGTCGACGGGCACGACCGACCCATCCGGCTTGATCAGTTCCAGCGTCTTCACTTCGATCTTGAAATAGGGCAGCAGGAAACCGAAGGAGAGCCCCTGCTCATCCCGCCGGCCCTTCTCGGTGAGCACCTTGGTGTAGTTGTCGGACCACGTAACTCCCGTGCCGTCCGCCTGGTATTCACTGACCGTGAAATCATCCACCTGCACCAGATCGGCATTGGGATAAGCCTGACTTGTGATCTCGGCTGCCGCCTTAACCCGCATATTTCATCGAATTTTGGTGGTTTTTAGTAGACAAATGGCCTAACCATCGGTAGGGTAAGGACTTGCAACGCTTCCAACCCTCAGACAGAAAGGCCATTTCTATGACAGACTGTACCACCGAACCGCT
>CAYHAJ010000450.1:0-8426 GCA_964354535.1 uncultured Pirellulales bacterium
TGAAGACGTTTTCGCTCCAAGTCGCAGTACCTTAGGCCGACTTGACTCTGTGGACGAGCCGGTTGATGACGCCGAGGACATCTGGTGGATTGACGAAGGGAAGGACTATCCGAGATTGTGGTGGGAGTTATTTGACAACCGTTAATCGTTTTGCCACAAGGACTTACAAAACACCCGGACGGACTGAAAATCCGTGTGTCGATGGTTCTGATTATTCGATCCTGCCGAGCAGGCGGAGCAGGCCGTCGAGGATGGTGATGGGGTGGGGCGGGCAGCCGGGGATGAAGAGATCCACCGGCACCATCGAAGCGGCCCCGTTATTCACTTCCGGGTGGCCAGCGAAGACGCCGCCGGAGATGGCGCAGGCGCCGACGACGATCACGATCCGGGGGGCCGGTGTGGCCTCGTAGGTCTTCCTCAGGGCCAGTTCCATATTCTTCGAGACGGGACCGGTCACGAGGAGCCCGTCGGCATGCCGGGGGGAGGCGACGAACTGAATTCCGAATCGGCCCAGATCAAACCCTACCGTGTTGAGCACATTGGCATCCGCCTCGCAGGCATTGCAGCCGGCGGCACTGACTTGGCGCAGCTTGAGCGAGTGGCCGAAGAGCTTGCGGGCCTTCTCGTCCAGCGCCTGGGCCAGCGCGTAAGGACGCTGGCCAACAACCAATGCCTCGCGGGTGCGGGTCGCCAGGCGATACTCGGCGGTGAACTGGATCGCCTCAGCGGGGCAGGCGTCCATACAATCCGTGCAGAACAGACAGCGGCCCAAGTCGCGAGTATATCCAGCGACAGGAACAGGAGGATCGTCGGCTGGACCAGATGAAGATGTTCGACTAATCGCCGCCGCAGGCGGCTCCCAAACAATCAAACAATCCGCTTTGAGCGGTTCACATTACAAGCCTCCACCTCTGGTGGAGGTACTTGACTCCAGCCCGCCTGCCGCACATGGGCGTGGTCATCGTCGAAAATGACGAGGAAGAACGAGCTGATGGCCATAATCTCCCAAAGGACCAGAAACAGCAGGCCGTTGCGGGCCGCCAAGAGCAGGAGCATGCTGGCCGTCAGCACGTTGTAGAAGAACGACACGGATCCCAGCGGTTTCTTCTCATGAGCCAGGTAGGTGCAGCCATAGAGTGCCGCCAAGGGTGACACCAGCAGGATCGGCAGGCAGAAGAAGGCCGACAGGCCGTCCAAGCCGAAAGATAGCGATCCGCCGGGCATGTTCCAAGCGATTTGCAGCGCCTTCGGGACACGGCCTGCCAATGTGGCAATGACCGGGACCGCCGCGATGCCACAGCCCAACCAGACCCCGGTGGCGGCGATCCACGGTGCGGCCTTGGAGCGGCCTATCCCAAGAACGCAGACGCCCAGCACAATCGGAATGGTGCAACCCAGGATGAACAATTCCATTCAGCGGTCCTTCATGAATCCTAAGGCAGGCGGGCTTCCGTCTGCGCGAGGGTGTTCAAGATCGTCTCCCGCGCGGCCTGGCTCAGAACCGCTTGTTTGAATCATTCGGGTTCATTCCCCGCGGCTTGCCGCGTGGAAGCGGTAAGCCGATTGTTTCGATACCTCGCAGCTTGCTGCGAGGTAGTTCATTTCCGAGTCGTGCAGACAAAAGGATAATCGCGCCAGGATGCGCAGATGGGTGCGGACGTTCGGGGAGACCAGCAGGAACAGAGCATACACGGGCTTGCCGTCCAGGGGTCGGTGAAGCCTGATCCGCTTTTGGACTACACGAATCTCCTGAGCGGCGTGCGCATCAGGCCCAGGGTGACGAGTCCGGAAATACCGGCGGTCAATACGATGAAAGCGGCGTAGTTCTGTTCCGGGGCAAAGAAATGCCGGAATCCGTAGACGACCAGCGGGTGAACGAGATAGATCCCCAGGGTCAAGGGCGCCAGCGCTGCGATCCAGCCGTTGGTCTTCAACTGCCAGCCGTAGGCCAGACACACGAGACTGATCGCCAGGCCGTAAGGGACGGCGGACCCACTGAAGCCCCGCCAGGCCAGAACCGCACAACTCACCAGTGTCGCCCCGCACACGACCGATAACAGCAAGTTTCGCCTCTGTCGGGAGGGGATCATCAGGCATCTACCAATGGCGACGCCCAGAGGGATGGCTGCCAGTCCGAACTCCCACTGGGGCAGCGGCCTGGCCAGGGTATGCCGCGACATATCCACGGCAGAACCGGCCAACACGAGCATGCCCAGCACTGTTGCACCGGCCACGACCGCCGGACCGTTCGCCGTCACCAGCCGGCGGGCCAGGACATGAACCAGCAAGCCCGCCAGAAACGCATAGGGCAGATACCACAAATGGATGCACGTCCCCGCGAGGAACGTCTCCCACGACACCATTCCGTCCAGCGAGATCCAGTCTGCCGCGTGGGCCGCCTTGACCAGGCGGCAGGACCCGTACACGACGGACCAGAACAGCCAGGGCACCAAAAGCCGGTTCCAACGCCGCTGCAGGAAGCACGCGGTCGTGTGCACGGCGGCTTGTCTGGACACGAGGGAGAAGAAGATCAGCAGGAACACCGGCAGGCCGGCATAGCCGATTTGCCGTAGCGGCGCGCCCTCGATATGGAACCAGATGATACCCAGTGCCGCCAGGATGCGCAGCAGGTCAATGCTGCCGATCCGCTCGCGGGACGCCGAAAACGGCACCGCCTGCACGTCGGGCACGGTCTGACTCGGCAGGACCTGAGGCACACCCAACGCCGGGGGGTAGTAGAGCCGGGCTGTTACAGACGATCTTTCGGAGGGCATCACAGGGCCCTGATTCCCTCGGTAGCGGGACCGGACGACACGTCGCGACGCCGGCGACAGTTCCCTCCACTGCTGCCCTACAGCGCGCGTCCCTGGGTCCAAGGAAGTCCGATCACGGTGAGAGCTCCGGAATGACCAGAGGAAGCACCCACCCTCCACGCGGCGAAGCCCTCCCTGCTTCATGCCAACTATAGTTATCATACCAAGCAGGGGCGTCCAAGTCAAGCAGGAAAACCTCTCCCCGCGACAGGAAGGCAGGGTCCTCGGCTCCGCCCGGCCCTGCCACGCGCGGCAATTGGCTTTGTTTTGCCGCCGTTCTTGGACCGTCCCCTTCACCATAACCTCTTTCTCACAAAGAATTTGCCCGTCCCGACCCTCGGGCGAAATTGGCTTTGTTTCGCACAATTGACCCCAGCGAGTGTTCGCCCGTCCTTGCCGGTCCGCGCCCATTTCCGGACATCCGGGGGAAATTGGCTTTGTTTTGCCGGACCGAGGTGGCGGGTACATACGACATAACGCTATTCCTGCAAAGGGCTTAGCTGCAATTTCGCTCCCGCCGAAATTGGCTTTGTTTCGCACGAAAGCGCAGGGCTCAGGGCTCGGGGATCGGCTGTCAGCTTCCTGAAACCCGATCCCTTCTCCAATTGGCTTTGTTTTGCACGACTGGTCTTCCCACCGACTACCGGCGACCGCCTACTGCCTTTCGGCTTGGCGAAGTCTCGCGCGCCGGCCCCGCTCGGTCGTTCCGGCCGCCTCCGCCGGCGGCCGCGCTCCTATAAGAGACGTTTCTCGATCCGCGTATGTTATACAAAAATCCAAAATCATACAGAAAGTCTGCATCTCCCGATCAGCCCGGCCGCCGATTCCTGGCGGGCGAACAGGGGCTCCTCATCCACCACGGAGGCTACGGAGAAAAGGGATTCCGACACGGACGGCGCGGATGGACACGGATTTGCGAACCGGGAACTGACCCCCGGGACCCGGCAACTCCTCAGCGTCGGCTCTGCCGCCGCCCTTCGCACCCTTCAAACGTGCCAACCTTCTTACCCTGCGGCGTAGCCGCTGCCTTCGCTGCTTTTCCCCTTCTGCATACTATAGTCTGAAGATATGTCCCGTACTCCCCGGTACTGTAGCGCTGTCGAATGGAGTTGCCCTATGAACATTGAAAAGGCGGTTGGTATGGAGCTGAGCGCGTGTCGGCGGAAGAAGCGGATCAGTCAGGAACGACTCGGCTTCGATGCCGGGGTCCACCGAACCTACGTGAGCCTGATTGAACGCGGGGTCAAGAGCCCGACGATAGGCGTGCTCTTTCGGTTGTGTCAGGCATTAGATGTGCCTCCTGCCAAATTTGTGAGGAATGTCCAGGTTCGCATGCAGAAGGGGGACGAGGAGAACGCGTCTGGGCAGACGCGACGGCGATAGGAGAGGCTGCGAATGGGCGCCCAATAGTGGTGCATGAGTGTCGAGAAAGTGCGCGTGCGCGGTATTCAGTTCAAAGGATTCACACGTGAGTGGTGACGTTAGCGATAGAAAGAGACTAATCTCGGTGAATGGCGCTAACTTGCGCAATGCTCACCTCTATATCAGTGGGCATCATGATTTCTTTCCGGAGGAATGTTATGGTGCGTCCAACAAGAAGGGCGTCCTCGGAACACTGATGACGTTGGTCGTAGAGGGACTGCCCGAGCCCGTCAAGACCGACATCGCCAAGGAGGGAACCAATGGACGACGAAGGGGTTTCTTCCGGAACCGGCGCTGGGTCAGGCAATTCTTCAAACGTCATAGCATCCAAGAGGGGGACGTTATTGCGATTGAGAGAACCGGTCCGCTCACGTATCGCGTGTATCCTTTCGAGAGCAAGAGTGTACGTGAGGGGGCCGAGATACCCGAGCATTGGCCGCCGCTTGAGAAGGATAAGCCCACGGCAATCGATTTGTTTGCCGGCTGTGGAGGTTTCTCCGTCGGCCTTAAGAAGGCCGGGTTCCAGAATCTGCTTGCGGTCGAGTGGGACGCATCCTGTTGCGAAACCTTCAGAAAGAACATAAGCCCAAGAATCCTGCAATGCGCTATCCAAGAGGTAGATGCCTTCCCATCATGTGATCTGTTGGTAGGTGGTCCTCCATGCCAGGGTTTCAGTAATCTTGGCGAACGCGTGCCCAACGACCCGAGACGCCAGCTATGGCGGCATTTCCTCCGCGCTCTGCGGGATTCGCAACCGCTGGTTTTTGTGATGGAAAACGTTCCCCCCATCCTGAAATCGGCGGAGTATCACGAAATCACGAAAGAAGCGGAGAAACTCGGTTACAGGGTAGAAGGACGACTCCTGAACGCCGCCGACTATGGTGCCCCGGAGTTACGCAAGCGAGCTTTCATAATAGGCAGTCGCATCGGCGAGCCACCGTTTCCTATGCGGACTCACTGCGATCCACGTGAGGCAGCGACTTTTGACACGCAAGGTCTGCCACCGTGGCGAACCGTGCGAGATGCAATTGCGGACCTTCCCCGGAAACCAGATGGGCACAACTGGCACATAGGGCGAAATCCGACGCCTATGTCATTGAAGCGGTATCGTTGCATTCCTGCGGGCGGGAATCGTTGGAATCTTCCGGCGGATCTTATGCCGGGGTGTTGGAAGAGGAAAACCCAAGGCGGAACGGACCTCTTCGGACGCCTCTGGTGGGAGAGGCCTTCTGTAACGATAAGGACGGAGTTCTACAAGCCCGAGAAGGGACGCTATCTGCATCCTGAGGAAGATCGGCCCATAACGCACAGAGAGGCGGCGCGCCTGCAGGGATTCGACGATAAGTTTGTATTTATGGGCAAGAAGATCGAGGTTGGTATCCAGATAGGCAACGCGGTGGCTCCTCCTCTCGCATATCAGATGGGCCTCGCCGCCGCAAAGGTCATTGAGGATTGGCAACGCCAGAAGAGCGCAAAGAACAGAAAGCTGGTAGGAACGCGTGCCTGAAAAGAAAGCAATCCAATCACTCATTTCCGAGGTTGAGCAGCGTCTTTCGCAGTATAGGCAAAGATATCAAGGATTGTCTTGGCGTGAGAAGGTGCTTCTGCTGGTCAAGGTCTATGGGTCATTTCGCAGGCTGAGCAAGCGTGCGAATCCCGCTGCGGCTGCAGTGTCTGCACGCGAGAGGATAAGGCTATACCTTCTGGCCAACGTTGGTCAGGTGATCAAAGCCGTGGAACTGAACGTTGTCTCCGGCATCTCCGAGTACGGACGCCGTGTGCGAGAGCTTCGCGTCGAGGAAGGGTACAAGATTCTCACCGGGAATAGTAGCGATCCGGACGTCGGATTCGAGCTCGGAGCACGAGAGTATCTGCTCCTCGATTCCGAACCCGATACCAGGGCAGCACGGCGCTGGCACATAGCCAACAGAATTCGAAAGGAGAAGGAGGGCGGGAGTAGTGGGCGTCTGCTGCGCTATTTGCTTGCAAACGTTGCGCAAGTCGTCACGAATGAAGAGCTTGCCTACGTTGCGAAGGCAAAGGAATTCGGCCGACGCGTGCGAGAGTTGCGAACCGAACAGGGCTATCCAATAGCCACTATGTTCACAGGTAGGCCGGATCTGAAGATGGGGGAGTATGTTCTTGAAAGCCGTGAGAGGATATCTGAGCCTCACGACAGGAAGATTCCTTTCGATATTCAGAAAGAGGTGTACGCGAGAGATAAAAACACCTGCCGATTGGATGGCTGGACCCATGACAGGTGGACCAGAGAAGACCCGCGAATACTTGAGCTCCACCATATAAGGGAACACGTGGAACACGGGGCGAACATCGCGAAGAACCTGGTGGTACTATGCAGTAGATGCCATGATGATGTTCATGCGGGGCGCAGAAAGTTGCCGGCAAACATTCTTGGGTAGCGGTTGTGGCTGACGTTTACAGCAAGTCGAAACGAAGCGAGATCATGTCTCGCGTAAGAAACAAAGGTACCACACCCGAGGAAACCGTGGGCACGTTTCTTCGCGAACTCGGCCTGAGATACCGCCGGAATGATAGAAGTCTGCCAGGGCAGCCGGACTTTTCCATCAAATCGAGGAAGACGGCGGTTTTTGTCAACGGTTGCTTTTGGCATGGTCACAGGAATTGCGCGCGAGCAAAACTCCCGCAGACGAACGTGACGTTCTGGACCACGAAGATACGGATAAACAAAAGGCGCGACCGTCGAGCCGCGCGACACCTGAGGCAAAAAGGCTGGCATGTCGTCACCATATGGCAGTGCCGTTTGCGAAAGCCTGAGGCTGTGCGTGCACAGCTAGTGCGTCAACTGGCGCGCGGGGGAGGAATTCCGTGATCAGCGATTGACACGG
This sequence comes from uncultured Pirellulales bacterium, assembly GCA_964354535.1. GTDB lineage: Bacteria > Planctomycetota > Phycisphaerae > Sedimentisphaerales > Anaerobacaceae > PLanc-01. The sequence goes on from CAYHAJ010000450.1 coordinate 7,103, forward strand.
TGGCGCTTAGCCGATAATGTGATTGAGTGTACTTGACTAGTGCGTGAGGCGGTAAGGGGAGTCACATGAGCGAGATCAAGCTTGTCTTCTTCGACATGGAAGGTACGGTTTTCTGCCCCTCGGTGTTGGCCTCCGAGACAAAGGTAGCACCGAGTGCGTGGTTCACGATAGCTCAACGTCTTGGTACGGCCGCACTGGAGGAGGAGAGAGCTACTCAAGAGCGGTGGAACAGTGGGCGGTATTCTGGATACATTGAATGGATGGAGGATACCGTGCGCATCCACGCAAAGTATGGGTTGACAAGAGAGCTCTTCACGGGTGTTCTGGACTCTATCCATTTCGTGGCTGGTGCGCGCGAGGTCTTTAGGACTCTTCATGATGCTGGGGTACACACCGCCATCGTCAGTGGTGGCTTCAAGTACCAGGCGGACCGTGCCGCAAAGGAGTTCGGGATTAAGCACGTCTTCGCGGGATGCGAGTACTACTGGGATGCTGCGGGACGATTAGTTCACTGGAACCTCTTGCCCGCAGACTACAAGGGGAAAGTGGATTTTATGCACTCGCTGTCGGCGGACTATGCGTATGAGAGGACACAGTTAGCGTTTGTCGGAGACGGGAAGAACGACGTCCTTCTAGCTCGGGAAGTCGGCACGTCGATTGCCTTCAATGGTCCGGAGGAGTTGCGTCAATGTTGCACGCGTGCTGTTATCCAGGGAACGGGGAGCGAGAATCTATCCGAAATACTGCCGTACTTGGGGTTTAGCCATGATGACCGAAAGCCAAATGCAAGAGTTGTTTGAAAAGGCCAGAATAGCCTCCCAGCACAGTTATTCGCCCTATTCGAAATATGCCGTGGGCGCCGCAGTTCTCACACGCGGCGGAGCAACATATGTGGGAACAAACGTGGAGAATGCGTCCTACGGTCTCACGATCTGTGCCGAACGAGTGGCGATTTGCAGCGCCGTTGCGGCGGGCAAGAAAGATATAATTGCTGTGGCGGTCTATGCAAAGAGCGGCGGCGTAACACCATGTGGCGCTTGCAGACAGTTCATTGCTGAGTTCGGCGATAGCGTCGATGTTGTGCATTCGCGTGGAACGCGACTCATTTGCGAGCCGATTCGCGACCTCTTGCCTGGTTTCTTTTCCCGAAGGGAGTTGGGTATATGAAGCTCGTTGCGTTTCTCACGACCAAACGATTTGCGATAGGTTTTGCACTATTCTTCTTGTGCACCCTGTTGGCAGTGGCTAGTCCCTATACAAGCGTGATTTTTCCCGCATTTCTGAGGCGGGAATTCATAAAAAGGCTCGCAATGCCTGGAAACCT
>CAYHAJ010000451.1:0-19928 GCA_964354535.1 uncultured Pirellulales bacterium
CCTGCCATCCGTTTGCATGATCCGCTCCCGAGCAACGCCCGTTCTTTCGTCCCTGCCGGGACTTCGACGGTCTTCTTGTCCCGGTACCCAGCAGTGAACTGCTGGGCTATTCTCTGTCGTCCTGCGGGCAGGACGGGCGAAAGATCCCTCGCCCCTACGGCCTGCGGCCGCCTGTCCTCCGTCTTCCGTCCTCCGATCTCCGTGGTCTCCGTACTACAAAGCCGCAACATCTTGTTTTCCTGGCAAGCTTTCCGACGAGACAGGCGATAAGTCTGCCAACGTAAAGGAATTAGGGGAGCCACAGATTACGCAGATTTTCGCAGATTCAAGAAGGCTGACAGAAGGAGCGAACAGCCCATGACGTTTCATGGCCGGGAGCCGCAGTTCTTTGTCCGTCTCTTAAAATCTGTGCTAATCTGTGAAATCTGTGGCTGACTGGTCTTGGCTGCGGCCGAAGGCCGCGCTGGGGTCTCCGTGCCCTCCGTGGTGAAATATCCGTTGTCTGGACGGGCGAAAGATTTTTCGCCCCTGCGGCCTGCGGCCGCCTGTCCTCCGTCGTCCGCACCCCGATTTCGGGCGGGGTTTCCTTAGTCCCGGCGGGAAAAGGGTTTATGAATCATATAACAAATTCATTCTGGCGATATTTTGTTGTTGACAGGACCAATTGGTTATTATACCATGTATGGCAATGCTGCCTGCGTAGGGCAGCAGATCATCAATCATCCTTGATAATTGATAGATCGAGAGGGGAAGATCATGGCGACCGAAGCCCAAATCGCGGCCAATCGTGCCAATGCCCAGAAGTCCACCGGTCCGCGGACGCCGGAAGGCAAGGAACCGGCCTCCCAGAACGCCCTCAAGCATGGGCTGTTCGCCCGGGAGGTAGTGATTCGGGGTGAAGATGCGGAGGAATTCGAGAGGCACCGCCAGGGGTTGCTGGAGCAACTGAACCCGGTCGGGCCACTGGAGGAGCTTCTGGCGGCACGGATTGTCGATCTGAGTTGGCGGCTGCAACGAGCCGTCCAGGACCAGAGCGGGGCCTTCGTGACGCTGTACGAGCGGCAGACGGCGGAGGCCGGGGAGCCCCAGGAGCCGGCGGAGCGCGCCGCGACGCTGGGCCGGATGATCGTGGCGGACTATGGCGGCGAGGCGGTCCTGGAGCGGCTGCTGCGGTACGAACGGCGGATCGAGAGCAGTCTGTACCGGACCCTGAACGAACTGCGGCGGGTGCACGATCAGGTCCAGAAAGCGGCTCAGGAAGAGGTGAATACCCTGGAGCGCTGGCGGGAAGAGGACTGGAATGCCAGAAAGGCACGGGCGTTTGCGTTCTGTCCGCCTGCGGCTGTCTCTCCCGGGCCCGCCGGCCCAACCTTGTCACCCCGGACCCCGATCCGGGGGACCAACACCCCCAGGGCCGAGGCACCCCATCCTGGCGACATCCCCTCAGGGCAGTATGCCCGACCGGCGCCGAACGGGCCGGCGGAGGACGAAACGTGCAGAACAAACCCAATTCCCGGCGCTGCCGGGTGGGACGGGGCCGGAGGGGCGCGCGACGAGGGCCAATCGTGCAAAACGAACCCAATTTCGGAGGAAGCTTCAAGTTTGAGGTGTCCAGTGGCAGGCGAATCGTGCAAAACGAACCCAATTCTCACCACGATACCGCCTGACGGCGTCACTACGAACCTCCAGGGGCAATTATGCGAAACAAACCCAAAAGGCAGTCAGCGGTAGCCGGTAGTCAGTAGCCGGTTGGGAAAACCGATCGTGTGAAACAAAGCCAATTACCGAGCCCGCCGGGCGTCGCCGCGAGAGCTGATGCTTGTCAGTAATACGGAACATCCACGGGCAGGATGCCCGTGTTACTCATGGGCGAGACGCCCGTGTTACTGCCCCCTCTCGGCGGCACAAACACGCCGGCTCGCCCTTTGCATCCGCGGGCCTAACCGGTATAATGGAACAATTGGCGGAAAAAAGCGCATCAGAACGGCGTTGGCCCTGACTGCCACGGAGAAAGCTATGACACAAGCGACGACACCGGAGTACTCCCCTTCTGCGAAGGTCTATCCCACCGAGAATCTCGGCAAGTATAGCATTCTCGACATGCTGAAGTATTTCGAGGAGCATGGGGCCATGCGGGTCTCCGACCTGCACATCAAGGTCGGCTCGCCGCCCGCCTATCGCATCGACGGCAATCTGGTAAAGCTCAAAGGCCCGCATGTCACGCCGGAGATTGCCAAGCAGCTCATCTTCCCGCTGCTCAAAGAGCACGGCCTGCAAAAGCTCCTGACGGAGCACAGCGTGGATGGCTCCTATCGCATGGGGTCGTTGCAGTTCCGCATCAACGTGTTCCGGGAGAACGACGGAATCGCCGCGGCGATCCGGGCGCTATCGCTCGATGTCCCCCAGATCGAGGACATCGGCTTTCCCAACGATGTCTGGCAGGACATCATCGACCTCAAGGCGGGGCTGGTCCTGCTCACCGGCATCACCGGGGCCGGCAAATCCACCACGATCGCTTCCATGGTGGGACGCATCAGCGACAAGACTGCCTGCCGGATCATCACGGTCGAGGACCCGATCGAGTACATCCTGCCGCAGAAATATTCGATGATCTCCCAGCGCGAGGTTGGCCGGGACGTCAAATCCTTCTACGATGGCCTCAAGGAGATGATGCGGGAGGACCCGGACGTGATCTTCGTCGGCGAAATGCGCGACGCGGAGACCATCGCCATGACGCTCATGGCGGCCGAGACCGGCCACCTGGTGTTCTCCACCCTGCACACGCGGGATGTCACCGGCTCGATCACCCGCATCCTCGACTACTTCCCCGAAGGCCGCCAGGCGGAGGTCCGCAACCAGCTTTCCCTGGGGCTGGCGTACGTCGTCAGCCAGAAACTGATCCCGCGCAAGGACGGCCAGGGCCGGATCGTGGCGATGGAGATCCTCAACAACAACTACGCCGTCGCCAATAACATCCGCACCGGCAAGGTCGAGCAGCTCTACTCGCAGTTGCAAACCAAGACGCGCAACAAGCCGGACGAGAAGATGATCACCCTGGAGAAGCACATGGCCCTGCTCGTCAAAGCGGACAAGATCGACCTGCTGGAAGCGCAGAAGTGGGTGAACGACCTCAAGGCCTTCGTGGATTGCATGCAAAGGGACTGAACGCGAAGCGCGAAGCACCAAATTCCAAATCCCAAACAAATCCTAATGATCAAAACGGAAGAAAATCCCAAACCAGGCCACCGCGGGGCGCGAGCGTTTGGGGCTTTGGGACTTGGAACTTGAGATTTGTTTGAGATTTGGTGCTTGGGATTTGGGATTGTGAATTTGTGATCGACGGGCGCCCGTTGTCGGTCTTTGGTTTTGCGTAGAGGATCGACGAACCATGACAGTGGAGTTCAACTGCCCTCATTGCGGTGCGGTGATTGCGTTCGACAGCAAGCACGCCGGCAAGAGGGCCAAATGCTACACGTGCGGCCAGAAGTTCCTCATTCCCGCCAGAAGCTTCGAGAAGGCCGAGAAGGTCGCCCCCGAGCCCCAGCCCCGGGAAGATCCCATCCCGGGCTTCTACCGGGCGGTCTTCCTCGACAATTGGCGGATCTTCTTCAAGCCGGAAAGCGTCACGCCGCTGGCGTTCGTGATCGCGCTGGTCTGCTTTCGGTTCTTCCTGGCCGGGGCGTGCTGCTTGACCTGGGTCTCCTCGTTCATCATCTGGGGCCTGCTGTTCGGCTACTACTTGAGCATCATCTACGAGACGGCCCAAGACCAGGATGTGCTGCCCGAGGTGGATGTGGGTACCTCGATCACCTTCCTCTGGCACGTCCTCGAGCCGATCTTCATCTTCACCTATACGCTCTTCTTAGTCGAGTCGCCCTTCCTCATCACGCTGGCGCTGGCCCAGAGCCATGGCATCACCGCCGGTCAGGTCTGGTCCGGCTACACGCCTCTGCACTTGCTCCTGCAGTTCTTTCAGCTCGCCGGTCTGTTCCTCTTCCCCGCCGCGATCTTGACTCTCGCCGTCGGCCAGGACTTCACGCTCCTGCGGCCCGACTTTCTTCTCGCCCCTATCTTTCGAGCCTTCCTCCCCTACCTGACGGTGGTCCTGCTCCTGGTCGCCACCTGCGCGCTCGAAATGCACACCATCCAATACACCGGCGAAAACCCGACTTTCAGAGACCCGCACCTATCCACCGTGGATGCCGCCAGGGAACTGTCCGTGAATCTGCTGGTGCAGTTGGTCGCCATCTTCTCCATGCGTTCCATCGGCCTTCTCTACCGCCACTACGGCGGCTACTTCAAGTGGTGACCCCCAAAACTCAGCGCCGGCTTCTGACTGTCCGACGTAGCGACTTGTCGGGTGTCTTCCGGGCGGACAGATCTCTTCGGGCCTCGCTAAATGCCCCTTCTTCCAGTTCCACTCGCTCCCGAAGAACGTGCGTCACCCATTCGTCAAGACCGGATGACCCCGGCAACCGGGCAAGAAAACTCGCTCTCGCCGCAAGGTCCGACGGAATGGTCAGAGAACACCCCTTTGGTCTCTTTACATGGACGGGTTTCTCCCATGCGGAGCGTTTATCCGCCTCATCGATCACAATCCTGTCAATCTCGTCTTCCGTCAAATGCTTCATCGATTTCCTATTCGTCATAGCGGCCACGCTGTAATGATTCGAACTCGGCATCCACCGCGAAGTGCTTCGCATCAGCGCCCTCGCTGAGTACCTGCCTCTCCATAGAGATCGATGAGGTCAGCAGTCAACATGACCTGAGCCGCAACCGGGCGGTCCACCAGATTCTCGCCAGCGACGAACTGCCGTTCTCTACCTGACCCAAGGTGGACTCCCTCACTCAGGATGTACGACGCATAGTGATGATCGTCCAGCATGAATGACTTGATTTGTGCGATGCCCAGTGCCTGGAGAAATCGCTCCGCGTCCAGCAGTTCGATTGGATACCCAATTCTGGCAGTCTTCCCTGCCGCCGCTCGCGCGCCCTTCCGGAATGAGGACGTTGTGACGAAAATGCCCTGAGTATGCCCATTCACGAGCAGCGCGCCGACGAGCGAACGAATCTGCTCAGCCTCGATCCGCCTGCTTTTAGCATAGCGCTTCACCTGCACACCGATGCTGGAACCCGATGACTCTTCAAGAATGACATCGACTCCACCGTCGCCACTATATGCAGTCGCTCGGGCGTTATACCCGAGATCGCGAAACACACTGCACACAAGCTCCTCAAATCGGCGCGGGTGCACCTTGTAGAGGGCGTCGGCTCGGCGCATCAGGTGGTTCCGTAGCTCAGCAAGAGGCACGCCAATATCGGTCGGATCAAGTTCCAGCAGAGAACCAATGGCACCGTCATAGCCTTCGAGACCGGGCGTTCGAGGATTCTCGCCCTGATGCACGCGATAGACATTCCACCAACCACAGCACGGACAGATTGTCAATTGCGCGAGAGGCCCACGACAGCCCTGCTCGCATCTCCTCGCTGGGAGACGAAACATGTCTTGGCGGCAGTAGATGCAGACTGTGGCACCGATGCTCTAATACGTGAGCAACCGGCCGGCCTCTTTGTATTCCCACATCATGATCTTCCTACTGATCGCCTGTGTACCTAACCGTGCGTCGTAACGCCCATCTCCCCACTTGGTGCACTACGGCAACATTTGCACGTTTCCGTGCCACTATCACGCGGGTGGGTCGAACGAATCACACGACCTTTGTCGCGGCAATCGCCTCGGTCTTCGGCGAACCAGCTTGTCGCCATGCTTCTTTTGAGCTTCGCATATGCTGTCGAGGTGCTTGTCCACCTTGTGTCCGAAGCCCTGCTCGATCTGCTGCCTATCTCTCGTGCTTCTCGGATAATGGCATCGTCCATGTCACGCCACGAGTCGCGCATGGACCTCTTTGGCGATCTTCGGGCCGACCTGGCGCTCCGTGATTTTCAAATCATAGCTCGTTTGCAGATTCAGCCAGAACTGCGCCGTAGTTCCGAAGTAGCGCGCCAAGCGGAGGGCCGTATCCGGCGAAACGGAACGCCGTTCCCGCACGATCTCATTGATCCGCGGCGCAGGCACCTTCAGCTCCAGTGCCAGCGCATGAGCGCTCATCCCCAAGGGCTTCAGGAATTCCTCACGCAAGACCTCGCCCGGATGAACGGGACGCATCTTATTGGTCGGATTCATGATTCGATCTCCTCAATGGTAATCGACAATCTGCACGTCAAAGGCATTGCCCTCTTCAAAGAGAAAGCACAAGCGCCACTGGTCGTTGATCCGGATGCTCCACTGACCTTTGCGCTTTCCCTGGAGAGCTTCCAGTCTATTGCCCGGAGGAACACGTAGATCCTGAATCCCGCACGCGTCGTCCAACATCTGCAGTTTACGTTCGGCCACCGTGGCCAAAGCCTTGAACCGTGGAGGGCATTTGCCCTCATACAGTGCCCGTGTATCCTTGTCATGGAAGCTCCGGATCATAGAGAAAGGATATAACGCGCAGTGTTAAACGTCAAGCGTTTTCCTCAGCGGTCAGATCCCGACTTGGCGTATCATTGGACCGCTGCGAACCGGCCGCTCTCGTCGCTGCGCGTGACGACGAGGCCGCGGGTGATGCGCTGGCAGAAGGCTAAGTATTCCTGTTCGAGTTGGCCGAGGTCGGGTCCGATGTAGTGCTCGAAGAGCTGGCGGCCGACTTGGCGGTTCCATGGGAGAGTGCGGGGGAGATTGCGGTCCTCGGCCGTGATTCCGGCGGAGGCGTCGAGGGGCCAGTGACCCAGGAGGCCATCGGACATCAGGCGGCGGTAGGCATCCCGGTGCCGGCCGGAACCGGCCTCGCGGAGGAAACGGATCAGCGCGTAGGACTGGCTGTAGAACGCCATCACGGCCTGATCCTGGTTCGTGGCGAGCACCTCGCCGGGACTGGTGGATACGAGTTCCCGCAACGGAATGGAGTTACCCGCGGCGAGCATCTCCTGGAGAGCGCCGAGCCGCTGGAGATTGGCGGCCGGGTCGAAATGAAACAGGCCGCCCTCGCGGACACCGGTCTCGAACTGCATCGCGACACCCTCGTCCAGCCAACTGGGCAGGCGGTACTTGAAGTGCCGACTGTTGAACTGGTGCCAGCCCTCGTGCCCCAGGGCCGAGAGGGTCCGCTGGCCGCCAAGGTCGTAGACGACGCAGGCACCGTTGAGATAATAGGCCCCGCTCTTGATCTTGCAGAAGATCGATGCCTGCTCCCCGGCAAAATCACGCGTGAAATCCTCCCACTGCCGCCGGTCGGCGAACAGGTACACGGGGAGCGGGGTCGAGGTATCGATGGATTGTGGCAGTTGCTCGTTGTAGGCGCGATAGGCGGATTCGATGAAGGCCGGGACCATCCGCAGCATCAGGGGCTGCCGGACGGTTGCGAAGACCTCATAATGTTCCGTGACCAGCTTCAAACCCAGGCCGTACTTGCTCTCCCACGGCTCCACCGCAACGAGGGCCGGCAGACGCTCGCTTTGCAGACGTTCCCTGATCGCGACGCCAGATTGCTCTCGGGCGTTCGGCTTTGCCAATGGGGTCCGGGCGTGCTGCACGGGTGCACAACCCGTCAGCCAAATCGCCGCGCCAATCAGAGCGGCAGCCAACTCCCGCGCCATACTCCTCCTCCTTGTCCGATATTGATGCTAAGTGGGAAGTCCGAGGTGTTCCGTTTGAAGAAGGCACGCTCACTCACGTGACACTTCAAACGTCGCACCGCAAGCCCCTTTGAAAGTATACAAAATGCCCACCGCTCACGCACGGCGAAAGAACGCCATTTGCAGGAAAGCGGAAGGATTATGAGACGTGCAGCGTCAGAGGGCGTTGGAAGGGGCGTCGAAGACTTCGGCGGTGAACAGGTAGACCTCCGTCTTCGGGTCTTTCCAGGCATCGGGCGGCAGGCCGGCTTTGTGGGCGCAGCAGTAGGACAGGAATTCCTCCTTCGTCCAGCCGGTCTCCGTCGCGACCTGGGGCAGGAAGCAGCCGGAGGCGTAGCCTCTCTTGATGTAGATGCCATCCACGCCCAGCCGCAGATTCAGCGGGTCCTCCGTCCGCTCCAGGGGCGACAAGACGGAGACTTCGATTTCCAGGTTGCTCAGGTCGCGGACGGTCAAAGGATGGTCGAAGAAGCGCGGGTCTTTGGAGGCGGAGGCATCAGCCATCTCGGCGACCAGCTCGGTCAAGGGCCGGTCGGAGAGGAACTGGCCGATGCAGCCGCGCAGCCGGCCCCGCGTCTTGAGGGTAACGAAACACCCACAGGGGGCGGTCAACGCCGGATCGTCCGATTGCAGGGCAGGTCCTGGAGAGCCGGTGACCGTGGCTTTGACCGCCTCCCGGGCGATGGTGAGCAAGATCTGCTTCTGTGCGTCGTTCATACGGCCCGGACCTGCGCAAAAATCGCTTTATTGTCCGCTGCACTCCCCGCCCGCCGGACAGGCGGACGATCGCCGTTTCTCCTTCCAGATCTCAATTATGGCGGGCAGGATCGAGAGAATGATGATCACAATGATGACCAGCCCGAAGTTCTGCTTGACGACGGGGATATTTCCAAAGAAATACCCGCCGAAGACAAAGAGCATGATCCACAGGAGTCCGCCGACCACGTTATAGGTCAGAAAATGGCCGTAGCTCATGCGGCCCACGCCCGCCACGAAGGGAGCAAACGTCCGCACGATCGGAACGAACCGCGCCAAAACGATCGTCTTGGAGCCATATTTTTCATAGAACCGGTGCGTGCGCTCGATGTGCTCCTTCTTGAGGAACCAGGCCCCCTGCTTCCTGAGGATGAGCGAGCCAAAGTACTTGCCGACCGCGTAATTCGCACTGTCGCCCAAGATGGCGGCGGCGCACAGGATCACGAAGAGCCACCCGATGTTCAGGGAGCCGGTGGCCGCCAGCGTGCCCAGCGTGAAAACGAGGGAGTCTCCCGGAAGGAAGGGCGTGACCACCAGGCCCGTCTCCGCGAAGATGATCGCGAAGAACAGCAGGTAGCTCCACAGCCCGACGCTGTCCAAAACCACGTTGAGATGTCGATCCAGATGGAGGACATAGTCAATGATCGTTTCCATAGGCTACCAAACTTAGTCGGACGCAAATACAATGTCAACACGGAAGTTCGGCAAACGCCAATAGATAGGAGAACACGGAGGGTCCGCAGGTTGGGACCCGGATAGACCATGACAGACGCACGGCAATTTGAAGGTGTGGGCGACACGTTGCTCGTACGGGCTCCGGCCAAGCTCAATCTGAGCCTGCTGGTTGCCGGGAAACGCCCGGACGGCTTCCACGAGATCGAGACCGTGATGGCCAAGGTGGACTGGTACGACGAGATCCGAATCGAGCCGGGGCACACGCCGGGCCTCGCGTTCTTCTGCGCGGGCCCCCGCTGGGCGCCGCCAGACCAGACGAACTTGGTCTACCGGGCGGCCGAGTTGCTCCTCCACGAGTCCGGCCAAGCCCCCAGCCTCCGCGTCACGCTCGTCAAGAATCTCCCCGCCGGCTCGGGGTTGGGCTCGGCCAGCAGCGACGCCGCGGCGACCCTGATGGGCCTCAACCGGTACCTGAATCTGGGCTTGGCCAAGAACGAGATGGCGGAGAGGGCCACCCGGCTCGGCAGCGATGTCCCCTTCTTTCTGAATGGTCCCCTCGCCTATTGCACGGGACGGGGCGAAAAAATCACCGCGTCGGCCGGCCCTTTCCCTTTTACCGCCCTCCTGATCCTGTCCGACATCAATTCCTCCACGAAAGAGGTTTACGCGAACTACCGTCACGACCCGGCTCTCTACGAGCGGCTACACGCTGCCTTGGCCGCCCTTCTGGAGAGCGACAGGGTGGATACGATAGCGAAAATGTCCGTCAACATGCTCCAAAGAAGCTGTTTCGAGCTGTACGAGGAACTGGGCGAGCGAAAGAAAGCCATCGAAGCGCTCGAGGTGGGTCCCGTCTGCCTGAGCGGCAGTGGATCCACGATGTTCCTCATCTTCGATCAAGGAGAGGAAGAACGCCTCGAAGCAGTGCGAGACAGGATTGCGGAAAAGACCGGCTGGGGCAGTACGGTCGTGAGGAATAACCAATGGTAAGGCTTCGGCGAGGCAAGAGACATGGAAATAACGGAGGTCCGAGTCAGGCTGGTGAAGAATCGCGATGACCGGCTGAAGGCGTTCTGCTCGATGACATTCGACAACGAATTCGTCGTGCGCGACATCAAGGTCATCGAGGGGCCGGACGGCTATTTCATTGCGATGCCGTCGCGCAAGATGAGCGACCATTGCGGCAAGTGCGGCGGCAAGAACATCCTGGGAGCCAAGTTCTGCAGTGGTTGCGGACGTCCCTTGACGGACCATCGGGTCAAGAAAGACTTCAAAGGGCGGGCCAAGCTGCACGCGGACATCGCCCACCCCATCAATCCCGCGTGCCGCACGCGCATCCAGGAGAAGTTGGTTACGGCCTACGAGGCGGAGTTGGCGAGATCGAGACAACCCGGCTACAGGCTCGTGGAGATTGACGAGTTGGACAAAGAAGGCTCGGACGCGCCGTGATGCCGGCGTTTCTCCCTTTTCTCAGCCCCCGGAGCCGCCGGAGGTCCGCGTCAGGCCGGCGAGTCAGGTGATCAGGTCTTCCAGAACCTTGTCGACGACCTCGTCCAGTCGCTCGGTCAGATCGTACCGGCCCGCCGTGATCTGCCGTCGCAGCCGGAGGACCTTTTGCTGACGAACCTCAGGCAAAGAAGCAATTCTCTTCAGCACCTGCCCCAACGGCGTATGGTTTATATTTTCAAGGATCTGTTCCATGATCACGTCCTTATCGTGGGCCAAGTCAACGTCAAGAGGATTGACCCACTGCTCACTATCCTTCACGAACCCGTTCGAATCCCGATTCGGCATCCGCGCTACCTTGTCAAAAAAAAGACTCGCTCTTCACAAGTTGCCCACAGGTGACGGGCTGTCGCACTACCACTATATGTTGTATGCCTCGCGTTTCCTAATGAGGCTTATAACACTATTGATATCGACGCAACCCCCGACAAAACTTTAGAAAAGTTTCGGGTAGAAAAGATATGTTTTTTGTGGCGCAGAATGCCTCTGGCAAGGCAAAAGAAGCAGTCCTGGGACACTGGGAAAGACGTTTTCCACGGACCAGCGGCCACCGCTTGCAGCCTGCGCAAAGCTCTACTGCCCCAAAGATGGAAAGGTGGGGGACCTACTACATATAGTGATGCCGCGCAGGTTCCGGTTGGCAAGAAGGGCTGTTGTGGCAGAGTGCATACGTGTTGATGATCGGCTCCAGTTCAGTAGTAGTAGACGAAGCGAAAATCCACGTCCCACTGGTCCGGCATCCCTTTTTTCTTCTGGAGCTTGAGGTTCTCGCACTGGAGCGTCACCCACATGGACTGCATGTTCGAGAGGAACTTGGCCGCCTGGATGATGCCGACGTTGGTGAGCTTGATCCGCGCATCCTGGCGTGTGCGGCCTTCGGAGGTGCTCTTGCCCCCAGCACTCACTTGATGACTGCTCGAGGGAATCTTGCACAGGTTGGCAGCTTGGGTCGCCGCACTGCCGAACTCAAACTCCGTCGTCCCTGGCCCTTTCACTGGAGTCAGCCGGTCCGGGTCGAGCCGCAGGATCTCGATCACCTGGGTCTGCCCCTCGATACACAGGCTGCCTTCCGTCTTGAGATCGCTCTGGGACCGCGGCAGATAGATGCCCCAGACCAAGAGCGGCCAGAGGCCCACCAGCACGGGAATCAACAGGTAATACACCATGGGATTCTTGTAGATCTCGCGCATTCCTAAGTCCCCTTGCCCTTCTTCGCCAACTCCAGCGTGATGGTGAACGCGTGCCGCGCCCCTTCGGACCGCATATCCGTCGCTCCGTACTCCAGGCCCACCCCTTTGAACGCATCCTGCATCACTTTGGTGGTGTTCTGCCAGCTGGAGGTGTCGCCCGTGATGATGATGCCTGACGTGAGACTGGAAGTGACGGTAATCGAGTCCATATTCAGATCCGTCTGGCGGGCGCAGCCATTGATGCCGGAGAGAACCTGCGTTAATTTCGCGGATACGGAGGTGTGATCGCCTTCGCCCTTCTTCTCGGCCCGGACGCGACGGAGCGCCCCCTGGAGTTTCTCGACGGCTTGGCTCATGGGCATCGGCATCTTCTTCTCCCCGGGCATGACCGGCAGGTAGTCCGTTTCCAGCTTGTCCCGCAGATTTTCTCTCAGCTTGTTCACCCCGATCAAGTGGGAGTGAAAGTACACGCCCACCGCCAGCAACAGCATGGTCAGCGAGATGCTCAGCAGCCGCACGGCGTTCTGCACCCGGCGTTTCCGGCCCAGGTGCGGCATGTGGTCGTTCCGCAGGTTGACGCTGTTGATCTTCTGGGCGGGCGACAAGGCCGCCCCGCAGGCCAGGGCAAAATCCACCGCATTCGGACGGTCGGGGCCCTCGCCCAGGCTCGCGCCCGCCAGGGCAACCAGATCGGACGTGCCGACGCCCAGACCGGTTCCCTCCCGGAGGGACTCCGTACGGAGTGTACCGGCGGTGTCGAAGACCTGGAGTCCGCTCACCGGATGGCCCGTCTCGGCCAGCGCCGTCGTCACCAGGATCTCCCGCGCGAGCAGGGCCGTTCTTTCCTGACCCGACCCGAGCAGAAACGTCCGCAGCACCGAAGGCTGCCGTGCGCCGGACAGCATGACGAGATAACCGCGGCTGTCCGAGAGCAGCGCGTGCAAGGTGCTCTGCTCCGAGGACTCGGACGCGGGGGCGTATTCCGTCAGATAGCGGGCCAGGCAGCAGACATCGGGGTCCACCGCGACCGGATCGATTCCGTGGCTTTGCAGCGACAGAATGATATCCGACAGGATGGCCCGCTGGGCCGTGAAGACATCGAGATTCGCGCCCTCCTCGGTACTCGACGTTACCCGAAACGCCACCGCCATCTCCGAGATGTCCGTCGCCAGGGCCTCTTCGGTGTCGAAGCGGACCGTGGCCGCGATTTGCTTGGGATCGCGGAATTCGCTGTGCACGGCGTGCTGCATGAACGCCGCGCAGTCCAAGGCCACTGCCGCCTCGGTGAACTTGACCTTGCGCTGGCGGCAGGTCTGGACGATTTTATCGGCCAGAGCCTGCTGGCCCTGCTGGGACTGCCCCTCCACGGCGACCGAGAAGCAATCCACCACTTTGCGCGCGCGGCCTGCAGGGGCCAGGCACACCACGGTCGCCTGGTTCTCTCTCCAGTAGATTCCTAAGTCGTTTCCAGATTCCACGGTTCACCATCTCCAACGGGCGGATTGGCCCTTCTCCCTTTGTCGTCAAAAGCGGCCCGGGCATTTACTCCCCCAATCATTCCGAAATCATGGCGATGGGCTGCACTTTATCGCCCACTCTGCTCACGGCGGCCACCGCGGTGGCCTTGGCCACCCCGCTGACCGCCGTGACGCGAATCGTCAAGACGGTGCTGGTCGCCGTGATGAAGTTTCGACAATCGTCAATGGCGCTGGAATAGCGGGGTACAGCCTGCTTGAGCTCGTTGACATCGGCGACCGGCTTGGTCTGCCGCCGTTCGATGATCGCCGCGGCGATCTTGGGGGCATTGGCCACACTGCCCAAGGTCAACGCCGCCTCCAGGACCTGCCGGGGAGCCGTGTTGACGTTGATGTGCCGCGTCCCCCACAGTCCGAGATACTTCATCGCGCACTCCTTGCGGGTATCGCTGACGATACTCGGACGCAGCAGCAGGTCCCTGTCGATCAGAGAGCTGTGCAGCAGCATGGCATATTCCTTGTTCTGCCGGTCGATCTGCTCCTCGACGGTAATCGGCTTGCGCGGCACCGTGCGACGTACGGCCGTGGTCCCCGTGCCGGGCGGCGGCCGGGTGATCCGGGTGACCGCCGGTGGCGCCGGGGCCGGCTCTGACTCCAGCTTGAACTCGATTTTGAACGGTTTCGTCGCCCCGATCTTGGCCAGGCTCTCGGTCAAGAGACCGATCTCCTCGGACGTATACCCCATCCACTCGCAGAAGGTCGACCAGCTCGCCCCCATGACCGGCTTGAGCTTCTCATCCGCGATCAGGACCCAGCCCAGAGGGTACTTCGCGTTCTCATCCTCGATCTCGATCTTCACCTGGGCCGATCCGATCTCGAATTCGATCGGCTCGGTCACCAGCGGCCAGGGCGGGCCATACGGACCCCGGATCTTCAGCAGTTTGGGATCGACGAACGAGCCGCTGTTCGGGTCGAACTCGTTGACGTCGTTGATATCGCTGATGTCATTCGCGTCCCCGAGGTTGGCAACCTTCGTCTTGGTGGCCTTCTTCCGGGTGCCTGAGGCGGTTTTCGCGCTTCCCCAGGCCGCCCCGAGACTCCCGTCCACCAGATTACTGTCGGCCGCCAGTCTGGCCGCGACCTGCTCCAGCAGCTTTTGATATTCGGGCTCGCTCAGAGCAAAGAGGTCCGAGAAATCGGGCTCGTTGGGCCGGCTGATCAAACCGTACTGAAGACCGCCCGCCGAGGTCAGCGCGTACTTCAGGCCGGAAGCACAGGCGTGCCGGGCAATGCTGTAGTCGATGACGTATTGATCCCGATGCCGACGTGCCGCGACCTGAGCGGAGAGGGTGTAGCCCAGCGTCGACAGGATCACCAGAATCACCAGGGTGAGCAGCAGAATCACTCCCCGGCGACCCCGTCGATTATCTGGATCGAGTTGGTGCGGACGTCCGCTCATTGGTCGTGCGCTCATTCGGTCTTTGTTCTTTCGGCGTTGGTTGGTCGGATGCCTTTTCCCTCGTGGACGAGGTGTCACCCGACGACGCATTCGGGTCGGCGACCGCGTTCGGATCGCCCCGGCCGAGCATGGAAAACTGGATCTTCCGGGTGGGATCGAGGGCCACGATCCGGCTGATCTTGTCGGTCTCCGCCACCTCGTTCACCCCGCTCACCGTCTCCCGTGGTTCGCCGAAGGAGATCGTGATCTTGACGCCGGGAGGCGGGGCCGAGGCCGGCCATTGGTCCATCAGTTCCTGGCCCTTGCAGGCCTGGATCCGGAAGAAAGTCACGCCGCGACAGACCGGCACCAAGGGGTACCCTCTTTCCCACTGCTCGCGATTGTCGTCGAGCAGCTTGTCCTCGGGCGCCACGCCTTCGTAACCCCGATAGAGCACCAAGCCCGGGGAGCTTCCCTCCTGGTCGTACCCGGCGCGCCAGGTGATCTCCTCCAGGGTCAGTTCCTTGTTCTCCTGGTTGTGGTACGTGCGCTTCAGGACCAGCTCGGCCCGCTGAAAGCGGTTATCGAGACCATTTCGGATCTGGACGGTCACTCCCTCCGAGTTGAGGATGCGGTCCAGATCCCGCGCCATGAGCTGCAAGACCTCCGAGGCCCACGAGGGACTGTCGATCTTCCTCAGGACCGCGTCTGCCGCCTGCTGGGCCCGGCCATAGATCGTCAGAATGGCCGTGAGGATCATCGCGCCGACGATGACCACGGCGAGCAGTTCGCCCAGGGAGAACCCGGACGGAAGTCGGCGTTTTCGGCGGTCATCTCTCATACGCATCATCGCACGGTCTATTTTAGACGGTTGCTCGGGTTCACAAGGTTCCTGATCTGGTCGGGGCTGAGCTTCTCCAGTTCCTGCTTCAACAGACCCTTCGTCCCCTTCTCCTGCGGCGGCGACTCCTTCTGTTCCAGTCCCTTTTCCTGCATCTTGAGCTTCATCGCCAACTTCTGGACCGATGCGACCTGCTCGGCTTTCTGCTCCGGGGTGGGCTCCCCTTTGGCTTGGACAAAGACATCCAGGTTGTACTTGAGGAACATGCCCTCGCCGGTTCTGACCAGGCCGTTCTCCACCCATTTCCGGAGAGTGTCCGTGTCCACTTTGGCGTAGTTGGCCGCTTCTTCATCGGTCTGGAGAAGCTGCTCCAGCCCGAGTCTCTCGAGTTCCTGCTGATCCACCAGCAACCCGGCCTGCTGCTCGGTCAGGGGGCTCAGCCAATGCACTAACTCGACGGTGCGTTTCTCGCCCGTTGAGTCGACGTACTCCGCGGAGCAGACGGCGCGGACCCACATCTGTCCCGTGACGGGCTCCGGAAAGCCCTCGACAATCGTCTGCCAGGAAATATCCGGAAATCGGTCGCTCGTCCCATAATCCACCGTCTCCTCCGCGGTCTCGGAGATGAGGATCTTCTCCAGGTTCTCGCGGGCCAGCTCGAACGCCTCCAGGCGCAGGGCGGAATTGGACGCGGAGGCCACGCAGCGGTCGATCACGATCAGCACACTCGAACTGGCCAAGGCCAGGATGGCCAGAGCCGCCAGCACCTCGAGCAGGGTAAACGCCGCGTCCCGTCGCCCACGGGTTCGCTCCACGGTGCCCAGGTTGTCTGCCCTGCTACTCATAGGCTGTCACAGGAATGGGACTTGTTCTTTCGTCTTGGGGGTCATCAGGGGGGGATCGCCTTCGAGCAGTTGAATGATCGGAGTCATGCGATTGACGATCACGGCGTAGGGCTGCTCGCTCTCGTCGAGGAACACGATCTTGCCGCCGTTCTGCCAGCCGGCGTGTCCGGTCCGGAATTTCGCCTTGTCCTGATTGGTGTACTTCCCGTCATCAAACTCCACATAAGCGAGCCGGCAATTGCCCCGGAACGCCCCTTGCGTGATGATCTGCTCGGCCAGCGGCTCGGACGTGAGATCGGAGCCGGTCATTTCGCGCAGCAGGTAACTCTGTTCCGCCAGGTTGAGGATCATCTCGTACCGCCGGCCGGTCTCGGAGGCGTTCGAAATGGTCATTTGCATCGTGGAGACAAAATCCTGTACCTGCGCCTTGAACGTATTGCGGCGCAGCACTCCAAACAGGCTCACCTGCACCATGATGACCAGCAACGAGAGGAGCGACAACACCACGAGGAGTTCGACCAGCGTGATGGCCTGGGCACGAGCGTAACACCGGCGCGCTGCGGCGGATGATCCCGACCACCGCCAGAGGCTCCGCGCCCCGTCAATTGGCATCTGTGCTGAGCAAGTCTGCATTATAGCCATCGCCCCCCTGTTGGCCATCGGCGCCCAGGCTCTTGATCACGAACGGCCGGCCGGTCTCCGGATACGGCTCGTAGATGAAGTCGCGTCCCCAGGCGTCCTTCGGAATCTGCGTCGTTTCGATGTAACCGCCCGGGGGGTAGTTGGTGACGTCGGCGGGCTGCTGGACCAGAACGGTCAATCCTTCCTGCTCCGCGGGCCACCGGCTGCTCTCCATGTGGAACTGGTTGATGGCCGTGTGCAACTCCCGCAAGCTGGCCTTGGTCGTGATCACCCGCCCCTTGTCCACCTGGCCCACAAAATTCTTCACCACCACCGCCGCCAACAGGCCCAGGATGATCAGCACCGC
The DNA here is from genome assembly GCA_964354535.1 of uncultured Pirellulales bacterium. Classification (GTDB taxonomy): domain Bacteria; phylum Planctomycetota; class Phycisphaerae; order Sedimentisphaerales; family Anaerobacaceae; genus PLanc-01. The sequence continues at coordinate 17,392 of CAYHAJ010000451.1, forward strand.
CATGAGCTCGACCATGGTGAACCCGCGTTCCAACCGTCTCTTTCCGTTGTCCGTCATAGTCCTTCTACTCCAAGAAAGCTTAGCGCGCCACCGCGGAAATCCGCAGAATCGGCAGGATCGTCGCATAGGCGATCAGCCCGACGACGCCCGCCATGAAGATAATGATCAGGGGCTCGACCGCCGCACTCAGACGCTCGATCACGACATCCGAGGAGGCCTCGAGATTCTCGCTGATGCTCTTGAGCATCGTTTCCAACTCGCCGCTCTTCTCTCCGACGGCGACCATGTGGGCCAGAGCGGGATCGATCACCCCGCTATCCCGGAGCGGGGTGGCGATATCGGCCCCCGCCAGAATGCGCTCGCGCGCCTGTTGGATGGCACGGCGCATCAGTACATTTCCCGTCGTCTCGGCGACGACGCGCAGCGATTCGGCCACGGACAGGCCCGAGCCGATCAAGGTCGAGAGCGTCGAGGCGAACCGGCCGACGACCCGCTGCTTGATCAGCGGGCCGAACACGGGCAGAGACAACAGGAACTTGTCGCGCAAGTAGGCTCCGCGCTCGGTCTTGAAGAAGCGCCGCGCCCCCATGACGATGACCCCCAGCCCTGCCAGGAGGATCAGCACCCGCCAGCTCGTCAGCACCCCGCTGAAGTTCATCAGTTGTTGCGTGATCCACGGCAGTTCCTGTCCGGCCCGCTTGATCTGCTCGCCAATCGTCGGAATCACCTTCGTCGTCAGAATCAGGATCGCCAACAGGCAGAAGACGACCAGGACGATCGGGTAGATCATCACGGTCAGCACTTTCGACTCCACCCGTTGGCGCTTCTCCATGAAGTTCGCGACGGTTTTGAGGCTCTCGCCCAGGGTGCCCGTGACCTCGCCGACCCGGACCATGGCCACGTAGATCACGTCGAAATAGCGGTCGTAGTCCTTGAGCGCGTCGGTGAACGATTCGCCCGTAACGACGCGGTCGCGGATCTCGATCAGCGCGGTTTTGAAGCGCTGGCTCGAGGTCTGCATCGTCAGGACCGACAGGGCTTCCGTCAGCTTGATGCCGGAGTTGAGCAGCGTGGCGAGTTGTTTGGTGAAGTCCGTGAGCTGCGACTTGCTCATCCCCCGGAAGAACGAAAGGGCGGCGCGCTGTTCCGCGACGCCCGAGGAGACCTCGGTAATAGAGGAAGGATGCACACAGCGCGTCCGCAACTGCTTTCGCGCGGCAAAGGGGCTCTCGGCGGTGATCGTCCCCTTCACCTTCTTGCCGTTGCCCGCAATCGCCACATACTGGTATCTCGGCATAAGAGAATCCGTCGTTCCGAGTTTTGTCCTGCTATACGTCGGCCTGGGTTACGCGGAGCACCTCCGCCACGGTCGTCATGCCGGCGAGGACCTTGCGGGCCCCGTCCATCCGCAGCGTCTGCATGCCGGTCTCCAAGGCAAGCCGTTTGATTGTACCCGCGGTCTCCCGTTTGTATATGAGGTCCTGAATTTTCTCGCCGAGGAGCATCACCTCATAAATGCCGGTCCGGCCGCGATAGCCGGTCTTGAAGCACCGTTCGCACCCGGCCCCCACGTAGAATTTCGCCCCTTGATTGTCTTGGGGGGTCCCCAGACCCAGCTCGCTCAACTCCTGGGCCGTCGGCTGCGACGGCTTCTTGCAGTCGGGGCAGATCTTGCGCACCAGCCGCTGTGCGATGATGGCGATCAGCGAGGAGCTGACCAGGTACGGCTCAACACCCAGGTCCAGCAAACGGGTGACCGCGCCGGCCGAGTCGTTCGTGTGCAGCGTGCTGAAGACTAAGTGCCCGGTCAACGAAGACTGAATCGCCATGCGGGCGGTCTCGGCGTCGCGGACCTCGCCGATCATGATCACGTCGGGGTCCTGCCGCAGCACGTGCCGCAGGGAGGTCGCGAAGGTCATGCCCTTCTTGCTGGCGACCTGGATCTGGCTGATCCCCGCGAGCTGGTACTCGATGGGGTCTTCGATCGTGATGACGTTCTTCTCCGCCGAGTTGATCCGGTTCAGGTACGCGTAGAGGCTGGTGCTCTTGCCGCTGCCGGTCGGCCCCGTGACGAAAATCACGCCGTGGGCGCGGTTCAGCAGGGAATCGAGCCTCTTGAGATCGTCCGGCCACAGGCCCAGCTCGTCCAGGCCAAACACGCCCGAGCTCTTGTCGAGAATCCGCAGCACGCAGCGCTCGCCAAAGCTGGTCGGGACGGTGCTGACGCGCAGGTCCACTTCGCGCTGGCCCAGCCGGACGGTGGAACGCCCGTCCTGCGGCAGGCGGCGCTCCGCGATGTCGAGGCTGCTCATGATCTTGAACCGCGAGACCAGGGCCAACTGCATCTGCTTGGGCGGAGGGGTGGCGTCGGTCAACACGCCGTCAATGCGGTAGCGCAGCCGCAGCACCTTGTCGGCCGGTCCCATGCCGGGGACGTGCCCGGCGATCTCGGCGCGGCTCCAGGTGGTCATTCCAGACCGACGGCGACTTCGACCGGATCGACGAGATCCAGCCAGGTCGCTTCCTCGTGCTCGTGA